>CAZYOL010000237.1:0-7072 GCA_964649065.1 uncultured Spirochaetales bacterium
GGGCCGCCGGGCGCCCCGCTCGCTCGGCGTGGGCCGCCGCCCGGCGCCCCTCGCGCAAGAAGGCGCGGGCCTCGGACTCGATCCGACCGCGCAGCTCGGCCGGCAGGGGCTCGTCCACCCAGCGCACGAGGCTCAGGTCGAGGGCGGCCGCGGCGCGGTCCAGGGCCTCCGCATCGGTCTCCGGCTCCTCGCGCAGCAGGGCTTCGAGCTCGTGCTCTGCGCCGTCGCCCAGCCCCTCGGTGGCGCGCTCGGCGAGCAGCTCCAGCAGCCGATCGCTCATCGCGGGCCCCCCGCTTCCAGCCGCTCGCGAATCCGGATCAGGCCGCGCCGCACGTGGGTCTTGACGGTGCCGAGGGCCAGCCCGGTGTGGCTCGCGATCTGCGAGTGCGAGTGGCCGCCGACCACGGCCAGCTCGAGCACCTGGCGCTGCTCCGGCCGCATCCCGGCCAGCGCCTCCTCCACGCGGGCCAGGTCGAGCGAGGCATCGGCCCGCGCCGCCGACGAGTGCTCGTCGCGCAGGACTCCGGCGTCCTCCATCGGAACCGCCTGGGGCCGCGTGCCGGCGGCGCGCAGCCGGTCGATCAGACGCCGCCGCGCGATGGTGGCGACGAAGGTCGCCTCGGAGGAGCGGGAGGCATCGAAGCGCCCGGCACTGCGCCAGACCGAGATGAAGATCTCCTGGACCGCGTCCTCGGCCTCTTCGCGGCTGCGGATCCAGCGCCGCGCCAGCGACCACACCAGACCCCCGTAGCGGTCGAGGCACTCCTTCACGGCGCCCTCGTCGCCGAGGGCGACACGGGGAAGCACCGGGCTCGCTTGGCTTTCCGACACCGGACCCCCTCGGGCGAGGTGTGGGGAGCTTACGGGCTCGGCGTCGGGTCGCAAAGCGAGCGCGAGATTCACACGCCCTCCCCGCGCGGCGCCAGCCGGTAGTGCGAGACGCCCCACTCGCGACCGCCGCCGAAGGCGAAGAGCTCGGCGCAGGCCAGGAAGAACAGGCGCCAGCGGCTGAGCGCCAGGCCGGCGGCGATCGGATCGGGCGCCGCCCGCAGCACCTCCAGCGCGTCCTCCCGTCGCGCGTCGAGCTGCCGGAGCCAGTCGTTGCAGGTGCGGGCGTAGTGGCCCCCCTCGATGCGCCAGGCCGCCTCGACCCGCAGCTCCGCATCCAGGGAGGGAAGCAGGCCGTGGCTGGGCATCATGCCGCCCGTGAAGAAGTTGCGGGCCATCCAGGTGCCCGCCCCCTGGGTCTCGAAGGGGTAGGCGTGGCGCTCGTGGGAGAAGAAGTGGAGGAAGAGGCGGCCTTCCGGCTCGAGCCACCCGGCGATGCGCGAGAGCATGCGGGGCCAGTTGCGCAGGTGCTCGAACATCTCGACCGAGAGCACCCGGTCGAAGCGGCCCCCGGGCTCGAAGCCGTTGGCGTCTGCCGTGAGCACCTCGACGCCCCGGAGCCCGCGGCGATCCCGCTCGGCCTGGATGTGCTCGCGCTGGGCCTTCGAGTTGCTGACGGCCAGCACGCGGCAGGCGGGATAGCGCTCGGCGATCCACAGCGACAGCGAGCCCCAGCCGCAGCCCAGGTCGAGCACCCGCATGCCGTCGTCGAGTCCGGCCCGCTCGCAGCTGAGCGCCAGCATGGCCTCCTCGGCCTCGGCCAGGCTCTCGCGACCCGTCGGGTAGAGACAGGCGCTGTACTTGAGCCGCGGCCCCAGGACCTGCCGGAAGAACGCCGGGGGCACTTCGTAGTGTTGGGCGTTGGCGGAGTCGGGGCTGGGCGCCACGGGGGCGTCGGCCAGCCCGGCCACGAAGCGCTGCGTCGCGCCGGGGTCGCGGTCGAGCTCCGCGAGCCGTTCCGCGAGCATGCGCCGAATCCCCCAGCGCACCCAGGCATCGGGCAGGAGCCCGCGCTCGGCCCAGGCGGTCGCTGCGCGCGCCAGCCCTGCGCTGGCTCGGGTCATGCCCTGCCTCCTCGGCCGTGGCTTCGGCCGGGTGATCGGTTCGGATTCACGGCGCCTCCCGCAGCCTCGGGGATTTCCGTTTCCAGGACAAGGGCTTGTATATTCGAGTAGGCACTCCTATAGTAATCGGGTGGACTATCGAGTGGAGCAGCTGGCGCAGGCGGCGGGCCTGCGGGTCGACACCCTGCGCTTCTACCAGGGGCGCGGCCTGCTGCACGCGCCGCGCCGGGCAGGCCGCGTCGCCATCTACGACGACTCGCACCTGGGTCGGCTGCGGCGCATCCGCGACCTGCAGCAGCGGGGCTTCACGCTCGCCCAGATCCGCCAGCTGCTGGACCAGCGGGTCCAGGACGAGGCCCGGCTGGCCTCGGCGCTGCTGGAGCAGAGCGCCGGGGCGCGAACCCTCTCCCGCGCGGAGCTGGCCGCCGAGTCGGGAGTGCCGGAGCCGCTGATCCGCGCAGCGGAAGAGGCGGGGCTGCTGGAGCCGCTGCGCGTCAGCGGCGAGGAGCGCTTCGGCGAGGCCGACCTGGAGCTGGCCCGGGCCGGCCTGGCGCTGCTGGAGGCCGGCTTCCCGCTGCAGCGCCTGCTCGAGCTGGCCGTGCGCCACGCGGCGGAGGTGCAGTCGGTGTGTGACAGCGCCATCGATCTCTTCGACGAGCACGTCCGCAAGAGCGGGCCCGCCGCCGACGACGTCGAGGCCATCACCGCCGTCTTCCGCCGCCTGCTGCCACAGGTCACGCGCCTGGTCGCGGTGCACTTCCAGCGCACGCTGGTGTATCGAGCCCTGAACCGCCTGCGCAGCCGCGAGGAGTCCGATGACCTGCGCGCAGCCCTCGAGGCAACCGAGGCGCGGCGCCTCGAGGTGGACGTCTCGTGGCGCTAGACGCTCTGCCCGCCGCCGCCGAGAAGCGGACCGCCGTGCGCTCGATGTTCGACCGGATCGCCCCGCGCTACGACCGGGTGAACCGGATCATGACGGGCGGCATGGACCAGCGCTGGCGGCGCGAGACGCTGGACGCGATCGGCGTCGGCGCCGGCGATCGACTCGTCGACCTCGCCTGCGGCACCGGCGACTTCACCGAGCTGGCCCGGGCGCGCGGAGCCCAGGCCGTGGGGCTCGACTTCGCGGGAGAGATGCTGCGCGGCGCCGTCCGCCGGCGCATCGGGGCGGCCTTCGTGCAGGCCGACGCCACCGCCCTGCCCCTCCCCGATGCCTGGGCCAGCGTGCTCACCTGCGGCTTCGCCCTGCGCAACTTCGTGTCGCTGCCGGCCGTCTTCGCCGAGATGGCGCGGGTGCTGGCGCCCGGCGGCCGCTTCGGGCTGCTCGAGGTCGACCGCCCGAGTGGGGCCTTCCTGCGCAGCGCCCACTCCCTCTACTTCGATCGCGTGGTGCCGTGGCTGGGCGGCTGGCTCTCGGACCGCGGGGCCTACCGCTATCTACCCCAGAGCACCCACTACCTGCCCGAGACGCCGGAGCTGCGCGATCAGATCGCGAGCGCCGGCTTCGAGGCCGTGGAGCGCCGCACGCTGCTGCTGGGCGCCGTGCAGGTCTGGACGGGCGTCCGCCTGGAGAGGCCGTGATCCCCGGGCCGCAGCTCTACGCCGGGCTCGAGTCCGCGGTCGAGGCCGCGCGGGACGCGGCGCGGCAGCGGGGGGCGCCGGCCTTCACGGCGCTGCGGGTCCCGCTGCCCCCCGAGGCGGCCGATCCCTTCGAGGGCGCGCCCGGCGAGCGCTTCCTTCTCGACCGACCCGCCGAGGGCCTGTCGATCCGCAGCCGCGGCGCCGCCGCGGTGGTGGAGACCCGGGGTGGCGGGCGCTTCCGGGAGGCGGCCCGCCAGGCCCGCGAGCTCTTCTCCGCGCTGCACGTGGCCGGGGACGCCGGCGGCTGGCGCGGCGGACCGTATCTGGTCGGCGGCTTCACCTTCTCCGACGATCCGACGGCGGAGGGCCCGTGGCGGGCCTGGGCTCCGGGGCGGCTGGTGCTGCCGCGCCGCCTGCGCATTCGGCGCGGCGGCTCGAGCTGGCGCTGCGAGGTGGCAGCGGTGCTTCCCGACTCGGACGTCGCGGAGCTCTGCCGGGAGCTGCGAGCCCGCAGCGAGGCGCCGGCGGCCTCGCGCGGGGGCGACGCCCTGGAGACCGCCGACGAGCCGGCGCCGGACTACCGCCTGGCGCCGCAGCGCTCGCTGGCCGACTACCGGGCTCGGGTGGCGCTGGCGCTCGAGGCGATCGCCGCGGGAGAGCTCGAGAAGGTGGTCATCGCCCGGGAGGTCCAGCTGAGCGGCCGCTGCGACTTCCCGACCGCCGAGCTGCTCCGCTCGCTCCGCAGCAGCTATCCCACCTGCGCGAGCTTCGCGCTCGGCCGCGAGGACGCGACCTTCCTCGGCGCGACTCCGGAGCGCCTGGTGCGCGTCTGCGACGGTCGCGTCGAGACGGCGGCGGTCGCGGGCTCGGCGCCGCGCGGCCGCGGTCCCGAGGAGGACGCGCGCCTGGCCCGCGAGCTGCGGGAGAGCAAGAAGGAGCAGGCCGAGCACGAGATCGTGGTGCGCGCCCTGCGCCGCGCCCTGGCCGGCAGCTGCGAAGGGCTGGCGGCGCCCGAGTCGCCTCGCGTGCTGCGCCTGGAGGGCATCCAGCACCTGGAGACGCCGATCCGCGGTCGCCTGCGCCCCGGCGTCTCGCTGCTCGACCTGGTCGGGCGCCTGCACCCGACGCCGGCGGTCGCCGGTGAGCCCCGGGAGCGGGCCCTCGAGTGGCTGGGCCAGGAGGAGCAGCTGTCGCGCGGCCTCTACGCAGGTCCCGTCGGCTTCCTGGCGCCCGACGGCGAGGGCGAGTTCGTGGTGGCGCTGCGCTCTGCCCTGATCCGGGGCGCCGAGGCCTTCCTCTACGCGGGCGCGGGCATCGTGGCGGGCTCGCGACCCGAGGCCGAGCTGCGCGAGACGCGCCTCAAGCTGCGCGCCCTGCTGCTGCAGCTGCTGGAGATCTGAGATGCAGCCCGTCGAGTCGGCCCCGAACCCGGGCTCGGCCTTCGCCGCAGCCCTCGTCTCCGAGCTGGCGCGCTCAGGCGTCCGACACGTCTGCGTGTGCCCCGGCTCGCGCTCGGCCCTGCTGGCCCTGGCCGCCGCCGCCGAGCCCGGGCTGCGCTGCTGGTCCCAGGTCGACGAGCGCTCGGCAGCCTTCTTCGGCCTCGGCCTCGCCAAGGCCAGCCGCGCGCCCGTGGCCCTGGTCTGCACCTCCGGGACGGCCGCCGCAAACTTCCTGCCGGCCGTCGTCGAGGCGCACTACGCGCGCGTGCCCCTCGTCGTGCTGACGGCCGACCGGCCCCCGGAGCTGCGCGAGTGGGGCGCCGGCCAGACCATCGACCAGCTGCGGCTCTTCGGCACCCACGTGCGCTGGTTCGCGGAGGCGGCGCTCCCCGAGGACGGAGATGCGATCCTGCGCTACGCCCGCGCCCTCGCCTGCCGGGCCGTGGCGGAGGCCGCGGGACCGCCCGCGGGCCCGGTCCACCTGAATCTGCCCTTCCGCGACCCCCTGGATCCGCGCGCCCGCCCGCGCGACGTCGAGGCCCTGAGCGCCCTCGCGCGGCGCGGCCGCGGCGCCGATCCCTACACACGATCGGCTCGACGCGCGCGGCTTCCGGCGCCCGACGAGGTCGATCGCTGGGCCGCCGTCGCGGCGCAGCGACCGCGGGGCCTGATCGCCTGCGGGCCGCATCCGGGCGAGCCGGATCTGGGCGAGGCGGTGGCGCTGCTGGCCGAGGCGACGGGCTGGCCGATCCTCGCCGAGCCGACCTCCCAGCTGCGCTGCGGGAGCCACTGCAGCTCCGGGGCGGTGCTCGGAGCCGCAGACCTCTTCCTGCGCGACCGGGCCTTCGCCGACTCCGTCGCCCCGGATCTGGTGCTGCGCATCGGCGCTCCACCGACCAGCAAGGTGCTGCG
The DNA here is from genome assembly GCA_964649065.1 of uncultured Spirochaetales bacterium. Taxonomy (GTDB): domain Bacteria; phylum Myxococcota_A; class UBA9160; order UBA9160; family SMWR01; genus CAZYOL01. Next base: position 5,885 of record CAZYOL010000237.1, read on the forward strand.
CGAGTGGCTCGAGCGACGGCCGCCCCGCGAGCTGTGGATCGCCGACCCCGAGGGAGCCTACGAGGATCCCAGCCACCTGGCCTCCGAGCTGCTGCGCGTGGATCCCACCCACTTCTGTCTGGCCCTGGCGCGGCGGCTGCAGTCGAGCGGCGCGCGGGACCGGGACTGGGGCGAGCGCTTCCGCGAGGCCGAGGCCCGCAGCCAATGGGTCCTGGAGCGGGAGCTGGCCGGCCAGCACGCACTGCTCTCCCCCCGCGCCGTCCGGGAGCTGGCCCAGGCGCTGCCCGAGCCCGGCCTGCTCTACGTGTCGAACAGCATGCCGGTGCGCGATCTGGACGCCTTCCTCCCGGTCTCCACGCGATCGCTGCGGGTGCTGTGCAACCGCGGCGCCAACGGCATCGACGGCATGCTCTCCTGCGCCGCGGGGGCCGCGGCGGCCGGACCGGAGTCCGTGGTCCTGCTGACCGGTGACCTGGCCTTCGTCCACGACGCCGGCGGGCTGCTCGCCGCCGGCCGGCACGGGCTCTCGCTGGTCGTCGTGGTCGTGAACGACGAAGGTGGGGGCATCTTCTCGTATCTTCCGGTGGCGGAGCACGCCGAGGCAGGGGCCTTCGAGGAGCTGTTCCGGGTGCGGCACGGCGCGGACCTGGGCGAGCTGTCGCGAGGCTACGGCGCGAGCCACGTGCGAGCGGGCTCCTGGGAGCACTTCCGAGCGGCCGTGAAGGAGGGGCTGGCCTCCGCCGGGGTCAGCGTGGTGGAGCTTCCCGTGGACCGCGATCGCAACGTCGCCCACCACCGCGAGCTGCAGCGCGCGGTGGCGGCGTCGCTCGTCGGGCTGGAGGCCCCGGCGTGAGCCGGCCGGCGAGCTACGAGGCTCGCGTCGGCGGCGTGCGCATCCGGGCCTTCGGAGACGGCCGGGGTCCGGCCCTGGCGATGCTCCACGGCTTCACCGGCTCCGCGCGCGGACTGGCCGGCGCGGCTGCCGGTCTGCGAGATCGCTGGCGCACCCTGCGCGTCGATCTGGTCGGCCACGGCGCGAGCGACGCCCCCTTCGAGACCTGCCACTACGGCATGGAGCGCTGCTGCGAACAGGTGCTGGCTGTTCTCGCGGCGGCCTCTGCCGAGCCCTGCCACCTGCTCGGCTACTCGATGGGAGGGCGCGTCGCCCTGTCGCTGTGCGCGGGCTGG
>CAZYOL010000238.1:0-7057 GCA_964649065.1 uncultured Spirochaetales bacterium
CAGGTGGTAGGCGATGTTGCCCGCCACGCCTCCGAAGTGGGTCTTCAGGCTCTCGATGTTGAAGGAGACGTTCAGGATGTGGAGCTTGTCGGGCAGGATGTGGTTCTTGAAGCGGTCGGGAAAGACCATGATGTGGTCGAGCGCCACCGAGCCCGAGACGAGTATCGACATCCTGACCTCCGGATCGCGCAGTCTCGCCGTCTCGGCGCGGAGCGTCAATGGGCGGGGCGGGTGGTAGACTGCCCGACATGCGTATCGCCGAGCTCTACGCCCGGGCCGAGCCCGTCTTCTCCTTCGAGTTCTTCCCGCCCAAGACGGAGAAGGGCTATGAGCTGCTCTACCGCAGCATCGGAGAGCTGAAGCAGCTCGGGCCCGGCTTCGTCTCCGTCACCTGGGGGGCCGGAGGCTCCACGCGGCGCAAGACCGTCGAGCTGGTGGCCCAGATCCAGCAGGAGCTGGGAATCACGGCCATGGCCCACCTCTCCTGCATCGGCTCGGGGCCCGAGGCCCTGGCCGAGACCCTCGACCGCCTGGCCGCCGCGGGCATCGAGAACGTGCTGGCCCTGGGCGGCGACCGCCCGGAGGGCTACGCGGCCCCACCGGGCGCCTTCACCTACGCCAACGAGCTCGTCTCCTTCGTGCGTGCCCGCTACGACCTGTGCCTGGGCGCCGCCTGCTACCCGGAGACCCACGTGCTGGCCAGCAGCCCCGAGGAGGATCTCCGTCACCTGGTGAACAAGGTGCAGGCGGGCGCGGACTTCCTGATCAGCCAGCTCTTCTTCGAGAACCGGGATTTCTTCGACTTCGTCGGGCGGGCCCGGGCGGCCGGAATCGAGGTTCCGATCGTGCCGGGCATCATGCCCATCATCAGCGCCCAGAACGTGCGGCGCATGGCCTCGCTCTCGGGAGCCAAGATTCCCGGAGAGCTGGCGGAGCAGCTCTCGGCCGTGGAGGACGACGACGCCGCGACCCTGGAGCTGGGCGTCCGCTGGGCCACGCTCCAGTGTCGGGAGCTGCTCGAGCGCGGCGTCCCCGGGATCCACTTCTACACCCTCAACAAGAGCCCCGCCACGCGCCAGGTCTTCGAGCAACTCACCTCCGGATGAGGCCCGCGGGCGGCCCGCTGCGCATCGCCGTGCTGCTCTCCGGCGCGGGCAGCAGCCTGGAGAACCTGTGTGAGCGCATCGAGGCCGGCGAGGTGCCGGCGCAGGTGGTCGCCGTGCTCTCCTCCAGGGCAGGGGCCGGGGGCCTGGCCCGCGCGGAAGCGCGCGGCATTCCGGCCTACGCCGTGCCTCGCCGCGACCACCCCGACGTCGAGGCCTTCAACGACGCCATCCACGCCCACCTCGATCGCCACGATCCCGAGCTGGTCGCGCTGCTGGGCTTCCTCTCCCCCTTCGAGCTGCGCGGCCGCTACGTGGGCCGCTGCATCAACGTCCACCCGGCCTTGATCCCCGCCTTCTCGGGACGCGGCTTCTACGGCCTGCGCGTCCACCAGGCCGTGCTGGAAGCCGGCGTGAAGCTGAGCGGCGCCACCGTGCACTTCGTGGACGAGGCCTACGACAGCGGGCCGATCATCCTGCAGGAGGCCGTTCCGGTGCGCGAGGACGACACCCCGCAGAGCCTGGCCGAGCGGGTGCAGGCCCTGGAACGCCGGCTGGTCCCCGAGGCCATCCGCCTCTTCGCAGCCGGCCGACTGGAGATCCGAGGACGCCGCGTGCGGGTACGCGACGCGCCGCCCCGCTAGGGCCGGCGGCTCAGAAGAGCTCGATCCACTCGCAGCGCTCCTCGACGATCGGCGCCGTATCCGGGCTGCCGATCCCGCCCGTGATCAGCGACAGCACGCGCTCGTCGTTCTCGTAGGCCAGATGCGCCGTGGCCGGATTGGCCAGCTGGGTGAGGCCCGCGACGTTGATGATCTGCGCCACGTTGACGATGACGTTCACCACGGTCGGACACATGCGCGAGTCGAGGTGCTTCTCGATGTAGCCGGCGGGAAGCGCGTAGGACAGCAGATCGTTGGGATCGCTGAAGGCGATCAGGGCCACCTCGTCGAAGAGGCGCTCGGCCCTGCGCGGCGCCCCGGGGCTGCAGATGGCATCGATCGCGCCGGCCACCTCCGGCAGCGGCTGCCCGAGCTGCAGCAGCGGGAGCTGGTTCGAGAGCATGAAGACCGGAATCCGGCGCCCGCGAATGCCGCGCATACGCTCCAGCACCAGGGGATCGTCCACCTCGCCGAGCTGCTGGGCGATGCTCTGCAGCGAGTCGGTCATCACGCGGCTGCCCAGGCTGTGAGTGATGAAGGCGTAGTCGTCGGCCGTGTAGCGCAGGAAGCGCTCGTCGGCCTCGTCCCGGTCCGGGGCACAGAGCTGGGTGTCTCCCTGGGGAAGCGAGGCCCAGTCGTAGCTGAACATGAAGCAGAGCGCGGTCCCCACCGAGATGCGGATGGGCTCGCCGGAGCTGCCCTGATACATCATCACGTCGGGCACCGTCTCGTTGACGAAGCGCTTCATGGTGTTGTTGAGCGGCGTCCGGCGGAAGGAGTAGTCGCCCGAGTTGTCGAAGTCGATGTCGTGCTTCTCCTCCTCGACGATCGAGTCCCAGGTGAGCTCGTAGAAGAGCATCTCGCGGCGGTCGTCGCGGCTGAGGAAGCGCCGCACGCGCAGCGAGCCGAGCTCTGCGTCGGGCAGGTTGCCGCTGGCCAGCCGGAACTCGCGGAAGCGGGCCTCCACGCGCGAGAGCGAGAGCAGCCGCGCCAGGTTCTCGGCCAGGCGCGTGGCATAGCCCGGCTCGTGGCTGCCGATGCCGTGCACCATCAGCACCTTCAGCACCGGACCTTCGCCGCCCTCGTCGGCGATGCGCTCCTGGCGCCGCATGTAGGCCTCCAGGCCGTCGAAGGCGGCGCCCTGCACGTAGCAGCGCCGCTCGTCGGGGCGTTCGGCCTTGGAGCGGCTCTCCAGCACGCCCTGGGTGACGCCCTTGGCGAGGCCGGAGACGCATCCGCTGGAGCCGAGGGCGCCAGCGGCGAGGCCGAGGCCCGCGAGCACGGCGGCGGCCCTCACGAGGCGCGGCTTCCTTCCTCGATCAGCTCCACCTTGTAGCCGTCGGGGTCCTCGACGAAGGCGATGACCGTGCTGCCGTGCTTCATGGGACCGGGCTCCCGGACGATCTTCGCGCCGCGCTCGCGGAGCCGCGCGCAGACTGCGTAGATGTCGTCGACGCCCAGGGCGATGTGTCCGTAGGCGTCGCCGAGCTGGTAGTCGCGCTCGCCCCAGTTGTGGGTGAACTCCAGGACCGTATGCTCGGACTCGTCCCCGTAGCCCACGAAGGCCAGGGTGAACTCGCCGGCCGGGAAATCCTTCCGGCGCAGGAGCTTCATGCCGAACATCTCGGTGTAGAAGCGGAGCGTCTCGTCCAGGTCTCGGACCCGGAGCATCGTGTGGAGCAGGCGCATCCGGCTATTCTAACGGCGCCACAGGAGGAGCGAGAGCCCCATGGGCCGATTCGTTGCCATGAACCAGTTCACCGTCGCGCCGGAGCGGAGCGACGATTTCGAGGCCCATTGGCGCCAGCGCGAGAGCTTCCTGGCGGAGGTTCCGGGCTTCCTGCGCTTCGCCCTCTTGCGCGGAGAGGAGCCGGGAGTCTATATCTCCCACTCGACCTGGGAGAGTCGTCGGGCCTTCGAGGACTGGACCCGGTCCGAGGTCTTCCGGAAGGCCCATGCCCAGGCACGCACCCCGGAGGGCGTGCTCCAGGGCCCCCCGCAGCTGCGGCTCTACGAAGCCGTGATCGAGGAGTAGAACACTTGCGCCATATCACCGCCTTCGCCCTTGCCTGGATCCTCGTGGCCTGTTCGGGAGGAGGAGCCGACGGCGAGGAGATCCTGATGAGTGGCGACACACCGGGCTCGGGCCTGGAGATCACCCACCTGAAGGAGGGGAGCGGACCGAGCCCGCTGTCCACCGACGTGGTGCTGGTCCACTACCACGGCACCTTCCCGGACGGAAAGGTCTTCGACAGCAGCGTGGAGCGCGGGTCGCCGGCCCGCTTCCCGCTGAACGGCGTGATCCCCTGCTGGACCGAGGGGGTGCAGAAGATGAAGGTGGGCGGCAAGGCCAAGCTCGTCTGCCCGCCCGAGATCGCCTACGGCGCCCGGGGCTACCCGCCCGCGATCCCGCCGAATGCCACCCTGCACTTCGAGGTGGAGCTGCTGGAGATCCAGGGGCGCTAGGTCCGGAGCCTCGAGCGCGGAGAGCCCATGCGTCGGGTCGGAGCGGCTCGGTGAAGAAGATCGAGGCCATCGTGAACAGCTTCCGGCTGGACGAGGTGAGGGATGCGCTCGGCCGCGTCGGCGTCACCGGCATGACGATCAGCGAGGTGAAAGGCTTCGGACGCCAGAAGGGCCACACCGAGATCTACCGCGGCGCCGAGTACCAGGTGGACTTCGTGGCCAAGCTGAAGATCGAGGTGGCGGTTGCGGACGTGCAGGCGGAGCCGGCCCTCGAGGCGATCGTCCGGGCCGCCGCGACGGGCAAGCTCGGCGACGGAAAGATCTTCGTCACGCCGATCCTCTCGGCCACGCGCATCCGCACCGGAGAGCTCGACGAGGCGGCGCTCTAGCCCCGCCCGCCCCCGCTTGACGGGAGGCGAAAAAAAGACGAAAGTCCTCGGGTGTCCCCCTCTCCCCGACACGGGACGTGCGCCAGCACGGCAGCGGACCTGCGTCCGCGCCCGCCGGGCACCGATCCGCGCCGAGCGGGCGGCGACCCGTGCCGACCGCCGCGAGAGGCCGACGGCCCTCCCGACGCCGCCGATCGGGTCGAGTCCCTGCTACGAGACCTGGGGCCCTGGCTGCGCCGAGGAGCGGGGGCGGCGGCCGGCGGCGCCGATCGACCGCGCCTGGCCACGGGCCTGCCGGAGCTCGACCGGCTGCTGGCTGGCGGCTTTCCCCGCGGACGCCTGAGCGAGATCGCCGGGCCCGTCTCGTCGGGTCGCACCTCCGTCGCCCACGCGTTGCTGGCCCGGCTGAGCCACTCCCAGCAGGTCGGCGCCCTGGTCGACGCGGCCGACGGCTTCGACCCGGCCTCCGCCGCCGCCGCGGGCACCCGGCTCGAGCAGCTCCTCTGGGTGCGGGCGCCCGGCCCGAGCGAGGCCCTGCGCTGCTGCGAACGCCTGCTCGAGACCGACGGCTTCGCCGCGGTACTGCTCGATCTCACCCGGCCCGAGCTGCGCGCCGCGCCTTCCGTCTGGCCCCGCCTCGCACGCGCTGCCTCGGCCTCGCAGGCGGCGCTGGTGGTGCTCGCGGCCCAGCGGATCGCCGGCCCCTACGCCGAGCTCGCCCTGGAGATGCGCCCGGCCCGCGCGCGCTTCTCGGGTCCGCCTCTGCTCTTCGAGGGGCTCGAGATCGAGGTCGACCTGGTGCGCCACCGGGGCCTCCCCGGTGCCTGTCGCACCTCACTGCGCCTGCGGGCGAACGCCGCGTGAGCCGATGCGCACGGCGTGCCTGCGCGTGCCGGACCTGCCCCTCGCCGCGGCGCTGCGCTCGCAGCCCGAGCTGGCGGGACGCCCCCTCGCCATCGCCGCCGGCTCGGGCCCGCGCGCCGAGATCCTGGCGGCCTCCCCGGAGGCCTGCGCGCGCGGCGTACGCGCCTGGAGCACGGTCCCCCACGCGCGCGCCGTGTGCGGCGAGCTCGTGGTCCGCGTCCGCTCCCCGGAGCTGGAGCGCGCGGCGCGGGCCGCACTGCTGGACGTGGCCGTCTCGGTCTCCCCGCGCGCCGCGCTGGCCCCGCCCGCCACCGGTGCGCGGGCGGCCGAGGTCTCGGTCTTTCTCGACGCCCGGGGCACCGCGAGCCTGTTCCGCTCCGAGTCGGGCCTGGCCACGGCCCTCGCCGAGCGGGCCCAGCGGGTCGGGCTGGCGGGCACGGTCGGCGTGGCATCGTCGCGCGGTGTCGCTCGGATCGCGGCCCGCTGCCTCGACGAGCCCGGCGCCTGCCGGGTGCTGGCCCCGGACGCGGAGCGCGCCTTTCTCGACCCCCTGCCCGTCGACGTGCTCGACCCGGACGACGCCCTGGCCGAAGCCCTGACACGCTTCGGCGTACGGCGCGTGCGCGACCTGCTGCGGCTGCCGCGGGCCGCGCTGGCCGACCGCCTGGGGCCGGGCGCCCTGCGCCTGGCCGACCGGGCGCGGGGCCTGGAGCACGAGACCCCGCTGCCCGTCCCGAGCGCGGCGCGGCTGGTCGAGAGCGCAGACCTGGAGCACCCGATCGAGCGCCTGGAGGCCCTGGCCTTTGCCCTCCAGGGCGTGCTGTCACGGCTGCTGGCGAGACTCGAGATCCGCCACCTGGCCTGTGGCGATCTCGGCCTGCTGCTCCACCTCGACGGCGGCCGGCGCGACTCGCGACGCGTCGGCGTGTCGGCACCGACCCAGGACCTGCGGGTCCTGGTACGGCTGCTGTGCCACGCCCTCGAGGCGAGGCCTCCGGAGGCGGCGGTGCTCGGCGCGCAGATCGATACCGAGGGCTGCAGCCTGCGCCCCGACCAGCTCGACCTGTTCCGCCCCGCCGGTCCGGCGCCGGCCGCCCTCGGCCGCACCCTGGCCGAGCTGGAGGCGCTGTGCGGCAGCGGCCAGGTCGGCGCACCGGAGGTCGCCGACTCGCACCATCCGGACGACTTCGGCCTGGCTCCCTTCCGGGTCGCCGGTCGCTCCCGGCCCGCGCCCTCCGACGCGCCGTCTCCGGACGCCCCCGTGCTGGCCCTGCGCGCGCTGCGTCCGCCCGCGCCGGCCGAGGTGCGTCTGGCCGGCGGGCGCCCGGTGTGGCTGCGCAGCGCCGTGAGCCGCGGCGCCATCGTCCACGCCGCGGGCCCCTGGCGCACCACCGGGGGCTGGTGGTCTCGCGAGCGGCGCTTCGCATTCGATCACTACGACATCCAGACCGAGGACGGCAGCGTGCTGCGCATTCGCTTCGACTACGTCCGCCGGGCCTGGCACGTCGACGCCGTGTACGACTAGCAAGCGAAGCGCGCAGCGAGCCGCAGGCGAGCGAAGTCAGACTCTGGT
>CAZYOL010000239.1:0-7011 GCA_964649065.1 uncultured Spirochaetales bacterium
GCCGATCAGGGCCTCCACGGCCGCGGGCCGCGGCGCCAGCCAGCCGAGCACGCCGGCGGCGAGGGTCACGCTGTGGGCGACGGTGAAGCCGGTGACCAGGGTGGCGACCTCGGCCAGGGACGCGCCCACCAGCAGCAGCGCCAGCAGGAAGAGCAGGTGGTCGAAGCCGGTCGCGATGTGGGCGACGCCCAGCCGCAGGTAGTCGAGCAGGCCCGAGCCGGCGTGCTGCGAGGCGTCGCCCGCGGCCAGCGCAAAGCTCTCGGCGTCGAGCACGAAGACCCGCTCGACGACCCCGCCCGGCAGGCCCTCGAAGCGCGCGAGGTGCAGGTGGCTGGGCAGCGCCTCCAGGAAGGGATCGATGCGCATCTGCAGCTCACCGGAGAGCGGCGGGCAGGCGATGCGCCACACGAAGGAGAGGTGGCTCGGATCCGCAGCGGGCGCAACCGCCGGCGCCTCCGGCACCGAGCAGGGCCGGCCGGCCCGCCAGAGGCGCAGGTGGCCGACCAGGTAGCCGGCCGCCTCGGCCCGCAGCTCCGGCTCCGCCACCAGCCGCTCGACCGTGACCCCCGCGAGGCGCGGCAGCGAGCGCTGGAGATCTGCGAGCTGTACGCGGAGCACCACCCGGGCCCCTTCGGCGGAGAGCTTCCAGGAGGAGGTGGAGGTCGAGCGACCGTGACCGGCAGCGCTCCCGGAGCCCAGCAGAGCCAGCCCGACCAGCACGAGCGCGGCGCCGCGCATCAGGCGCCGGGCTCGGGAGGCAGGAGCGCCGGGTCGAGGATCTCGACGCTTCCGTCCTCGCGAAGGTCGGCCAGGTAGCCGCGCAGCGCAGCGTCGCCGCGGCTGCGCAGCAGCTCGCCGCGCACCTCCTCCAGCATCTCCTCGTAGGGCGCGACCACCGGCTCGCGCCGCTCAGCCAGCCGCAGCACGAAGTAGCCGTCCCCGCCGCGCACCGGCGCGCCGACCTCGCCCGGCCGGAGCCGCGCTGCGGCGCTGGCGGCCGTGGGGCCCAGGTAGCGCCGCAGGGTCTCGATCGGGAGCGGACCGGCGGGCAGCCGGGCCACCGGGTCGTCGCCCAGCTCCTGGCGGAGGGCGTCGAAGTCCTCGCCTTCCAGCAGGCGGCGCCGGATCTCGCGCGCCCGCTCGAGGGCCAGCGCCTCGGGCCGCCGGCGCACCGAGACGAAGGCGGCCTCGACCCGCAGCCGGCCGGGCCGGGTGAAGCGCTCGGCGTGCTCGCGGTAGAAGCGGCGCTTCTCGGCCTCGCTGGGCTCGGCCACCTCCGCGTCCGCGGTCACCGAGGCCACCAGCGCGGCGACCATCGCGCGCCTCGCCATGGGCTCGTGACGGGCCAGGCCCAGCGCCTCGGCGCGCTGGAAGAGCAGCTCGTCGTCGATCATGCGCTCGAGCAGCCGGCGGCGCATCTCGGGTTCGAGCTCGAGCTGCTTTCGCTCCGCGGCCACGGCGGCCGCGAAGCGCGCGAGCTGCTCGCGCCCGATCGCCACGCCGTTCACCAGGGCCACGGCATCGGAGCCGGGCGGCGCCGCATCCGAGCGCACCAGCCCCCATCCGGCCATGGCGATGCCGGCCACCAGACCGGCTCCGAGCAGCAGCATGGCGCGCCGGTCGTCGCTCACGGCGGCACTCCGGCGGCCCTCGCCACCTCCTGGGCGAAGGCGGTGACGTCGACCACCGAGGCCCGGCGGCGCGCCCGCTCCGCTGCGAAGCCGAGCAGGTGGCCCGCCAGGGCGGTGCGACCCGAGGCTCGTGCGTCGGCTCGCCCCAGGAGCACGGCCTCGACCACGTGCTCGAGCAGCCCGCGATCGCCTCCGTAGTGGCCGAGGGGCGTGTGGTCGAAGCGGCGGCGCTCGAGCTCGAAGGCGCCGTGACGGGAGATCTCGAGCTCGCCGCTCTCCAGCGAGCCCCGCAGCTCGCCCTCGGTGCCCGTGACCCGCAGCGTGCGGACCTCGCGCGTGGCGTGGCCGTGGACCGTGAAGGCGGCGGTCGCCCCGCCGGCCAGCTCGACCGCCACGGTCTGGTGGTCGACCACGTCGTTGTCGCAGTGGTAGACGCAGCGGCCGTAGGGACCGCCCTCGAGGCCACGGCGCCGCGCCTCGCGCGAGGGATCGAGGCTCACGTCGCTCCACGGGAAGCTGCGGGCCAGCGCCTCGTCGGGGCCCAGGTAGAAGCGCACGGCGTCGTGGGGGCAGCTCTCCTGCACCGGGCAGCCGTCGCTGCAGCGCCGGGGGGCACCGGCGGGCGCGCGCTCCGGCGTGTAGCCGGAGAGCGCGCCGAAGGAGGCCACGCGCAGAGGGGGCCGATTCGCGAGCCAGACGAGTAGGTCGAGGTCGTGGCAGCTCTTGGCCAGCAGCAGCGGCGCGGCCTCCTCGCGGCGCCGGAACTTCCCGCGCACGAAGGAGTGGACCATGTGCCAGGTCGCGACGTGCTCCTTCAGCTCCAGGTGCACCAGCTCGCCCAGCTGCCCCGAGGCCACGATCTCGTGGGCGGCCGAGTAGAAGTCCGTGAAGCGCAGAACGTGACCGATCTGGAGAATCCGGCCCGCACGCTCGGCGGCCTCGACCACGCGCACGCATCCCACGGGCTCGGGGGCGATGGGCTTCTCGAGCAGCAGGTGGTAGCCCCGCTCCAGGGCCGCCAGCGCCGGATCGACGTGGAGGGTGTCGCCGGTCGCGACGATCGCCAGGGGAGCCCGCCGGGGGCGATCGAGCAGGTCGCGCCAGTCGTCGAAGACCGCCTCCGACGCCAGGGCGTGCTCCCGGGCCATGGCCTGGCGGCGTTCGGGATGGGGCTCGGCCAGCGCCACCACGCGGAGCCGATCCGGCTGCCGGAGTGCGTAGGCGCCGTAGACGCTGCGTCCGCGGACTCCTGCTCCGATCACCACTGCGCCGACGGGACGCTCCAGTTCGATTCTCCTCCCCGAGCCGGCCGGTATACTACGCCCTCTCGCCCCCCTTCCAGTCGAGTGCGACACGGCCCGGCCGCCGCGCGGCCGCCGAGGAGAGCATGAGCCACGCCCTGCTGCGGGGACGCGATCACACCCTGCTCGGCGCCGTCGCCGGCGTCGGCGAGGGAGCCGCGGCCATCGCCCTCTCTCGGGGCGGCGCCCGCAAGCCCTACGACCACGTCGATCCGAACGAGGACGTCGCGCTCTTCCTGGCCGGGCCGGGCGGCCTGCTCGTCGCCGTGGCCGACGGCCACGGCGGCGTGGAGGCCGCCGAGCTGGCCGTCGAGCTGCTGGCCGATCAGGCCCTGCCCTGGACGGAGGCTGCGGACCCGGGCCTCGAGAAGCGCTGGGAGGGCGCTGCGCGGGAGACCCTGTCACGAGCCCACGAGCACATCCTGGAGGCGCGCAGCAGGGGCGCGGCGGCGAGCTCGCGCACCACTCTGGCCTTCGCCGTGCACCGGCCGGCAGAGCGGCTGCTGGCCTGGGCCTCGATCGGCGACAGTCACGTCTTCGCGGTCGGCGAGAGCGAGGCGACCGACCTGGCCTTCGTCGGCGGGCGGCCGAGCTTCCTCGGGCAGGCCGAGGCGCCCGCCGACGAGCTCGTCGGACGCGCCCGGGTCGGGGTGGTGCCCAGCGACCGCCTGCTCGCGGCGGTGCTGGCGAGCGACGGCCTCTCGGAGCGCGGCATCGGGGTGGACGCGCCCTCCGCCTCGGTGGTGGAGGCCGCGCAGCGGGCGCGCCTCGCCTCGGGCCAGGCCTGCGATCGCCTGGCCCTGGAGACGGCTCGCGGCCTGGTGGAGACCGCCCTCCACAGCCACCGGAGCCGGCGCGCCGGAGACAACATCGCCACGGCCGTCGCCTGGATCACAGCCCGGCCAGCAGGCTGACCACGCGCTCGGCGATGGCGGGAGCCGCGGTCAGGCCCGGCGACTCGATCCCCAGGCAGCTGACCAGGCCCGGCAGGCCCGCCTCGGACTCCTCGGCCACCACGAAGTCCCGGAAGCCCTGCCCCGGAGCGGCGAGCTTCGGCCGCAGCCCGGCGTAGTCGGGCGTCAGCCAGTCGGCGCGCAGCGCCGGCAGGTAGCGGCCGGCCGCGGCCGCGAAGGTCGCCGCCTTGGCCGGCTCGACCCGGTAGTCGGGCGCCGCCACGTACTCTGCGTCGGGCCCGAAGCGCACGCGCCCCCCGAGATCCAGGGTGACATGGATGCCCAGGCCGGCGCCCGCCGGCACCGGGTAGATCAATCGCGAGAGCCGCTGGGGGGCCCCGGGCCGGAGGTCTATGTTGCCGCCCGTGCAGAGGTGCAGCCGGTAGCCGCGAGCCTCGACGTCGAGGCCCGCCCGCTCGGCCAGCGCGTCGCCGGCGAGACCCGCCGCGTTCACCAGCGCCGCGCTGGAGAGGGTGGCGAGCTCCCCGCTCGCGTCGCACACCTCGAGCCGATACAGGCTGCCGCGGTGCTCGACGCCGAGGACCTGGCTGCGGAGCACGAGCTGCGCGCCCCGCTCCTCCGCCTCCGCCGCGAAGGAGGCACACAGGGCCTGGGCGTCGACGATGCCGGACTCGGGCGAGGCCAGCGCGGCCAGCGCTCGCAGGTCGGGCTCCTGGCGCGCGATCTCAGCCGGCTCGACCCAGTGCAGACCCGTCACGCCGTTGGCCCGGCCCTGGCGCTCGAGGGCCTCGAGAGTCGGGATCTCCTCGGGGCGCGTCGCCACGATCCACTTGCCGAGCTTGCGGCACGGGACGCGCAGGCGCTGGCAGCGCTCGTAGAGCCGCTCCCGCCCGGCGACGCAGAGCCGGGCCTTGAGGCTGTCCTCCGGGTAGTAGAGCCCCGAGTGGACGACCTCGCTGTTGCGGCTGGTGGTCTCGCGGCCGAGGCCCTCGTGCCTCTCGAAGAGCAGCACCGAGCGGCCGGCCCGCGCCAGCGCGGCGGCGCAGGCCAGGCCCACGACGCCGCCCCCGACGACCGCGACGTCCACCTCGGCTCCCCGGAGCGCCATCAGCCGGGCGGCAGGCGACTCGCGGGCGCGGCGGGCAGGGAGAAGACCAGCTCCACGAAGCTGCTCCGACGCGTGGCGGAGAAGGCCAGCAGGCCCGCGGCGATCCCCAGGTAGGCCGCCGTGAAGAGCCAGCGGATCTCGGTGCTGGTGAAGAGGAACTGCCCCAGGAAGAGCGCCGCCAGCGCCGCGGCCTCGATGCGCGAGAAGCGCAGGTCGATGATCAGGATGGCCGCCATCAGGGACTGGGCCGAGGTCAGGATCAGCTCCTCGGTCTGGCGGGCGTCCAGGGGCAGGCCCCGCCACGAGCCGGCCGAGAGGCAGAAGGCCACCGGGATGGCCCCGACCAGGAGCGTCCACTGGTTCACCTTCGACGAGATCAGCGCGCCGATGCCAACCGAGCCCCGCAGGCGCAGCGCGAAGAGGATGGCGATCACGAACTCGGGCGACTCGGAGGCCAGCGGCGCCACCCACTGCACCAGCAGGAACTCGTCGAAGTGCCGCGTGCGACCGATCTCCACCAGCCCCTCGGCAAAGGGCTCCGCCGAGACGAAGATGCCGAAGGCGGCGTAGGCGAAGAGGGCCAGCACCCAGAGGCGGCGCCCGATGTCGCCGAACTCCCGGTCGACCAGCAGCGGCGGTCCCACCAGCTCGACCTCCTCCTGCGGGGGGCTGCGCATGGCCGAGACGGCGTAGACGAGGAAGATCCCGAAGAGCACGCCGGCATCGGCCAGGCCGATGGTTCCGTCGATCACGATCAGGAAGGAATAGAAGGTGGCCCAGAAGAGGAAGCGGATCTCGAGCCGCTGGCGCGGATCGATGCGCAGCTCCGGAGACCTCGCGCGGAAGCAGGCGATCAGCACCACGACCGACCAGCCGAGGCCGATCAGCAGGCGGTTGGCCCCGGTCATGTTGGCGACCGCGTAGGGCGCGTAGCTCGGGTCCCGGCCGGCGGTCCAGGCGAAGTGGAGATCGACCGCGTACTCCGGCAGCACGCTCACCAGGGCGAGGAAGAGGATCGCCAGGGCCTGGGGGATGTCGCGCTCGGCCAGCTCGGCGGCCCAGGAGAGCAGGAAGGCGGCGCCCAGGATGGCGGCCCCCGACAGCAGGGAGACGCTCTCCGGCGACAGACCGAGGCCCTCGATGCTGCCGGCGACGATCCACGGGATCGGCAGCAGGCCGGCCCCGACGAAGGCGAGCAGGTCGCGCTTGCGTGAGCGCGGCTGCTCCTCGGGTCTCATCCGAGGCGGGCGCCGAACTCGCGCTCGAAACGGTCTCGGATCTCGTCGGCCGTCGCCCGCAGGTTCTGGGTGCCGGCGGTCGCGACCTGCAGGCTGCCGAGCAGGCTGCCGAGGCGGCCCGAGACCTCCCAGGAGAGGCCCCGCGCGCGACCGGCCAGCAGCCCGGCCCGATAGGCGTCGCCACATCCGGTGGGGTCGATCACGGAGGCGGCCGGCACCGGCGGGATCTCGTGGCTGTCCCCGCCCTCGCGGATGGTCGAGCCCTTCTCACCGCGGGTCACCACCAGGGCGCCGCAGCGCTCGGCGAGCGCATCCTCGGAGAGCTCGATGCGCTCGAGGGTCATGGAGAGCTCGTAGTCGTTCACGACGTAGCCCGCGGCACCGTCGATCAGCTCCAGCAGCTCGGTCCCCGAGAGCAGGGGCAGGCCGTGGCTGGGATCGATGAAGGTGGGGATCTGGCGCTGCTTGCAGGCGCGGGCGTGCTCGAGCATGGCCTGCTTGCCGTTCGAGGAGACGATCGAGAGCTGCGCCCCCTCGGCGACCGGCTCGATGCGGGCCTCGTGGGCCCGCGCCATGGCGCCCTCGTAGAAGGCCCAGATCTGGTTGTCGTCGAGGTCCGTGGTCACGAAGCCCTGGGGCGTCCGGAGCTCGTCGAGCTCCACGATGCCGCTGCGGTCGATCCCGTGCTGGTCGAGCCAGCGGGCGTAGGCCTCGAAGTCGTTGCCGACGGTGGCCACGATCCGCGGGCGCTCGCCGAGCAGGCTCAGGTGGTAGGCGATGTTGCCCGCCACGCCTCCGAAGTGGGTCTTCAGGCTCTCG
>CAZYOL010000240.1:0-6916 GCA_964649065.1 uncultured Spirochaetales bacterium
CGTGGTGTCGTGCCCGGCGCTGAAGGTGATCAGGTAGTAGCCGAGGGTCTCCATCGGCCCCATCGGCTCGCCGTCGATCCTGGCGTTGGCCAGCAGGCTCGCCAGATCGTCGCGCGGATTCGCGCGCCGGTCCTGGATGATGGCGTTGAAGAGCTGGGCCAGCTCGAGACCGAGCTCGATGGTGGCCTGGCGGCGATCCTCGCCCTCGCGCTGCAGATCCGGATCATCGGAGGCGAAGAGCTGATTGGTGAGCCTCAGGATGTCGGGCTCGCTCTCGCGCGGCACGCCCAGCATGGTCGAGAGGATGCGCAGCGGGTGGGCCGCGGCGACGTCGGCCGCGAAGTCGCACTCGCCCTCCCCGCTCTGGCCGGCCAGCCGGTCGACGATCTCCCGGGCGCTGGTCCGGATGACCTCGTCCATGGCCTTGACCGCACGCGGCGTGAAGACCGGGCTGGTGACGCTGCGATAGCTCCGGTGCTCGGGCGGGTCCATCTCGATGATCACCCGCATCGAGCCGCCCAGGCTCTGCTCGCGGGCCACCTCCTCCTGGGCCTTGGTGATCATGGCGATCCCGCTCGCCGAGGAGAAGATCTCCGGCTGCTTCGAGACCTCGCAGACGTCCGCGTGCTTGGTGATCGCCCAGAACGGATCGAAGCGCTCCGGGGTGCACCAGTGGACGGGCGATTCGGCGCGGAGCCGGGTCCAGAGGTCGTGCGGAACGCCCTTCTCCGCGTAGGCGTGCGAGCTGACGAGATCCAGACCGTCGGTGATCGACACGGGCGTGGGCTCCTGGGTGACGCTTTCCGGGCGGGACGTGCCCGAACATCCTAATCGAATTTTCAGAAAAGAGATCCAGAAATTCTGGTAGGCTGCTCGCATGGCCCAGCCGTCGACCTCCCGGGCGGGCGCCCGCGGACGCCCGCCGCGGGTCACCGCCGAGCGGCTCCGGCAGTCGATCCTCGAGATCGAAGGCGAGGTGCCCAGCATGGCGGGCCTGGCCCGGCAGCTCGGCGTGAGCGTGGGGACCCTGTACAGCCACGTACGGGGCCAGGAGGAGCTGCGGCGGCTGGCGGTGGACGTGGTCTTCGACGCCTGGGTGCTGCCGAAGGGGCCGGGGACGATGCACTGGTCCCACTGGCTGCTGGCCTGCGCACGCGACGGACGCCGCACGATCGAGCGCTACCCCGCCGTTCGCCTGGCGCGTCCGCTGGCCGGCGGACCCCTGCGCTTCGTCGAGCGCGTCCTCGCCCAGCTCTCCGCCCTCGGTCTGAGCAGCAGCGAGGCCCTCTACGCCGTGCTCCAGGTCTCGCTGCTGATCCTGGGCGTGGGCGCCCAGATCGATGCGACGCGCCAGGAGGAGGCGCAGGCCGGCCTCGACGAATGGGGACTCTTCCAGGACGCCCTCGCCCACCACCCGGGCGAGCTGCCCGGCCTGCGCGGGCTCGAGCGAGGCGGCCTACCGACCCTGGACGCCGCCTTCGACGAGCTGGTCTGGTTCACCCTGGCAGGCATCGCCCGCCGTCGCGGCGAGGTCCTGCCCACGCAGCCTCCCGCCGCGCAGCCGGCCTAGAGCCCCGAGAAGGAGCGCTGCGAATGGCCGCCCCCGCGCACGCCCTCTCGACCGATCTCTCGGGCCAGGTGGCCCTGGTGACCGGCGCCACCTCCGGCCTCGGCCGCCGCTTCGCGCAGGTGCTGGCGAGCTGCGGAGCGCGGGTGGCCCTCGCCGGCCGCCGGGTCGAGCGCCTCGAGCAGGTGGCGAAGGAGATCGACGAAGCGGGCGGCGTCGCCTTCCCGCTGCCCCTGGACATGTGCGACGCCGTGGCGGTCAAGGCCGCGCCCGCGGCGGTGGAGGCGGGCCTCGGCGCACCCGTCTCGATCCTCGTCAACAACGCGGGTGTGCCGGACGCGCAGCGCGCCCACAAGATGTCCCTCGACCTGATCGACACGGTCTTCGACACGAACCTGCGCGGCCCCTACATCCTGGCCTGCGAGGTGGCGAGGCGTGCGTGACCGGCACGGTCGTCGTCGTGGACGACGGCCAGGGGGGCCGCTAGAGGGGCGCCGCGAGCGCCCACGGAGGAAAGACGATGTCGTTCATGGGCCAGGTGGTCTTCGTCACGGGAGGCGGAAGTGGCATGGGGAGGCTGGCCGCCCAGCGCATGGCGGACGCCGGCGCGCAGGTCGCCGCCGTCGACGTCGACGAGGCCGGGCTGGCCGAGACTGCCGAAGGGCGCGAGGGCATCCACTGCTGGCGCCT
Source organism: uncultured Spirochaetales bacterium (assembly GCA_964649065.1). GTDB lineage: Bacteria > Myxococcota_A > UBA9160 > UBA9160 > SMWR01 > CAZYOL01. The sequence continues at coordinate 2,258 of CAZYOL010000240.1, forward strand.
CGACGTCACCGACAACCAGGCGGTTCTCGACACCGTCAAGCAGGCCGAGGACCGCCTCGGCCCCATCGACCGCGTCTACAACGCGGCCGCCATCATGCCCACCGGGCTGCTGATGGAGCAGGACACCGAGACGATCCTGCGGATCATGGAGATCGACTACAACGGCGTGGTCCACGTCGCCAAGGCGATCCTGCCCGGGATGCTCGAGCGCGGACGCGGCGACCTGATCAACTTCGCCTCGATCGCCGGCTGGGGCCCGGCCCTGCACTTCGGCGCCTACAACGCCGCCAAGTTCGCCGTCGTCGCCTTCAGCGAGGTCCTCCACCACGAGAACCGCGGCAGCGGCGTGCGCATCATCGCCGTCTGCCCACCCCCGGTGGACACGCCGCTGCTCGACCAGGCGACCTCGAAGCCCAAGGTCCTCGAGACGGGCAAGCCCATCCCGCCGGGCGCGGTGCTCGACGCCATCGAGCGCGACTTGGCCCGGGGCCGGGCCTTCTGCTTCCCGAACGCCCAGACCAAGCTCGCCTGGATCCTGCGCCGCTTCGTGCCCGGCCTGATGTGGTCCTGGGTACACCGGGTCGAAGGCCGCTAGCCGCGCTCCGCCATGAAGATCGTCGCCGCGCACGTCTACCACTGCGAGCCCGAGGCCTTCTGGGCGCATCACCTGGACGAGGAATCCCGGCGCACCAAGGAGGTCGAGGGCTGCGGGGCCGTGTCCTTCCGGGTGCTGTCGAAGGAGCGGCAGGGCCAGGAGCTGATCGTGCGCTCGGAGCTGGTCGAGGCGCCCGAGCTCCCGGCACCGGTGCGGAGGATCTTCGGCGCGACCCTGCGCGCCGAAGAGCTGCTCCGCTGGCAGGAGGGCTCGAAGACGGCGACCTTCGAGCACCGGCCCGACACGCTGGCGGATCGGGTGAGCATGACGGGACGGCTCAGCACCGAGCCGCTCGGCGAGGGCCGCTGCCGGGTGGTCCTGGAGGTCGACGTGACGGTCAAGCTCTTTGCGATCGGGGGCATGATCGAAGGCCTCCTCGCGAGGGAGCTGCCCCTGCGCCAGGAGAAGGCCATGGCCTGGTTCAACGCGAAGCTCGCCGCTTCCTAGCGCGCGCGCACCCTGCCGGTGTCTCCAGCGTGGCCGAAGCCCGTACCCACCTCAGCTACTGCCGGATCTGTCCGGCGCACCGTGCCGACCGATGTCGAGCTGCTGGCCGAGCGGGCGTCGCGCGGCTACGTCGACGGCACGAATCCGACGCGGCTCCTCAGCCTCCGGACCGAGCTCCAGCCGATCAGCCTGATGCCGCGGATGACGGCCGTGCCCGTGACGCTGGCTCGGTCGGGGTAGAATGCGGCGCATGATCCTTCGACTGGTCGCCGGCCTCGTCGCGCTCGGAGCCCTGGCTCTCGGGCTGCTCGCGCTCCTGGGGAGCGGGGTCCTCGGCCACCGCTGGGGCGCCGGTGAGGTGCAGGGCGTGGCGCTGCCGATGGAGGCCGTGGCGGCGCGGGCCGAGCGGCAGGAGAGCGGCGCCGCGGGCGTGGGCCGCGGCGGCGCCGAGCAGATCCTCTTCGGCGATCTGCACGTGCACAGCACCTTCTCCCTGGACGCCTTCCTGATGGCGCTTCCGATGGCCGGGGGCGAGGGGGCCCATCCGGTGGCCGACGCCTGCGACTTCGCCCGCTTCTGCGCCCAGCTCGACTTCTGGTCCATCAACGACCACGCCATCGCCCACAGCCCCCGCAGCTGGGCGGAGACCGTGGAATCGGTCCGCCAGTGCGACGCGACCGGAGATTCCGCGGACCCCGACCTCGTCTCCTTCCTCGGCTGGGAGTGGACCCAGATGGGAACGCGCCCGGAGAACCACTACGGCCACAAGAACGTGATCTTCAAGGACCTGGAGGCCGTGCCGGCGCGCTCCATCGCGGCGCGACCGCCCGGGGATGCGGCCGACCGCCAGCGCGACGCGATTCCGGGGATCCTCACCATGGGCCTGCTCGGCCTGGCCCGGCCGGGCCAGGACTCCCTCGACACCATCCGCTACTTCCGCGAGATGATCGGGGCCCCCGACTGCCCCGACGGGGTGCCGGTGCGCGAGCTGCCGGCGGGCTGCAAGGAGTCCGCTCCGACCCCCGAGGCCCTCTACGAAAAGCTCGACGACTGGGGCTTCGACGCCCTGGTGATCCCCCACGGCACCACCTGGGGCTTCTACACGCCCCAGGGCTCGTCCTGGGACAAGCAGCTCAGCCCCCGGCAGCACGATCCCCGCTACCAGAGCCTGATCGAGGTCTTCTCCGGCCATGGCAACTCCGAGGAGTTCCGCGACTGGCGCGAGGTAGTCCTGCATGCCGACGGCCGCCGCTCCTGCCCGGAGCCGCGGGACGACTTCCTGCCGTCCTGCTGGCGGGCCGGCGAGATCATCGCCGAGCGCTGCCGGACCGAGGGCGAGAGCGAGGCGGAGTGCGAGGAGCGCGCCTCGGCCGCGCGCCAGCACTACGTCGACGCCGACATCAGCGGCCACCTGACGGTACCGGGCGCCACCGCCGCCGAGTGGCTCGACTCCGGCCAGTGCCGCGACTGCTTCCAGCCGAGCTTCAACTACCGGCCGCGCAGCTCGGTCCAGTACATCATGGCCCTCGGCCGTCCAGGGGCACCGGAGGGAGCGCGCCGCTTCGACCTCGGCTTCATCGCCTCGAGCGACGTGCACAGCGCGCGCCCCGGCACGGGCTACAAGGAGTACGCCCGCACCGAGATGACCGAGGCGCGCCTCCCCCTCGCCGGGGACGCGATCCTCCCCCTGCACGAGGTGGAGCCCGAGCCGAGATCGCAGCCCTTCGACCCGGAGAAGGCGGGTGGCAGCTTCTTCAATCTGCGCGAGGCCGAGCGCGCGGCCTCCTACTTCCTCACCGGCGGGCTCGCCGCCGTGCACGCCGAGGGCCGCAGCCGCGACGCCATCTGGGAGGCCCTGCAGCGCAAGGAGGTCTACGGCACCAGCGGCCCGCGCATCCTGCTCTGGTTCGACCTGCTGAACCCGCCCGGCTCGCGGGGCGCCACGCTTCCGATGGGCGGGAGCACCCGGATGGCGGAGACGCCGATCTTCCAGGTGCGCGCCGTGGGCTCGCTCGAGCAGAGCCCGGGCTGCCCCGAGCTCGCGGTGCGGGGACTCGAGGCCGAGCGGCTCGAGCGCCTGTGCAAGGGCGAGTGCTACCACCCGTCGGACCGGCGCCGGCTCATCACCCGAATCGAGGTGGTCCGCATCCGTCCCCAGCTGCGCGCCGACGAGTCCATCGCAGGCCTGGTGGAGGACCCGTGGAAGGTGATCCCCTGCGAGCCCGACCCCCTGGGCTGCGTGGTGAGCTTCACGGATCCGGAGCTCGCCTCCTCGGCGCGCGACGCCCTCTACTACGTGCGGGCCATCGAGGAGCCCAGCCTGGCGGTCGCCGCCGATCCCCTGGGCTGCCGGCGGGACGAGCGCGGGCGCTGCCTGGAGCTGAGCGCCTGCATCGACCGCCCCGAAGACGACGACTGCCTGGCCCCGACCGAGGAGCGCGCCTGGTCGTCGCCCATCTTCGTCGAGGCGCACGACACCCGCCCCGAAGCTACTCGTCCAGCTGGCGGTTGAAACGCGGGCGACGCTTCTCGAGGAAGGCGCGAAAGCCCTCGATCTGGTCGGGCGTGCCGGAGGTGGCGTGAACGGCCTCCCGCTCGGCGGCGAGGTTCTCGTCGAGGCTGCGCTCGTGGGCGTCGACGATGCAGCGCAGCATGCCGGCGACGGAGCGGGCCGGCTGGGCCGCGAGCTCCTGGCCCAGCGCCTGGGCGCGATCGAAGAGCTCTGCGACCGGCCACAGCTCGTGGACGAGGCCGATGCGCAGGGCCTCGGGGCCGGAGATCTTCCTGGCCCGAAGGATCAGGTCCAGGGCGTGGTGCGGGCCGACCAAGCGGGTGAGCCGCGCGCTGCCACCCCAGGCCGGAACGCTCCCCAGGTCCATCTCGGGCAGCCCGATCTTCGCGCCCTCCCGAGCGGCGAGACGGAAGTGACAGGCCAGCGGGAGCTCGAGACCCCCGCCCAGGCAGTAGCCGACCAGGACGGCGATCACCGGCTTCTCGAGGGTCTCGATGGCGCGCAGCACGCGGAGGCGCTGGGCGAAGACGGCATCGGCGCTTCCCAGGCGCTCGATTCCGGCGGGCAGCTCCTTCAGGTCCATGCCCACCGAGAAGTGCTCGTCGCCGGAGCCGCGGATCACGACGGCGCGAATGCGCGGATTCGCGGCGATGCGCGGGATCTCCTCCTCGAGGGCGTCCATGAAGGCCATGGTCATGCGATTGCGCGGAGGGTCGTCGATGACGAGGGTGCGGACCGCCCCGTCGTCCTCGACCCGCAGCGCGGAGCGTGATTCCTCGGTCGACTTCGAGGCCATGGAGAGCGATCTCCCTGTGGATCGGATGACGAGAACGTAGTGGATCGCCGGAGCGCGCGAGGCCCGGCTACCTGCGGGTGACGGCCACGGGCAGCCGCGTATAGCCCTTCACGAAGGACGAGAAGGTGTAGCTGGGCTCCTCCTGCACCTCGATCCGCTCGAATCGCGGCAGGATCTCCTCCCAGAGGACGCGGAGCTGCATCTCCGCCAGGCGGCTGCCCATGCAGAAGTGGATGCCGTAGCCGAAGG
>CAZYOL010000241.1:0-6818 GCA_964649065.1 uncultured Spirochaetales bacterium
CGGGGCTCTGGTGCTCACCGCGTCATTATAGGCAGACCGCTGGGCCCGGGGCGCCGAGCTCAGCCGGGCGGGAAGATCGCGTCGATCGCCGCCCGGGCGGCCTCGGGCAGGACGATCCCGGCCGCGCCACAGTTCTCGTCGATCTGCTCGCTGCGCGTGGCTCCCACGATGGCGCTGGCCACGCCGGGCGAGCGCAGACTCCAGGCCAGCGCGAGCTGGGCGAGGCTCAGGGAGAGCTCCTCGGCGATGGGGCGCAGCCGCTCGACCCGCTCGAGGAGCTCGGACTCGAGATAGCGACCCATGAACTGGTTGCGCTCGGGATCGCTGGCGCGGGCGCCGCCGGGGCGCGCGCCGCCGGCGTACTTTCCGGTCAGCACGCCCTGTCCCAGGGGGCTGAAGACCACCTGACCGAGCCCCTCGCGCTGGCTGCAGGGGAGCACCTCGCGCTCGATCTGGCGGCGCAGGATCGAGTACTGGGGCTGGTTCGAGATCGGGCGATAGGCGTGGCGCGCCTGCGCCACCCGGCAGGCCTCCACGATCTGGGCAGCGCTCCACTCCGAGACGCCCCAGTAGAGCAGCTTGCCCTGCCGGATCAGGTCCTCGTAGGCACCGACGGTCTCTTCGATGGGAGTATCGGGATCGGGCCGGTGACACTGGTGCAGGTCGAGGTAGTCGGTGCCCAGCCTCCGCAGGGAGGCCTCGACGCTCTCGAAGAGGTGCTTGCGCGAGAGGCCCCGGTCGTTCGGCCGCTCGGACATCGGGAAGAAGGCCTTGCTGGCGATCACCAGGTAGGGTCGCGGCAGCTCGCTCAGCGCCGCGCCGAGCAGCTCCTCCGCGCGGCCGCGCGCGTAGACGTCTGCGGTATCGAAGAAGTTGACGCCGAGGTCGTAGGCCCGGTGCACCAGCTTCCGGGTCGCCGCGGCGTCGACGCTCGAGCCGAGGGTCAGCCACGAGCCCAGGGCGATCTCGCTGACGCGCAGGCCGCTGCGTCCGAGGGGGCGGTAGTGCATGGAGGAGGCGAGTCTATCCCGGCTACCCTGCCGCGCATGCTGTCGTTGGCCGCCCCGACGGATCGCAGCTGGGCCCAGCGGGTGCTGGCGAGCCTGGACGAGCTGCTGGTCGATCACGCCCACTGCGAGAAGAAGGCGGCGGGCGTCGCGCTGAATCTGCTCTTCCGCTACCCGCAGCACGCCTTTCTGCACGAGCCGCTGTCGCGACTGGCCCGCGAGGAGCTCGCCCACTTCGAGGAGGTCCTGCGCCTGCTGGCGGCGCGGGGCAGCTCCCTGCGACCGCTCCGCGCCAGCCCCTATGCCGCGCGGCTGCGGCGCGAGCAGCGGGACGAGGAGCCCCAGCGGCTGGTCGACGTCCTGATCTGCTCCGCGCTGATCGAGGCCCGGAGCTGTGAGCGCTTCCGCCTGCTCGCCGAGACGGCTCCCGAGCCCGGCCTGGCGGCCTTCTACCGGGGGCTGCTCGAGGCCGAGGCGCGGCACCACCACGTCTATCTCCGGCTGGCCGAGCGGCTGGCTCCGGCCCCCGAGCTGCGCGAGCGGCTGGCCTGGCTGGCGCAGCGGGAGGCCGAGATCCTGGCCGAGGTGCCGCCCAGCGTGCGCATGCACGCCTGAGATCGCTATGGCATCGTCCGCCGGCGCGGGGGAGGGGCGGACTGTGGAGGAAGGCATGGAGATCTCGACCGAGCGCGTATCGATTCCGCTCACCGGCGGCGGGCAGATGGGCGGCTACCTGGCGCGACCTGCGCAGGGCGGTCCGCACGCCGCCGTGATCGTCTACATGGAGATCTTCGGGATCAACTCCCACATCCGCGACGTGACCGAACGGGGCGCGCGCGAGGGCTACGTCGCCCTCGCGCCGGACTTCTTCCACCGGACCGGCCCCGGCATCGAGCTGGGCTACGACGACGCCGGCTTCGGCAAGGGCATGGAGCTGCTGAACCAGCTCGACGCGGACGAGATGCTCTCCGACGCCCGCGACACGCTCGCCTATCTGCGCGGTCGCGAGGACGTCCGGGGGGAGCGGATCGGCTGCATGGGCTTCTGCGTCGGAGGCCATATGGCCTATCTGACCGCCTGCGAGACCGACGTGGCCGCCACGGCCAGCTTCTACGGGGGCGGCGTGGCGGCGCCGGAGGGCTTCGGCGGCAAGGCCTCGACGATCGGTCGCACCGCCGGGATCCAGGGCCAGATCCTGTGTCTCTTCGGCGAGCAGGACGGCTTCATCCCGACGGAGCAGGCCGAGGCCGTGAAGCAGGCGCTGAGCGATGCGGACATCCGTCACGAGACGGTGACCTATGCCGGAGCCGATCACGGCTTCTTCTGCGATCAGCGCGGGACCTACCAGAAGGCGGCTGCCGACGACGCCTGGGAGCGGGTCAAGCGCCTCTTCGATACAGCGCTTCGCTGAGGCCCGCGGGCCGGCCGGCTTGACGCCGGCCCGTCGGGACTGATACAACCCGTCTTGGACATATGCGGTGGAAGGTGACCTCCACCCGCCGAGGCCTGCGGGCAGCGACGCCCGCGGAAGTCGAAGAGGACCCATTCGGGGCCGGAGCGGGAGGGAGGCGGCTGCTGGGAGACCGGCAGCCGCGGGAAGTCCGGTGGAAATCCGGCGCGAGCCCGTCGCTGTAACCGGGGACGTCCGTCGAAGAATGCCACTGGCCCGAGGGGAGCCACGCCGAAGCGCGGGGATCCACAGGGAGCCGCGCCGCAGGGCGCCGCATCTCGGGGCTGGGAAGGCTCGACGAGGCGATTGATCCGGAAGCCAGAAGACCGGCCTTCCAGCTGCCCAGCGTTCTTCCCCGACGGGGGAGGGCGTCGTCGAGCGAGGTGCGGGAACCACCTCTGCCATCGCGACCCTTTCCACGCGTCGAAGAGCCCTCCACCGCTGCGTCCTGTTGCGACGCGCCGTCCGTTGCGGCGCGGGGAGGGGAGTATGCGGTGGCGCGCCTTGCGCGCGACGGAGTGGCTTGGCCTGCTGGCCGCGCTCGGTGGAAGCGCGAGCGCGGCCCGAGCCGCCGTCGAGCCGCCGCTGCCCGAGCTGCGCACGCCGACCGTGGTGGTCGTGGCCACCAGGCCCGCCCAGCGTCCCGAGGACCCTTCGGCCTTCACGACGGTCGTCGAGACGCGCGACTTCGAGGGCGAGGCCAAGAGCCTCGAGCAGCTGGTGGAGCGCACGGTGGGCGTGCAGGTGCGGAGCTTCGGCGGGCCGGGCGAGCCGGCGGAGATCTCGATCCGGGGCTCGACGGGCGCCCAGGTGGTGGTGCTCCTCGACGGCGTGCGGCTCAACTCGGCTCAGTCGGGGACGGTGGACCTGACCACGATTCCGCTGTCGGTGGTCGAGCGCGTCGAGATCGTGCGCGGAGGGGGAGGCATCCAGCAGGGGAGCGATGCCGTGGGCGGCGTGGTCGACATCACCACGCGCCGGGTCGGCTCGGAGCCCGAGAGCCACGCCATCGTCTCGGGCGGCTCCTTCGGGACCTACCAGGCCTCCGTCTCCCAGTCGGGTCGCATCGGGGGCGTCGAGGTCCTCGGCGCCTACGACTTCTTCCGCACCGACGGCGACTACAGGTTCCCGCCGGGCGACGTGATCATCGACGGCGAGCCGCTGCCCGACGTCAGCGAGAGCATCCCCCGGGTCAACAACGACAGCGAGAACCACTCGGGGCTGATCAGCCTGGCCCGCGACTTCGGCGAGAAGCTGCGGCTCTCCTTCAGCGACAGCCTCTTCTACGGCAGCGCCGGGCGCCCCGGCCCCGCCTTCGGGCCGGGTGTGGTGGCCCAGCAGAGCCTCACGGCCCGCCAGCGGCGCACCCGCAACGTGGCCTCGCTCACGCTGCAGGGCGCGAGCCTGGGCGCACTGGGCCTCGACACCGAGGCCAAGCTCTTCCACCGCTTCGACCGCAGCCGCTTCCGGGATCCCTCGCCGCCGCTGGGGGCGCCGGTCGACAGCGACAACCGCAACCAGTCCTTCGGCAGCCGGGGCCGGGTCGCGAAGGGCGGCTGGAAGCTCGGGCCGACCCGGAACGAGGCCTCGCTGGGCCTGGAAGTGCGCGGCGACTTCCTCGACTCGCTCGATTTCGACGATCCCAGCCGGGCGGCCATCGGTCTGTTCTTCCAGGATGACGTGAGCCTCTTCGGCGGCCGCCTGCACGTCGTCCCCGGCGTACGACTCGACTACACGGCGGGCGGCGAGGGCTCGGGGGTCTTCGGCGACGAGTGGCTGCCGCGCCTGGGCCTGGTGGGCCGGCCGCTCCCCTGGCTGGAGTTCCGGGCCAACGCCGAGCGCTCCTATCGGGTGCCCAACTTCGACGAGCTCTTCTTCAACGAGGGCTCGCTGCGCGGCAACCCGAACCTCGTCCCCGAGCGGGCGTGGAACTTCGACGCCGGCTTCGACCTGGGCTTCGAGCGCCTGTGGCTCTTCGACGACCTCCAGCTCGAGGCCGTGGGCTTCCACAACGACATAGACAACTCGATCGTCTTCCAGCTCGTCTCGTCCAACGTATCCGCGGCGGACAATACGGGCCCTGCTCGATCGAGCGGCGTGGAGCTGGCGGCGGCGATCAGCCTCTACTGGTTGTCGGTCGCGGCCAACTACACCTACCTGAACACCGCGCTGGAGAGCACCGGCATGCCGCTGCCGGGGCGCCCCGAGCACGAGTTCGACCTGCGCATGGCTCTCAGCACACCCGGCGAGCTCCTGAAGATCGTGGCCGAGCGCAACCAGATCAGCGACTTCACCGTGAACTTCGAGGGCAGCGGCATCGTGCCCGGCCGGGTGGTCTGGGACGTGAGTCTCGGTCTCGACGTGGCCCGCCTGCCGGGCTTCCCGGCCCTTGGCGCGCGCAACCTGATCTTCAGCGTGGCCGCCAACAACGTGACGGACCAGGCCGTGCGCGACGCCCAGGGCTTTCCGCAGCCGGGCCGCACGCTGACCTTCCGGGCGGAGGGGGCCTGGTGAGGTCGAAGCTCGTCGGGCTGTGTCTGGCCGTGCTGTGTCTGGCGCTGCTGGGTGCGGAGTGCGGCGGCGGCGTCGGGGCCGGTGGGCGCGGAGCGCTGCTGATCCGCCGCGCCTCGCCCGTGCGCAACGTGGATGCGCGCTGCGCCGCCCTGCCGGCCAACTTCCCGCCCGGCTTCGCCTTCGTGCCGGGCCTCCCCGGGCTGCTGCTGGTGGCGTCCCTGGGCACCACGCAGCGGATCCTGCCCTTCGAGGTGGAGGAGGTGCCCCCGGCGCTCTCGACGAGCACGCCGGTCCTGGCGATTCCGCTCGACAGCGACGGCGACGGGCGCCTCGAGGGCGCCCCGGGCGGTGTCTCGCTGGTGCCGATCCTCGACGACGTCTTCGCCCTCGAGCCGGGGCTCGGCTTCGCCACGGCCAGCGGCTACGAGGAGGTGCTGGTCTTCTCACCCGAGGACGGGGCGCTGATCTCGGTGGAGATCGAGGTTCCGCTCGGCACTCCCCCCGGCGACTACTTCTTCCTGCCGGAGCCGGGCAGCCCGGAGCTGCGCACCGGGATCTCCACCTTCGTCTGCGTTCGGCCTCCGGCCGGAGCGCTGGACTCGCGGGGCGATCCGGTGGAGCCGAGCTTCTGCGACCGCTCCGTGCCCAGCTACCGCACCTCCTTCACCTCGGGTGCGGCGCTGGCGGCGGGCAGGCTCTTCGTGTCGACCTCGAATCTGGGGGCCGACATCGGCAGTGAGGAGACCCAGTTCCTGCCGGGGACGGTCCTGGTCTTCGAGTTCGACCGCTCCCGGGATCCCTACCGGGTGCGCCCGGATCCGCTCCGGCCCGTTCTCTTCACCACCGCCTTCAACCCCACCCACGTCGATGCGCTCTCGGTCGGCGGCCGCGACTTCGTGCTCGTCACGCACACCGGGGCGCTGGGCATCGAGGCCGACGATCCCGATACGCCGCCGATCGAGGGCGCGGCGCTGCCGCTCAGCGAGGCTTCGGTCGACGTGATCGACGCCCGGTCCCTGGAGATCGTGGCGACGATTCCGCTGGGCCTGGCGGCGCCGGCCTTCGGCGGCCTGGCGCTCGATCCCACCGGTCGCATCGGCATGGTGGGGAGCATCGCCCGCCGCGCCCTGCTGGGCGTCGACCTCGCCGTCTTGCCGGGCCTGCCGGCGTCGGTGGTCGATCCGATCGTGCTCGACCGGGACGAAGCGGTGCTCTTCGACGCCCAGGCGCCCTTCCTGATCCCGGGGCTTCCCGAAGGCGCGCCGCCGGAGAGCTGTCCCGGCGAGCTCTTCGGGACGAGCTTCGATGACTCGGGGCAGGTGCTCTATGCGACGGACTTCTGTGACGGCTCGCTGTCGGCGCTGTCGGTGGATGCGAGCGGCGATCCGGACACGCCGGAGCTGCGCAGCCGCTTCCTGCTGGAGGACGTGGTGCCCCTGACGGCGCCCCTGCGCCCGGAGTCGCTGGGCCTGCCGCGGGCCCTGGGCCGCGTGGCGGTGCGGCCGGGCGTCCCGAACCTGGACTTCCAGGGGCCGGATCTCTTCTTCCTCGTGGGTACGGAGGGCCAGGTGTGCGGCATTCCCGTCGCCTCTCGCTGAGCCTGGCCGGCGCGCTCGTGCTGGCGGCGCTGCTGGCCGGGCTGTCCCGGGGCCCGGGAGCCGGTGCGGGTCCGGAGCCTCGTGCGGCAGCGGGCTCTCCGGGCCCGGCCTCGGGTAGCCTGACGGCCGCCGCGTCGGCCGAGCCGGTCCCGGCGCTGCCTTCGCGCGCGGGCCGGGCCGGCTCCGAGCCGCGCCTCGCGCCCACGCCCCCGGGCGCCGTTCCCGAAGGGCCCGGTCGCGGCGGCGCCG
>CAZYOL010000242.1:0-6747 GCA_964649065.1 uncultured Spirochaetales bacterium
CGTGGACGGCGTGGTCTTCGTGGCCGACAGCCAGATCGAGCGCATGGAGGCCAACGTCGAGAGCCTGGAGAACCTGCGGGTGAACCTGGCCGAGCAGGGCTACGACCTCGACCGCCTGCCCTACGTCATCCAGTACAACAAGCGCGACCTTCCGAACGCGGCCCCGCTCGAGGAGATGCGGCGGCTGCTGAACCCCAAGGGACTGCCCGACTTCGAGGCCTGCGCGACGCGCGGGGCCGGGGTGTTCGAGACGCTCAAGGCCGTGGCCCGTTCGGTGCTGCGCGACCTGAAGCAGATGAGCCGCTGAGCCGGCCCGGCCCGGCTCGGCCCACCCGCTCCCAGCCCAGCCTCTCCCAGCCCTAGCCTTCCCAGCCCAGCCTCTCCCAGCCCTAGCCTTCCCAGCGGAGGGCCCCGCGGGGATGACCGGCGCGTATACCCGCTCCACGGGGCGCGATGGTTTACGCGGTAAATTTACGATGTACGGTCTTCCTCGTGCCGAGGCCCCTGACCCCGGAAGAGATCGACAAGTTCCGCTCGGAGCTCTGCGAGGTCGCCACGCGGCTCTTCGCGGAGAAGGGCTTTGGCGGCGTCACCCTGCGCGCCCTGGCCGGGGAGCTGGGCTGCAGCCCGATGACGCCCTACCGCTACTTCGCCAACAAGGAGGACGTCTTCCGCAGCGTTCGCCTGGCGGCCTTCCGCCGGCTCACCCAGCGCGTGTCGGCCGCGGCAGCGGGCTCGGGCCCCTGCCCCCTGGAGCGCATCCGGGCCCTCGGCCACGCCTACGTGCGCTTCGCGCTCGACGAGCCCCACGCCTACCGGATCATGTTCCAGCTCGAGCGCACCTGGCCCGGCGAGGTGCGGGAGGTCATGGAGGAGCTCGAGGTGGACGAGCTCCGCAGCGGCTGGCAGGTCTTGTGCGACGCCATGGACGATGCGGTCCGCGCAGGCAAGCTGGCCGGAGAGCCGACGCAGCTGGCCCACTTCTCCTGGGTCTCCCTGCACGGCTGCGTGACGCTGCACCTGGCGGAGAAGCTGGAGCTCGGCCTCTCGCTGGAGGATCTGGTGGATCCCCTGCTCGACCACTTCTTCCGAGGCTCCTCACCCCTTGCGCCCGCGCGGAGTGGAGATCGATGAAGACCTCGATGATCGCGGCGGTCCTCGCCCTGGCCTCACTGGCCGTGGGCGGGGCCATGTGGGGCGTCTCGCAGCCCGACCCGGAGCCCCGCCAGGAGGAGCGGAGCCTCCTGCCCGTGCAGGTGGTGACGGTGCGCAGCAGCGACCGCTACGCGGTACGGGAGCAGTACGCCGGGCGCGTCGTGAGCCGGCGTACCAGCCAGCTCGGCTTCGAGCGCAGCGGCCTGCTGACCCGCGTGCTCCGCGACGACGGCGACGCCGTGGAGGCCGGCGAGCTGCTGGCCGAGCTCGACACCCGCGCGCTCCGGGCGCAGCGCCGCGAGCTGCGCGCTCGCATCCAGGAGATCGGCGCGCGGCTCGAGCTGGCGCGCGTGACCACGAAGCGCCGCCAGAACCTCCACGACGCGGGCCACCTGTCCCCCCAGGAGCTCGACGAGGCCGTCTTCTCCGAGCGGGCCCTGGAGGCCGAGCGCGCCGCGGCGCGGGCCTCGCTCGAGAACGTCTCGGTGAGCCTCGCGCTGTCGCGCATCGAGGCTCCCTACGCGGGCAGCATCTCGATGCGCATGGTCGACGAGGGAACGGTGGTCTCGCCGGGCCAGCCCATTCTGGAGCTGATCGAGACGGGCAGCCTCGAGGTGCGGGTCGGCCTGCCGCCCCAGGTCGCGGCGAGCCTGAGCGAGGGCTCCCGCCACCCGATCCAGGTCGAGGGCCGACCCCACGAGGCGGTGCTGGCTGCCGTGCTCTCGACCGTCGAGCCCGACACCCGGACGGTGACCGCCGTCTTCCGCGTCGAGGAGCCGAGCCGCGTGCTGCGCGACGGCGCCCTGGCCCGCATCTCGCTGGAACGGGAGATTCCGGCGCGCGGCCAGTGGCTGCCGATCACCGCCCTGGCCGAGAGCCATCGCGGCCTGTGGTCGGCCTACGCGGTCGTGGCGGATGCGCAGGACGAGCTGCGCCTCGAGCGCCGCCAGCTGGAGGTGCTGCACCCGGAGGCCGAGCGGGCCTATGTGCGGGGCACGCTGAAGGACGGCGAGCGGGTCGTCGCCGACGGCGTACACCGGCTGGTGCCCGGCATGGCCGTCCGCCTGGCCGAGCGGCCCGCCGGCGAGCGGCTCTAGGCGCCGGCGTGTCGGACCTCTTCTACCGCAACCCGCGGCTGACCGTGCTGGTCATCGGCCTGATCGCCGTGGCGGGCCTGGCGGCCCTCGAAGCGCTCGGACGCCAGGAAGACCCGACCCTGGCGCGGCGCTTCGCGACCGTCACGACCTACTACCCCGGGGCCTCCGCCCTGCGCGTGGAGGCCCTCGTCACCGAGAAGCTCGAGGAGAAGATCCTCGAGCTCCACGAGGTGAACGAGCTGGATTCGCTGTCCCGCACCGGCGTCTCGGTCGTCACCATCGAGCTGGACGACGCCTACGAGGAAGCGGACGTCGACGAGATCTGGTCGAAGGTGCGCGACAAGCTCGGCGACGCCGAGGCGGAGCTGCCCGCCGGAATCGAGCCGCCGGAGTTCGAGGACCGCACCTCCACGGCCGTGACCGTGCTCGCCGGCCTGGTCTGGGTGCAGGACGAGGAGCCGCATCTCGGCCTGCTGACGCGCCTGGCCGAGGAGCTGGAGAACCGGCTCCAGACCCTGCCCAACACCAAGGAGACCGAGCTCTTCGGCGAGGCCGAGGAGGAGGTGCGGGTCACGGTGGATCCGGCGGCGCTGGCCGCCGTGAGCCTCACCGCGGCCGACGTCTCCACGGCCATCGCCCGGGCCGACACCAAGGTGCCGGCGGGGCAGCTGCGCAGCGCCGAGAACGACCTGCTGCTCGAGGTCGCAGGCGAGCTCACCACCCTCGAGCGCATCCGTGACATCCCGCTGCGCCGCGAGGACGACGCACGGATCCTGCGCGTCGGCGACATCGCGAGTGTCGAGAAGACCGTGCGCGATCCGCCGGCCACCGAGGCCTGGATCGGCGGGCGCCCCGGCGTGCTGGTGGCCGTCACCATGGAGTCCGGCTTCCGGGTGGACCGCTGGGCCGCCCGCGCCCGCCAGGTGGTCGAGGACTTCCGCAGCGAGGTCCCCTCCGGCGTGAGCCTGGAGCTGGTCTTCGACCAGAGCGGCTACACCGAGCAGCGCCTCGCCAACCTGATCCAGAACCTGGTGCTCGGCGCCGTGATCGTGCTGGGAGTCCTCTGCTTCATGATGGGTCTGCGCTCGGCGCTGCTCGTCGCGACGGCGCTGCCGCTCACGACCGCCGCGGTGCTGGCTCAGCTGAACTTCATGGGCGTGCCGCTGCACCAGACCTCCGTCACGGGACTCATCGTGGCCATCGGCCTGCTGATCGACAACGCCATCGTGGTGGTCGACGAGTTCAACCAGCTCCGGCGCAAGGGGGCGACCTCCGGCGAGGCGGTGCGGCGCACCGTCCAGCTGCTCTTCGTCCCTCTGGCCGCCTCCACCCTCACCACAGTGCTCGCCTTCCTGCCGATCGTGCTGATGCCCGGCGGCGCCGGCGAGTTCGTGGGGCCCATCTCGATCAGCGTCGGGCTGGCGGTCACCACCTCCTTCCTGCTGGCCATGAGCGTGATTCCGGCGCTGGCCGGCTACCTGTCGCCGGAGCGGCTGCCGCAGCCCGACGGGTCCCGCCGCTGGTGGCGCGACGGCTTCTCGCACCCGGGCCTCGAGCAGCGCTTCCGCTCCACCCTGCGGATCTGTCTGCGCACTCCGGCCCTGGGGATCGGCGTCTCCCTGCTGCTCCCGATCACCGGCTTCGTGGTCGGCCAGACCCTCTCCGAGCAGTTCTTCCCGGCCAACGACCGCGACCAGTTCCAGATCCAGCTCGTGCTCCCGGCCCAGACCTCCCTGGCGGAGACGCGGGACAACGCGCTGCGGGCCCGCGAGCTGGTCGAGGCGCACCCCGACGTGCTGGAGAGCCACTGGTTCGTCGGGGAGACGCCGCCGCGCGTCTTCTACAACATGTTCAGCAACCAGGACGGGGTCCCCAGCTACGCGGGCGCCTTCGTCACCACGCGCTCCTCCGAGGCCACCGAGGCCCTGCTGCCCGGGCTGCAGCGGCAGCTCATGGCAGCCTTCCCCAACGCGCGCGCCGTGGCCCTGCCCTTCGAGCAGGGGCCTCCCTTCGACGCGCCCATCGAGGTGCGCCTCCTGGGGCCCGACCTCTCCGTGCTGCGCGCCCTGGGCGAGCAGGTGCGGGCCGTGCTGGCCGAGACCCGGGCCGTGACCTTCACCGCGGCCAAGCTCGAAGGCGGCGAGCCCAAGCTGGGCCTCAGGCCCGACGAGGACGCCGCCCGGCTCGCGGGTCTGGAGCTGGCGGACATCGCGGGCCAGCTGAACGCGCGCCTCGAGGGCGCCGTGGGCGGCTCGGTGCTGGAGGCCAACCAGGAGCTGCCGGTGCGGGTGCGCGTCGGCGACGGCGATCGCGAGAGCCTGGCTCGCATCGTCTCCGGGCGCGTGCTGCCGCCGGGTCGCCGGCAGGACAACGCCCGCGGCGAGATGCCGGGCGTCCCGCTGGCGGCGCTGGCCGAGCTGGAGCTGATCTCGGAGCTGTCGGGCATCACCCACCGCGACGGGCGCCGCAGCAACACGGTCCAGGCCTTCATCGAGCCCTACGCGCTGATCTCGGACGCGCTCGCCGACTTCGAGCGCCGCTTCGAAGCCTCGGGCTTCGAGCTGCCGGAGGGCTACGAGATCCAGTACGGCGGCGAGACCGAGCTGCGCAGCGAGGCCCTGGGCAACCTCTTCGCCTTTGCGCTGCCGCTCTTCGTGGTGATGGCCGGCTCGATCATCCTCTCCTTCGACTCCTTCCGCCTGGCCGGCATCATCTTCTCCGTGGCCTTCCTCGCGGTGGGCCTGGCGCTCTTCGGCATCTGGCTCTTCGGCTATCCGCTCGGCTTCGTGGGCATCGTCGGCACCATGGGCCTGGTGGGCCTGGCCATCAACGACGCCATCGTGGTCCTGACGGCCCTGCGCAGCGATCCCCGCTCCCTGGCGGCGGAGCTCGAGGGAAGCGTCGACGTCGTGGTGGGCGCGACGCGACACATCATCGCGACGACCGCCACGACCATCGGCGGGCTCTTCCCGCTGATCCTCTTCGGCGGGCGCTTCTGGCCGCCCATGGCCACGGCGATCGTGGGCGGCGTGATCGGCTGCTCCATCCTGGCCCTCTACTTCGTCCCCGCCCTCTTCCTGCTGGCGCGGCGGCGGGAGCAGCGGCGCAGCGCCCGCGCTCGGGTGGGCCCGCTGGCCTCCCCGACGTCGCCGAGCCCGGCGCTGGGCAGCGCCGCGCGCAGCCTCGAGACGGGAGGTCCGTCGACGGCCTAGCGCGAGACGCCGGCCAGGGTGCGAAAGGCGAAGCGGGGGAGACCGGCGGCCAGCCGGGGTTCGTGGGCCACCGCACGGCGCAGCCCGCGCGCCGTCGCCGGCGCCTCGGTCGCGACCAGCACCCGGTTGTCGTAGCCCTCGACGCCGATGGCGAGCAGCGTGGGGTAGCGGTGGCGAAGGGCGCGGGCCGCCTGGGCCGCCTCGTCGAGGGTGTTGCTCACCAGCAGTCCGCCGCTCGCCACCCGCCGGGCCACCCAGCCGAGGCCGGGCTCGGGAAGCCAGTCCGGCTTGCGGACGCGGCGCCCGCGGCCGACGAAGAGATCGTCGATCACCAGATCGAAGCGCCGCCGGGAGCGCGCGAGGAAGTCCCGGGCGTCGCCGCAGACGATCTCCAGGCCGAGGGCGTCGAGGTCGAAGTGGCGGCGCGCCGCCCGCAGCACCTCCGCATCGCGCTCCACCCCGACGATGCGGGCCTGCGGAGCCAGCTGGCGAGCCACGCGCGCGGCGCTGCCCCCGGCCAGGCCCAGCAACAAGACCGAGCGCCGGCGCTGCGGCGGCGCCAGCAACAAGGGAGCCGCCAGCGCCTCCCAGACCGTGCCGCCCGCCGGCGCGCCCGGCGCGTACCAGGAGGCGAAGGTCCCGTCGATCGAGAGGGCCAGGCCGTTGCGTCCGCGTCTCACGAAGACCCGTGACCGCTTCCGACGCGAGCCTCGCCGATACACTGCGCTCATGACCCAGCCCCTCTTCGCCCCTTCGCCGTCCCGCTCGCGGGCCTCGCCCGACGCCCCGGCGGAGGGCGACGTGGCGCGCGTGGCCCTGCCGGTTCCGCTGGACGCCCTCTTCGACTACCGCGTTCCGCGGCCCCTGGCGAGGGCGGCGCGGCCCGGCTGCCGCGTGCAGGTTCGCTTCCACGGGCGCCCCCTCACCGGCATCGTGGTCGAACGCTCCGAGCGGAGCGAGTTTCCCGGGCGCCTGGCGCTGCTCGAGCGCGTGGTCGACGAGGAGCCGGTGCTGCCGCCGGATCTGCTCGACTGGATCCGGGAGGCCGCCGAGGAGGTGCTGTGCCCGATCGGCGTGGCGCTGTCGGCGGCGGTGCCGCCCGGCTCCGCCCCCCGGCGCAGTCGGGGCTTCGGCATCACGCGGCTCGGTCGGGAGGCGCTGGCCCGCGGAGCGCTGCCAGAGCCCGCCCGCGGGCAGCTGGGCTCCGCGGCCGAGCACCCGGTCCCGGCCCAGCGGCTACAGCGCCGCCCGGCGGAGCGCCCCCGCGCTGCGGCCCTCCTCCG
>CAZYOL010000243.1:0-6720 GCA_964649065.1 uncultured Spirochaetales bacterium
GGCCATCGGTTCGTCGATCAGGAAGACCTCGCGCGCCCCGGCCGACATGGCCGACTCGCGTACGGCGCGCTTCTCGACGGCGGTGATGCCCGATGGGACGGCGACGACGATGCGCGGCCGCAGCATGCGCTTGCGGTCGTGCACGCGCTGGATGAAGTAGCGGAGCATCGCCTCGGCCACGTCGAAGTCGGCGATGACGCCGTCCTTCATCGGGCGGATCGCGACGATGTTCCCCGGCGTCCGACCCAGCATCTCCTTGGCGTCGCGGCCCACCGCGCGCACCTTGTCGGGCCCGCGTCCTCCCCGCTCCACGGCCACCACCGAGGGCTCGGAGATCACGATCCCCTGCCCCTTCGCGTAGACGACGGTGTTGGCGGTGCCGAGATCGATCGCGAGATCGTTGGAGAACCAGCCGAGGATGGGGTCGAGGATCACTCATCCCTCCCGCGAGACGGCGTCCTGCCAGCACGGCAGGGCCGCTCTCTAAACCACTGATTTTTCGAAACCTTTCGACCGTTTGCCGAGCCCTGGGACAGCGTACCAGCGGGCCCGCGGGGGATGCAAGCGGGAAGCGGGTCCGAGCTGGCTGTTTGCTTGCTGCGCACTGGCCCCCTCCCTACGTTTCGATGCCCGGTGGCGGCGGGCGGAGCGGCCCGCTCGTCTCATCGGCGCGCGCGCGGCTCGAGCTGAGGCGCGAGAGGGGAAAACGAGCATGCTGAGCTTCATCCGCAGGGGCCAGCGCTGGCTGACGGCGCTCTTCGTGGTCCTGATCGGAGGCGTCTTCGCGGTCTTCATCGGCCTCGGCGGGCCCCTCCAGGGTCGCGCGCCGAGCGGCACGGTGGTCGAGGTGGGCCCCTATCGCTTCGGAGTGCGGGAGTTCGAGCGCGCGCGCTCGCGCCGGCTCGAGCTGGCCCGGCAGAGCCTGGGCGAGGCCTTCGACGAGCGCGCCTACGCCGACCAGCTGAACCAGGCGGCCGCCAGCTTCCTGATGGACCGGGCGCTGCTCGCCCTGGAGGCGGAGCGGCTGGGCCTGACCGTCGCCCAGGAGGAGATCGAGCAGCTCTGGAGCTCGATTCCGGAGCTCCGGGACGAGGAGGGCCGCTTCGACGTCGAGCGCTTCCGGGGCTACGTGCGCTCCGAATGGGGCACCGAGGCCGGCTTCCTGGAGGAGCAGCGCATGAGCCTGCTGGCCGAGAAGATGCGCCGGCTGCTCTACGACCTGCCGCGGGTGACCGAGGCGGAGGCCCGGGAGGCCCTCCGCTACGGGCTGGAGGAGGTCCGCCTGGCCTACGTCGTCCTCGACCCGGCGAGCCCGCCGGGCGAGCCCGCCGACCCGACGCCGGACGAGATCGACCAGGTGCTGGCCGACCGGCTCGAGGAGGTGAAGGGGCTCTACGACGCCCGCACCAGCGAGTACGACCGGCCGGAGCAGATCCGGGCCCGCCACATCCTGATCCGCGTCCCCGAGGACGCCGGGGCCGAAGAGGGCCGGATCTACGAGCGGGTGGATGCGATCCGCCAGCGGCTGCTGGCGGGCGAGGACTTCGCCCAGCTGGCCGAGGAGCTGAGCGAGGACCCGGGCTCGAAGACGAACGGCGGAGATCTGGGCTTCTTCGGGCGGGGGCGGATGGTGCCCGAGTTCGAGGAGGTCGCCTTCACCCAGGAGATCGGGGTGGTCAGCGAGCCGGTCCGCTCCCAGTTCGGCTACCACCTGATCCGCACGGAGGAGAAGCGCGAGGCACAGTCGCTCTCCTTCGACGACGTGCGCCTGGACCTGGCCCGCGAGATCCGGGTCCGCGAGCTGGAGGCCGAGCGCCTCGGGGCCGTGGCCGACCGGCTGGCCGAGGCGGTCGAGGGCGGCAGCTCTCTGGAGGCCGCAGCCCGGGCCGAGGGCCTGACCCTCGAGCGCACGGCGCTGCTGCGGCGCCGCCCCGACGGCTACGTGCCGGGGCTGGGCGCGGCCCAGGACCTGCTGGCCCACTCCTTCACCCTCGAGGCCGGAGCCAGCTCGCCGCGCGTCTTCCGCGTGCAGGACAAGCTGGTGCTCTTCCAGGTGCTCGAGCGCACGGAGCCCAATGCGACCCAGATCGCCGAGCAGCTGGAGACGACCCGCGAGGAGCTGCTCTCGGCCAAGCGCGAAGCGGCGGCAGCGGCCTGGCTCTCGGCCCGCCGCCAGCAGCTCCGCGACTCGGGCGACCTGCGGATCGACCTGGAATCGATCAGCGGCTAGGCCGCGGGCCCCCGCCCGCTCAGGCGAAGGACTCCTTGCGGTGGCGGATCAGGCCCATGAACTCCGCCCGGGTCTTCTGGTCCGTCTCGAACTCGCCCCGCAGCGAGCTGGTGATCGCGAAGGAGTTCTGCTGGGAGACCCCCCGCATCATCATGCAGAGGTGGATGGCCTCGACCACCACGGCCACGCCCTTGGGCTCGAGCACGTGCTCCAGTGTCTCGCCGATCTGGGTCGTGAGGCGCTCCTGCACCTGCAGGCGCCGCGCGAACATCTCCACCAGGCGCGGAATCTTGGAGAGCCCGACGACCTTCCCGTTCGGGATGTAGGCCACGTGCACGCGCCCGAAGAAGGGCAGCAGGTGGTGCTCGCAGAGGCTGTAGGCCTCGATGTCGCGCACCAGCACCAGCTCGTCGTAGCCCACCTCGAAGAGGGCGTCGTTCAGGATCTCCCGGGGATCCTGCCGGTAGCCCTGGGTCAGGAAGCGCAGGCTCTTGGCGACGCGGGCGGGCGTGCGGTCCAGCCCGTCGCGCCCGGGGTCTTCGCCCAGCTCCTTGAGGATGGCCGTGACGTGGGGCCGGATCGGATCCGAGTCCTGGCTCAAGGGGCATCTCCGTAGGCGAAGGCGTTGCGGCGGGTCTCGTCGACGTGGATGCGCACCAGCCGCAGGCCGGGGAGGCCCTCGACCGGCCCCCGCAGCTCCTCGTGGAGGACCCGGGCGATGTTCTCGGCCGTGGGCACCCGCTCCGCGAAGGCGGGGTCGTCGTTGAGGTAGCGGTGGGAGAAGCGATCGAGGACGCGCTCCCGCACCAGGGCGTCGAGGACCTCGGGATCGACCAGGCGCCCGCTCCGGGCGTCGACCTGCCCGCCGACGGTGACCTCGAAGCGGTAGTCGTGGCCGTGTCCGGCGGGGTTCGCGCACTTGCCATAGGTGCGGCGGTTTTCCTCCTCCGAGAGCGAGGGGTGCGCCAGCCGGTGGGCCGCCGGGAAGCGGTAGCGCCGGGTGAGGTGGATCACGACAGGACGTCGACCCAGGTATCCGGGTCTTCGTAGAGGCGGACGCCGGCCAGCATGCCCGGAGGCAGGGCGGCCCCCAGCAGCTCGTGGATGAGACGGGCGAAGTTCTCGGGGGTGGGCGCGAGCTTCTCGAAGTAGGGCGTGTCGCGATTCAGATCGCGGTGGTCGAAGCGATCCTCGATTTCGCGATCGAGGATCTTCTGCAGGTCCTTCAGGTCCATCACCATGCCGGTCAGCGGATCCGGCTCCCCGCGCAGGGTCACCTCGATGCGGTAGTTGTGGCCGTGCTGGTCGGCGCGGCGACCGAAGAGGGAGCGATTCTCCGCCTCCGAGAGGTCGGAGCGCCAGTAGCGCAGCGAGGTGGAGATCTCGACGGCCCGCGAGAGCCGAACGGTGTCGGGGGAATCGGCGCCCAATGTTCCAAGCCCCTGAAATTTCGAAGTTTTCTGTGCAAGGCGAGATTAGCCGTGGGCCTGGAGACGTCAATACGAGCGCAGCAGGGCGCGCACCACGCCGCGGATGCGCACCTCGGAGGCCGGCACCTCGATGGGGGGCATCGAGGCGTTCGCCGGCTTCAGCACGACCCGGCGGCCCTTGCGATAGAAGCGCTTCAGGGTGGCCTCGTCGGTCCCCACCAGCGCGACCACCGTCTCCCCGTTGCGCGCCTGCTCGCGGCTCTCGACCACCACGTAGTCGCCGTCGCGGATCTGGTCCTCGATCATCGAGTCGCCGCGGACCTGCAGCACGAAGCTCTCGCCGTGACGCGGAGCCAGCGAGCGCGGAATCTCGATCGACTCCGGGCTCTCGATGGCCTCGATCGGCTGCCCCGCGGCCACGCTTCCCAGCAGGGGCAGCGAGACCGCGGCGGAGTCCTCGGCCTCGACGGGCTCCACCGAGCGCGAGCGGTTCCAGGACTTGCGCAGGAAGCCCTTGTCGACGAGGTGCTGGACGTGCTTGTGGACGGTCGCCACCGAGGAGAGGCCGAAGGCCTCGCCGATCTCCTCGAGGCTCGGGGAGTAGCCCTCCTCCGCGACGAACTTGCGGACGAAGTCGTAGATCTCGCGCTGGCGACGGGTCAGGGCCATGGATCGCGCTTTCGACCTTTCTTCGCGCGAAAGGTGCACGAAATCGCGGTCCTCGGCAAGCGTGCCCGGAGTCGGCTCAGCTGGAGCCGGCCGCGCGCAGCTTGTGCTCCGAGGGGGCCCGGTAGAAGCGCCGCAGCTCCCGGAGCAGACCCGGCGTGTGGGAGCGCCGCGGGTAGCGGCGATCCAGGGCCCGGCAGTAGCGATGCCCCGCAGCGTGGGCGGCCTCGTAGCGGTGACGGTCCGAGGCGCTCATCCAGCCGTCCCAGCGAAAGCCCCGGAAGTGGTCGAAGGCGTCCCGTCCCTCCAGCCGCGCCACCACCCAGCGGTCCACCTCGCCCTGGAGCTCCAGGATCAGGCGCGAGACCGGCCGCCCCTGGGCCGCGTGCCAGGCCAGGCACAGCAGGTGGCTGGTCTCCTCGACGATGGTGCCCGGGTCGCGGGCGTCTGCGGGATCGATGTAGAGCCCGAGCTGGGCGCCGTCGCCGCCGCTGTCCTCGACCACCAGCACGCCGGAGCGCGGACCGGGCCCGTCGAGCAGGCTGCGGGCCCGCTCGGGGGGGATGACGAAGCGCTCGGCGCGCACGTCGACCTCCAGGTCGTAGATCGCGGCGAGCGTCTGCTGGGCCCGGGCGATGCGGCGCAGCAGGCCCGGGGCCTTCACTGCCAGACCCGGCGGGCCGGCGGCCGATGCCCGAGCCGCAAGAGCCGGCGCCGGTCGCGGGGGCTGCCGGTCTCGAGGCTGCGCTCGTAGAGCCGGAGCAGGTCCGGGGAGACGCCCGGCCGGGCCCGGTCGCCGACCTCGGCGAGCAGGTCTCCGAGATCGCCGAAGCGATCGGCGAGCTCTTCGAAGACCGGGGTCCAGGAGTGGGCGGCGAGGAACCGAGCCAGGTTCCCGTAGGCGGAGCGCCCGATCTCGCGGTAGTAGCCCAGGTCGACCCGGCTCCGCTCCAGACTGTCTCCGAAGAAGCCCGACACGAAGAGGGCGCGGTCGCCGAGCCGGTGCAGCCGCCGCAGGCGCTCCGAGCCGGTCTGCCGACGGGCCGCGAGCCACTCCTCGGCCAGGCTGGGAGGGCCTTCGCCGCGGCGCCCGGGTGCCCGGGGGGCCCGCAGCTGGCTCGCGAGCAGGTCGACCAGGTAGGCGATCACCTCGGGGGAGGGGGGAGGCCGGGTAGCCCGGGCGGCGCCCTCCACCCACTCCGCGAAGACCTCCCGGAGAGGGGCCGAGTCGAGGAGGCCGCCGGAGCCGGCTCTCACCGGGTCCCTCCGGACTTCACCGGGGGTCTCCGGGGCACGGGGGCCAGCGGCACATGCCCCTACATCGTCCGACCCGCTCTCCGACTTTGCAACCGTGTTTTTCGCGGCACGGCCCTTGCGGGGCCCGAGCCGGGGCATACATTGCGGCGGACTTTGGCAGTCGGGAGATCCGACTGCCAAACGGCGATGCGGCACTCCGGCCACAGGGGCCTGGAGCCCGGCGCCGCGCAATCAACCCCAGAGGAGCGCCCCGGTTCCGGTGGACGCTCGGAGGTTTGGGCTCGAATGAAGATTCGACCCCTCCAGGATCGCATCCTCGTCAAGCGAGTCGAGGAAGAGGAGAAGACCAAGGGCGGGATCATCATTCCGGATACCGCCAAGGAGAAGCCCCAGGAGGGCAAGGTAGTCGCCGGCGGCAAGGGCATGATCGGCGACGACGGAAAGGTGCAGCCGCTCGACGTCAAGAAGGGGGACAAGGTCCTCTTCAGCAAGTACGCGGGCACCGAGGTCAACATCGAGGGCGAAGAGCACCTCATCATTCGCGAGGACGACGTCCTCGGCGTGATCGAGTAGGAGGAGATTCGATGGCCAAGGAAGTCCGCTACGACCAGGATGCCCGAGCGAAGCTGCTCGCGGGCGTCAACGGCCTGGCCAATGCCGTGCGCGTGACGCTCGGCCCGAAGGGCCGGAACGTCGTCATCGAGAAGAGCTTCGGCTCGCCGACGGTCACCAAGGACGGCGTCACCGTCGCCAAGGAGATCGAGTTCGAGGACAAGTTCGAGAACATGGGCGCCCAGATGGTGAAGGAGGTCGCCTCGAAGACCTCCGACGTCGCGGGCGACGGCACCACCACGGCGACCGTGCTGGCCCAGGCCATCTTCCGTGAAGGCAGCAAGCTGGTGGTCGCCGGCATGAACCCGATGGACCTCAAGCGGGGCATCGACAAGGCGGTCGAGACCGTGGTCGAGGAGCTCGGCAAGATGTCCAAGCCCACCCGCGACTCGAACGAGATCGCCCAGGTCGGCACCATCTCGGCCAACAGCGACGCCACGATCGGCGGCATGATCTCCGAGGCGATGGAGAAGGTCGACAAGGAGGGCGTGATCACGGTCGAGGAGGCCAAGTCGATGGAGTCGG
>CAZYOL010000244.1:0-6693 GCA_964649065.1 uncultured Spirochaetales bacterium
CGCGACGCCCCCGGGCCGGCCCCGCCCCTACGCGCGGCCCGGGGTGCTGGGCGAGCGCCACGCCATCCGCCGCTCCGGCTTCCACGGCACCAGCCACGGCTGGGTGGCGGAGAGCGCCGCCCGCCACCTGGGCGAGAGCCTGCGCGACCTCAAGCTGGTGAGCTGCCACCTCGGAAACGGGGCCAGCGCGGCGGCCGTCGAGCACGGCGTCTGCGTCGAGACCAGCATGGGGATGACCCCGGTCGAGGGCCTGGTGATGGGCAGCCGCAGCGGCGACGTCGACCCCGGCGTGCTGCTGCTGCTGATGCGCGAGGAGGGGCTCGATGCCGACGGGCTCGACGCCCTGCTGAACCAGCAATCGGGCCTGACCGGACTCTCCGGCGCCGGTCGCGACCTGCGCGACATCGAGGAGCGCGCCGCCGCCGGGGACCCCCGGTGCCGGCTGGCGCTGCAGGTCTTCTGCCACCGGCTGCGCAAGTACATCGGCGCCTACGCCGCGGTGATGGGGGGCCTCGACTGCCTGGTCTTCACCGGCGGCATCGGGGAGAACAGCGCCCTGGTGCGCCACCGGGTCGCGCAGCGCCTGGGCTTCCTGGGGGCCCGGCTCGACGAGGACGCCAATCGCCGGGCGCAGGTGCGGCCCGAGGAGCCCGTCGCGGTGGTGTCGACGCCGCACAGCCGGGTGCGCATCCTGGTGGTGCAGAGCGACGAGGCCCTGGCGGTGGCCCGGGCCACGGCGCGGCTGCTCGAAGACGACGACCGCGTCCGCAGCGACTCGGCGATCCCGGTCGCCATCTCCGCCCGCCACGTCCACCTGAGCGACGAGGCGGTCGAGCGCCTCTTCGGCGCCGGCCACCGGCTGCGCCCGGCCCAGCCGCTGAGCCAGCCGGGGCAGTTCGCCTGCGAGGAGCGGCTGCGCCTGGTCGGCCCGCGCCGCTCGCTCGAGGACGTGCGCGTGGTGGGGCCGACGCGCCCCCGCTGTCAGGTGGAGATCTCCCGGACCGACGAGTTCCACCTGGGCATCGACGCGCCGGTGCGCTGCTCGGGGGATCTGGACGGCACGCCGGGAGTGGTGCTGGAGGGGCCGGCGGGCCGGCTGGCCCTGGACGAGGGCGTGATCTGCGCCCAGCGTCACATCCACATGACCCCGGAGGACGCCGCGCGGCTGGGCGTCCGCCACCGCGATCTGGTCGAGGTCGCCCTCGACAGCGAGGGACGCGATCTGGTGTTCCGCGACGTCGTGGTGCGGGTGAGGCCCAGCTTCCGCCTCGAGATGCACGTCGACACCGACGAGGCGAACGCCGCCGAGCTGGCCCGCCGCGGCGCCGAGGGCGTGCTCGTCGAGACCCAGGGCCGCGTCCAGCTGCGGCGTAGGCGGCTGGCGGACGACCCGACCTAGAAGGTGTACTGGAAGATCAGGTAGCCGAAGTCGACCGAGGCCGAGGCCCCCGTCTCCGCGACGAAGGCCCCCGGAAAGAAGCGGGAGTAGCCGGCGGCGACCAGCAGGTGCGGCCCGATCCAGTGCTTGACCAGCACGTCGAGCTCGGCCCCGACCTCGCGAGAGGCCCCCGCATCGCCCGCCCGGATCTCCACGCCGTTGGCGGCGTAGAGCCCCGAGCCGGTCTCGGCGCGCCAGAAGCCGTAGGCCGTCAGCTCGAGCACGGTGCGGGGGAAGGGGCGCAGGGTCAGGCGCCCCGATGTGGCGATCACGTTCTGGCGCGCGACCAGGTCGATGTAGCCCAGGTAGGCGTGGCCCAGCGGGAAGAGCTGGTCGAAGAGGCCCAGCTCGCCGGGCGAGCGGTCTCCGCTGGCGTAGTCGAAGCCGAGCTGGAGCCGGGGCGAGAGGCGCGAGCGCGACAGCCACCAGCCGAGCTCGGTCGCCACCGCGAAGGCATGGATGCCCTCGCCTCCGATGCTGCCGCCCTGCCAGTCTGCTTCCAGGTCGAAGTCGAAGCCGCTGGCGCCGATCGGCCCGCCGAGGCGGGCTCCCACCGTGGCCCGGCGCTCGTCGCCACTGCTGCCCTCCAGGTCGACCACGGCGTCGCGGTGGCGGCCGTAGACGTAGAGATCCAGGTCGAGCCCGCAGTCGGGCAGCGAGCCCGCAGCGTGGAGGCCGTAGAAGGCGGTGCCGAAAGCCAGCGGACAGATGCCGTCCCCCGGGCAGTGGTCGTCGAAGTCGAAGGGGCGGATGCGCACGGGAACGCCGCCGAAGGCGGTGACGCGCCAGCCGGGGAGGTCCAGCTCCAGGCTGGCCAGGTCGAAGGTGCGGCGCGAGTTGGACCAGTCGAGGGGAGAGACCAGGCGCTGGCGGCCGAAGAGCAGCTCCTGGCGACCCAGGCGCAGGGTGAGCGGCAGCTCCCAGGGCTCGCCGGAGAGCTCCAGGAAGCCGTTCTGCAGATCGATCTCGTTGTTGTCCACGATGCGCAGTCCGCCGAAGACCGGTGGATTCGTCGAGAGCGCACTGCGGGCCTGGGCGAAGATCCGCAGCCCCGGGTGCAGGTGGAGGTCGGCGTGGAAGAGGATCCGCCCGAGGAGGAAGGCGGCGTTGGGCTGCGCGCCGCCGGGCGGATCCCCGAAGAGGAAGCCGCTCCAGCCCTCCATGCGGCCGCGCAGCTGTCCCCCCAGCGAGAGCCACGAGGAGCCGTCGTCGCGGAGCGGGATGTACTTGAGCGGATCGAAGAGGTCGCGGCTGGGCAGGGCCTCGCGCTCGGCGAGCACGCTCCAGTCCTCCTCGAAGCGCAGCGTCCGGAAGCCCGGGCGCGCGGGGGGCGGCTCCGTCTCCGCCCGCGCCGCGTCGGGGAAGGCGAGAATCGCGAGGCAGCAGAGCCATGCGGCGGCGCGCATCATTCTCCCGGGCGATCCGCTATGAATGGCGGCCGATGATATGCGCCCGGCGAGCCGCCTGCACCGCGCGGGGAGTCCTGATCGCAGCGCTCGCGCTGGCGGCGGGCGCCCCGGCGGCCAGCGGGCAGGAGGCCGGCTCCGTGAGCGGGACCGTCGAGGTGCTGCGCAAGCGCTTCCTGGGCGGGCCGCGGCCCCTGGACGACCGCAGCGGGGTGATCGTCTACCTGAGCGGCTTCCGCGATCCGCCGCCGGACCGGGTCGCGGAGCTGGACCAGCGCAACGAGAGCTTCTCGCCCCGCCTGCTGCCGATCGTGGCCGGGCAGAAGGTGCTGTTCCCCAACCGCGACCCGATCTACCACAACGTCTTCTCGGTCTCGCCGGTGCAGAGCTTCGACCTCGGCCAGTACAAGGCCTCGGATCTGCCCCGGGAGGTCGCCTTCGACAGGCCCGGCCTGGTGCCCGTCTTCTGCAACATCCATCCGCACATGATCGCCTACGTGGTCGTGCTGGAGAATCGCGCCTACGCCGTCACCGACGAGGACGGTCGCTTCGCCCTGGAGGGAGTGCCCCCGGGAGACCACGTCCTGCACGCCTGGACGCCGGGCGCCCAGCGCGTGAGCCGCCCGGTGGAGATCCGCCCCGGGGAGGAGATCGCAATCCAGCTGGAGCTGCTGCGCGGGGGCATTCCTCCGCACAAGCGCAAGGACGGGAGCGACTACCCGCCACCGGGCAGCGAAGTCGAGCGGTGAGGGCCAGCTTCGGCACCCGGGTCTTCCTCGCCCTGGCCGGGCTCGTCGCGCTGGCCACGGGAGCCACGCTGGTCGCCCTGCAGCAGCTCACCTCGCAGCAGCTCGACGCGCGCTTCGCCGAGCGCTTCGTGCGCGCCCATCGCGCCTTCCGCGAGATGGAGGAGCTGCGCCTGGGCCTGGTGGCCGAGGAGATCGAGTCGCTGGCCCGCAGCCACCCGCAGCTGCGCACGGTGCTGTCGACGGCCTCGCTCTCCGGGGACTTCGGCATGGGCTTCGGCGCCGAGACCGGCGCGGTGGACGCGGCGGAGCGCGACGCCAACCTGCGGCTCCGCTCCCTGCTGCCCTCCCTCACCTTCGCCGAGCGCAGCGACGTGCTCATCGTGCTCTCCTCCGCCGGCGTACTGCTCTACAGCGCCGCCGAGCCGACCCGCTACGGCGACGACCTCTCCGAGCTGGCCGTGTTCCGCTCCACGCTCCGCTCGGGGCGCAGCGGAGCCATCTGGGTGGCCCCCGGCCCGCAGTCCCTGCCGCGCCTGCTGCCGGCCGAGCCCGAGGTGGCCGTCTACCGCGTGTTGGCACGTCCGGTGGTCTTCGGCGAGGAGCTGCACGGTGTGGTCCTGTCGGGCCGCCGCATCGACGTGGACATCCTGGCCAGCACGCGCGCCGTCTCCGGCCTCGAGGCCGCGCTGGTGGCACGCGACCGCGTGGTCGCCACGACGCTCTCGGCGGAGGCGGCCCAGGAGCTGGCCCGCCGGCTGTCCTCCCTCCCGGACTCGGCCGGAGTGCCGGCCGCCGCCCCGCTGGAGCTCGCCGGCGCGCCGTACCGGGTCGGGCGCGCCGAGCTCTCCCCGGAAACTCCGCTGGCGGAGGCCGGCTTCGTGCTGCTGGGGCCTGTCGAGGCCGAGTGGGCCTTCCTGCGCCGCCTGCGCCTCTCGATCCTCGGCGTCGGGGGCCTGGTGCTGCTGGCCGCACTGGTGCCGGCCTTCGCCCTGGCCCGCGGCATCACGCGCCCGGTCACCGGCATCGCGCGCGCCGCGCGCGGCATCGGGGCCGGCCGCTTCGAGACCCGGGTCGACGTCCAGCGCAGCGACGAAGTGGGGGAGCTGGGTCGCGCCTTCAACGAGATGGCCGCGGGCCTGGAGGAGCGGGAGCGCATCCGCCGCACCTTCGAGCGCTACGTCTCCCGCGAGGTGGCCGAGGAGGTGCTGCGGCACCCGGAGAAGGCTCAGCCCGCGGGCGTGCGGCGCGAGCTGACGGTCGCCTTCGTCGACCTGGCCGGCTTCTCGGCCTGGGCCGAGGCCTCGGAGCCCGAGGTGCTGGTGGCCGGCCTCTCCGAGTACTTCGAGGTGGTCTGCGAGGCGGTGCTGGCCAGCGACGGCACGGTGAACGAGTTCCTCGGGGATGGCGTGGTGGCCTTCTGGGGCGCGCCGCTGCCGCAGCCCGACCACGCCCTGCGCGCCTGCCGCGCCGCGCTGCGCTGCCGCGCGGGGCTCGGCGCCCTGGTGGAGCGCTGGCGCAGAGAGGACCGACCGCGCGTCGACTTCCGCATCGGCGTGCACTCGGGCGAGCTGGTGGTGGGGGAGGTGGGAGCCGCCGAGCGCCGGGCCTACCGGGCGGTCGGGGATGCCATGAACGTGGCCTCCCGCGTCGAGGGTGCGGGGCGGAGCTACGGCACGCGGCTCCTGGTCTCGGACGCGGTCGTCGCGCGAGTCGGCGGGGCGCTGTTGGCGCGCGAGGTCGACCGCGTGCGTGTCGTGGGACGCCGCGAGGCCCTCGGCCTCTTCGAGCTGGTGGCCGAGACCTCGCGGGCCAGCGAGGCGCAGCGGGAGTGGGTGGCGAGCTGGCAGCAGGCTCTCGGCCTCTACCGCGCCGGCGACTTCGGCGCGGCCGAGGCCCGGCTGCGCGGCTTCCTCGAGCAGCACCCGGACGACGGCCCCGCCGCGGTCTTCCTGGAGCGGGCCCGGCGCTACCGGGCGGAGGCTCCGGAGCCCGGCTGGGACGGCGTCCACGAGCTCCGGGAGAAGTGATCAGCCCTCGCTGGCCCAGGCGTCGAGACGCTCCATGGTGTCGGCGTACTCCATCACCAGCTCCTCGATCACGCTGCGCACCGGCTTCACGTGGTTGAGCGAGCCGACGATTTGGCCGACGAAGTAGTTGATCAGGTCGGCCGCCCCCTCGGACTTGTGGGCGGCCCGGGCGATGCGCGCATTGGCCTCGCGCACCAGCAGCGGCTGCAGGGGCATGGGCAGGGGCGCGGGGTTGCTCGGATCGTTCCAGGCCTCGGTCCAGGCGCTGCGCAGCTGGCGGGCCGGCTTGCCGGTCTGGGAACGACAGCGGATCGTGTCGCGCGAGGTGGCCCGGAGGAACTTCTCCTTCACCACCGGATGCGTCTCGGCCTCCTCGGTGGTGAGCCAGATCGAGCCCATCCAGACGCCCTGGGCTCCCAGGGCCAGCGAAGCGGTCACCTGGCGCCCGTTGCCGATGCCGCCCGCCGCCAGCACCGGAATCGGCGCCACCGCGTCCACGACCTCCGGCACCAACACCAGGGTCGAGATCTCGCCGGTGTGCCCGCCCGCCTCGTAGCCCTGGGCCACGACGATGTCGACGCCGGCCTCGACGTGACGTCGCGCGTGGTCGACGGTGCCGGCCAGCGCGGCCACCTGCACGCCGGCGGCGCGGCTCTTCTCGATCATCCAGCCGGGCGGCGGGCCGAGGGCGCTGGCGATCAGGCGGATCGGTCGCGTCAGCACGTAGTCGATCACGTCGCGCTGCTGCTCGTAGCCCACCTGGAAGGGATGGCCGGCCTGCTCCCCGGGCGGCAGGGCGGGCACCCCGTGGCGCTGCAGCAGCTCGTCGACGAAGTTCCGGTGCTCGGCCGGGATCAGCTCGTCGAGCTTGTCGCGGTCGAAGCCGCCGGATTCGCTGCCGACGAACTTGGCGGGAAGCAGCAGGTCCACGCCGTAGGGCTTGTCGCCGATCTGGCTCTCGATCCAGTCGAGCTCGAGCTTGAGCTGGTCGAGGGAGTGGGCGGCCACGCCCAGCACTCCGAGGCCCCCGGCCTTGGAGACGGCCGCGGCCACGTCCCGGCAGTGGGTGAAGG
>CAZYOL010000245.1:0-6616 GCA_964649065.1 uncultured Spirochaetales bacterium
CGACCGGTGGTGTAGATCTCGAAGCCGACGATGCCGCGCTCCTCGTCGAGCAGCAGCTCGAAGATCCGGGCCCCGCTCGAGGGGTTCGGAGCCACCAGGTAGACCACCCGGGTGCCGCGCGGATCCACGCCCGAGACGACGGCGGACTCCAGGTCGTCCTCGATCCGCGGGAGCTTGGCCACCATCGGCCCCGGCGCCGCCTCGGCATCGACCTCGAAGCCCCGCGAGCGCAGGCGGTGACGCACCCTGCGCAGCAGCTTGCGACCGTCGCGGGGCAGCTGGTTCGGGTCGAGGGCCAACAGGGCCTGGGGACCGCGCGCCTCGTCGTCGGCCCAGGCGTTGGCGAGCTCGGCCGCTGCCTCGGCCTCGTGCTCGAGCAGCCAGCTCAGCACCTCCACCGCACCCTCCGGCGAGAGCCCCGCCAAGAGCTGCGCCGGGTCTCCGTTGGCCGGCCGGATGGCGTCCGCCCACGGTGTGAGCTCGCTCGCCGCGCGCTCCAGGGCCTCGGGCAGATTCAGCGAGCCGCTCACGGAGCGCACTCCTCCGCCACCCAGCGCAGGTAGGCGGAGCTGCCCCCGACCGCGGGCAGGGCCAGCACCTCGGGCAGGTCGTAGGGATGCAGCTCGCCGACCCGGGTGGTCAGCGAGGCGAGCCGGTCGGCGCGGGTCTTGATCACGAGCAGCACCTCCGCGTCGTCCTGCACCCGACCCTCCCAGCGGTAGACCGAGCGGATGGAGGGCAGCAGGTTCACGCAGGCGGCCAGACGCTCCTCGACCAGCGCGCGCGCCAGAGCCGCGCCCTGCTCGGCATCCGGCGCCGTCACCCACACGACCCGCACGTCGTCCTCAGTCGCCACCCGCGTCCCCTCCCTGCGACTGATACTCGCGGGTCGCGAAGCGGTCGGTCATGCCCGCGACGTAGTCGGATACGGCCCGCGCCTCGCCATCGATCTCGAAGCGCGCCCGCACGTGCTCGGGCAGGTCGCGCGGCCGGGCTCGGTAGTGAGCGAACAGGAACTCGATGATCCGGCTGGCGTGTCGACTGACGGCAGCCACCTCCGGATGCAGGTAGAGGTGGTCGTGCAGGTATCCCTTGAGCGCGGCCTTCTGCTTCTCCGTGCCCGAGGAGAAGCCCACCAGCCGCTGCGGGGTGCTCCGCACGCGATCGGGATGATCGACCCGGGCCGCCTCGATGCGCTGCGCCGAGCTCTCGATCAGGTCGCCGACCAGGTGGTCGATCAGGCCGCGGAGAACCTGGGCCCGGAGCACGCGGGGCGGCACGTCGCCGATGCGCTCGCCGACCGCGGCTCGCGTCTCGCGCCAGAGGTCGAGCGCCTCCAGGTCCCCCTCCCGCAGCAGGCCCGAGCGCAGGCCGTCGTCCAGGTCGTGGATCACGTAGGCGATCTCGTCGGCGTGGTCCGCGACCTGCGCCTCGAGTGTCGGCTGGGCGACCGGCTCCGGAACCGGAACCGGGTGCTCCCAGTGGCAGCCGTGCTTCAGGATGCCCTCGCGGGTCTCGTAGCTGAGATTCAGGCCGCGGAAGCTCGGGTAGCGCTCCTCCAGCAGGTCCACGACGCGCAGGCTCTGGCGGTTGTGATCGAAGCCCCCGTCCTGCGCCATCAGGTCGCTCAGCACGCGCTCGCCGGCGTGACCGAAGGGCGTATGCCCGAGGTCGTGGGCGAGCACCACGGCCTCGGCCAGCTCCTCGTTCAGACGCAGCGCCCGGGCGATGCTGCGGGAGATCTGGCTGCCTTCCAGCGTATGGGTCAGGCGGTCCCGGTAGTGATCGTCCTCGTGGTGCACGAAGACCTGGGTCTTGTACTCGAGCCGCCGAAAGGCGCGGGAGTGGACGATGCGATCGCGATCGCGCTGGAAGGAGGTTCGATAGCGGTGCTCCGGCTCCGGAAACAGCCGCCCCCGCGAGCGACAGCTCGCCACGGCAAAAGGCCCCAGACGCTCCAGCTCCTCCTGCTCGAAGGCCTCGCGGCTGCGGGCCAGGCTCACGGGCCGTCCCCCGCATCCCCGCGCAGCACTTCTTCGAGGCGCCGCCGGGAGGCCTCGTCGATCTCGTCCAGCGGCGGGCTCTCGCCACCCCGCAGCAGCAGGAAGAGCGCCCCGGCTGCGATTGCGAGTCCGAGGGAGAATACGAGCCAGCGTTTCACGGGTCTCGACCAGGGTCATCCAGGAATCAGGGGCCGGCCTGCTCCGCCCGTGGGAAACGCGGCGGCGAGGCCAGGTGGGGCTTACGGAAGGTAGGAGTGCCCCACCGGGGTGTCAACGCAGGCCGATCTGCAGCTCCCCGATTTCCAATCGTTTTCCGGCCCGGGCTAGACTCTTCGGGTGGTGATCGAGCTGCCCCGCCGTCTGCTCCTCGGGCCCGGCCCCTCGAACGTGCACCCCCGCGTGCTGCGCGCGCTCTCGCGTCCGCTGGTAGGCCACCTCGACCCGGCCTTCCTGGCCCTGTTGGACGAGGCCTGCGAGCGGATGCGGCGCCTCTTCGGCACCGGGAACCGCATGACGCTGCCCCTCTCCGGAACCGGCAGCGCCGGCATGGAGGCCTGCTTCGCGAACCTGATCGAGCCGGGCGACGACGTGGTGATCGGGGTCGCCGGCGTCTTCGGAGGCCGCATGTGCGAGGTCGCGAGCCGCCTGGGCGCCCGGGTCACCCGCGTCGAGGCCGAGCCCGGCTCGGTGCTCGACGAGGCCGAGATGCGAGCGGCCCTGGAGCGCGTGCGCCCGCGGGCGGTGGCCTTCGTCCACGCGGAGACCTCGACGGGCGCCTGCCAGCCCGTGCCGGAAATCGCGCGGGCCGCCCGCGAGCTGGGCGCCCTGGTGATCCTGGACTGTGTCACCTCTCTGGCCGGAATCCCGGTCGAGCTCGACGCCTGGGGCGTCGACGCCGCCTACAGCGGCACACAGAAGTGTCTGTCCTGCCCGCCGGGCCTGTCCCCCGCGAGCTTCTCCGAGCGCGCGCTCGAGCGCGTGCGATCGCGGGCCCATCCGGTTCCGAGCTGGTACCTGGACCTGGGACTGCTGTCCGGCTACTACGGCGAGGAGCGCGTCTATCACCACACCGCGCCGATCTCCATGATCTTCGCGCTGGTCGAGGCCCTGCGCATCGTCGAGGAGGAGGGCATGGAGACCCGCGAGCTGCGCCACCGGGAGGCGGGCTCGGCGCTGGTCGAGGCGGTCGCCGAGCTGGGCTTCGAGCCCTGGGTGGAGGCCGCACACCGCCTGCCGATGCTCACCACGCTGCGGCTGCCGGCGAGCCTGCCCGCCCCGGAGGAGGCCTGGCTGCGGCGTCAGATCCTCGACAAGTACGGCATCGAGATCGGTGGCGGCCTCGGCCCGTTGGCCGGACGCGCCTGGCGCGTCGGGCTGATGGGCGAGAACGCCCGCCTGGTGAACGTCGAGTCGCTGATGACGGCCCTGCGGCGGGAGCTGGCTTGAGATCGCGCGCGCTCTCTCTGGGCGCGATCCTGCTCTCGCTGCTGGCGCCCTGGACGGCAGCCGCCCAGGGCGGCCCCCAGCGCGACGCCATGCCCGCGGGACCGACGGTGGAGGAGCGCCTGGCCGAGATCGCGCGCCGCGTCCAGGACGTGGTCAGCTACCCCCCGATCGCCCGCGTGCGCCGACAGGAGGGCGAGGCCCTGGTGGCCTTCGAGGTCTCCCCCAAAGGCGACCCGACCGAGCTGGAGCTCCGACAGACCTCGGGGCACGCGGCGCTCGACTCGGCGGCCCTGCGCGCGGTCCGAGACGCGGCGCCGCTGCCCCGGATCTACGGCCTCGTCGTGGTGCCCGTGAGCTTTCGGCTGCGCGACGAGTGACGCAGCCAGATCCCTCCCGAGCCCAGCAGCAGCAGCGCCAGCCAGCCGAGCCCTGCCGCGGGCAGCGCGGGAACGGTGGGCGGGAGCTGGGAGTAGACGGCCGCCACGGCGTCGATGTCCGAGCCGATCTTGGGCGCCTCTGCGAATTGCGGCGCGAAGCCCGCGGACTCGACCTTCACGAACTTGATCCAGTCCAGCCCCACCGCGTCCAGGTCGAAGGCGTCGCCTCCGGCGCCGGCCGGCAGCGGCAGGGTGGCGGCCTCCTTCCCGACCAGATCCTGGATCGGCACCGTGCTGGGGATCGAGCCGTGCGAGAAGGGCAGGAAAGGCCGGCTGAGCACCGGATACACCCCCGCGCAGCCCGGATGGAAGTTCACGGCCTCAGCCGGGTCGAGCGCGCAGCCCGGAAAGTCCACCCAGCTCTCCCCGTCCTGGCTCACGCTCACCCGCGCGGGCTCCATGAAGGGCGGCTGGGTGACATCGCCCGCGACCACCAGGAAGGGGTTCTCGAAGACCAGCAGGTCCACCCCGGGACCGTTCCAGGCGACGTTGTCGACGAACTCGAGGATCAGCATGCCTCCCCGCCCCAGGGAGACGGTGTCCAGCGAGCCCTGATTGAGCCCCAGGCCCCGCGGAGGGCCGAGCACGTTCTCGGGCCAGCAGAACTTGTCGGGAGGCTGGGGGACGCAGGCTTCGTCCGGCCCCCCCTCGCCTCCGTCCGTACCGATGAGGACGTCCACGACGGCGTCCGCGAAGGGGTCGCCGTTGGCGACGAAGCTGCGCCGCGCCTCGGCCGTCGAGCCGCTCACGCCCACGCTCGCCTCTAGCACGTTGCTGCCCTGCTGCACCACGTCCGGGTCCCAGAAGCTCAGCGCCTGCGCCTCGATGCGGCCGCCCGCGGGCGGCGCGAAGACGAAGGCCGAGCTGATGTCGGTGCCGTTCAGGGTCACGGCCAGGGTCCCGGTGTCGGCCGTGTCCACCAGGTCGAGGGTGACGGTCACCGGCATCCAGGTCCGGAGCCCGCCCGCCGGCTCGACGATCTCGAGGTCCGCGCCCGCGGCGACGGCTGGAGCCGCCGCCGCGAGCACGCCCCACACCCAGGCGATCCGCTGGGGTAGGGTCATCCCTCAGCCCTCCGCCGTGCGAGGTCGGCGCGCCCGGGCCAGGCCCGCCAGGGCCAGCAGGCCGCCGGCCGCCAGCCCGAAGCTGCCGGGCTCGGGAACCACGAAGACGAAGAGCTCCGAAGCCCCGGAGTCCGACGCGTAGAGGAGCGGCCCCTCCAGGTCGATACCGGTCGCGAAGCCGAAGCCGTCGGCGACGAGAGTGGGGACGACCAGTGTCTTGTCGCCGTCCGGCCCGATGCTGTTCGGGTCGAGCAGCAGCAGCCGGTCGCCCGAGCTGCTGTAGACGCGCCCGAACTCGTCCGCCACCAGGTCGTTCTGGCCGGGCAGCTCCGGGCCGATCTGAATCGGCCCGCTGGTCGGGTCGTCGAGCGGCACGGCCAGGACGAAGCCGAAGGACTCGAAGGTCACGAAGTCGAAGCGCGCGTCCCCGAAGAAGAGCGTGCTGCCGTCCTCCGCGAGGCCGCCCACGAACTGCGGATAGGTCTGCACCGTCTCGATGGGCATCTTCATCGGATCCGTGAAGGCGCTGAAGTCGCTGACGTCCACCTTCTGGAGCAGGCCCGTAGCCAACGAGTCGCCCAAGAAGATGGTCTGCCCGGAGGGATCGCTCGGATCGATCTGCAGACTCTGGACCCCCGCAAAGGTCCCTCCCGGCGCCAGGGGCGTCACCGTCGCCGAACCGAAGGGATCGTTCACGGCAAAGACCGTGTCTCCCACGCCCTGAGTGCCGACGTCGTTGTCGCCCACGATCAGCCGGTCGTTCACGCTGTCGTACTGAAGCCCCGCCAGCGAGCCGAAGCCCGACGCAATCGTGGTCTTGGTGCCGTCCGGGTCGATGCGCACGATCGACTGCTCGGAGCCGAAGCTGCCCTGCCCCACGAAGATCGTGCCACCGACCACTTCGACCCCGCCGGCGACCTCCTCGTCCAGCGGGATGCTCGGCAGCTGCATGAAGCCGGGCGCCGCGGTCGGGACCGCGGCTGCGGGGCTCGCCAGCAGCGCGCTCAGCGCTGCCCCGACGAGGCAGGTTGTCGTCTTCCTACTCCACATGATCCATCTCCCCTTTCGTCTTACTTGACTCCAGTGCGACCGCCGTCCAGGGCGATCGCTCTGCGTCCGCCCGCTCGTGGGCGATGCGGACCTCCTGCGCGCCCAGGGGCGCGAAGAGCTCGATGTCGAAGGCGCGGTCCCGGGCGCTCGGCCGCTCGGGAACGTCGCGACGGGCCAGCACGGCGCCGTCCTGGGCGACGACCACGATCTCGCCTCCGGCCACGCCCGGCTGGATGCGCAGCCAGCGTTCGCCGGCCGGTCCGCGCTGCAGCCGGGCCCCCGGAGCCGGCGGCGCGCCGGCGGCGGCGTGCACGGCCTGCGAAGAGCCGGGGGCGCCGGGCACCACACCTTCGGGTGTCGCGTAGAGCGTCAGGCCTCGGCTCGGCACGGCCAGCGGCGGCAGCTCGATGGCACCGCCTGGCTCGCTCCGGCCGACGGCGACGACGGCCGCCTCGTCGCCGACCTTTCGCCAGATCCACAGCGGCCGCGGGGCGCCAGGATCGAAGCCGCTGAGCCGGGCCAGGTCGCCCCCCACCTCGAGGCGCGGCGCATCCAGCTCGATGCCCGGAATCGGGGCCCGCAGCGGCTCCGGGTCGGGCTCGCCGGGCGCCGCCTC
>CAZYOL010000246.1:0-6613 GCA_964649065.1 uncultured Spirochaetales bacterium
GAAGGCGGCCAGCACCAGGCCCTCGGCCTCCTGGGCGGGCAGATCCTTGGCGCTGTGCACGGCCAGGTCGGCCTGCCCGGCGAGCAGGGCCTGCTCGATCTCCTTCACGAAGAGCCCCTTGCCCCCCACCTTCGCGAGCGACACTTCCTTCAGTCGGTCCCCGCTGGTGGTGGTGGGCAGCAGCTCGACGCGCACCCGCAAGAGCGCCTCGATGCGCGCTGCCACCAGCCGCGACTGGGCCAGCGCCAGCTCGCTCGCGCGGGTGGCGAGCCGCAGTCGGGTCACGAATCGGAGCCCTCGCTGCCCGTATCCCCGTCGCCCGCCTCCGCATCGTCGAGACCGAAGAGCACGCGGGCCACTTCGAGGTAGGCCATGCCCTCCTCGCGCTCCGCCTCCCGGCGCAGCCGGGAGAGCGGCACGTGCATCAGCTTGTTGACGAGCGAGCGGGTCAGCGCCTCCACCGCCTCGCGCTGCGGGGCCTCCAGATCGAGCCGGTGGAGCAGCCGCTCCACCTCCGCGGCGCGGATCGCCTCGGCCCGCGCGCGCAGGTGGCGGAGCGTCGGAACGGCGCGCAGCGCCGTCAGCCAGCCCTCGAAGCGCTGCTGCTGCTCGGCCACGATCGCCTCGGCCCGCTCGCTCTCCGCCCGCCGCTGCTCGGCGTTCTCGTCGGCGAGGCCGGCGAGATCGTCGAGGTCGTAGCGGTAGACGGCGTCGAGCCGATCGATGGCCGGATCGACGTTGCGCGGCACCCCGATGTCGATCACGAAGAGCGGGCGGTGCGAGCGCCCGCGCAGGGCCGGCCCCAGCAGCGAGGCGTCGATCAGCGGGCGCTCGCCGCCGATGCAGGTGAGCAGCACGTCGGAGCGATGCAGCAGCCCGGGGAGTGCGTCGAGGCCGTGGGCGCTGGCGCCCAGCTCGGCGGCCAGCCGCGCCGCGCGCTCGGGGCTGCGGTTGGCGACCGCCACCTCGCGCAGGCCGCCGTCCAGCAGCTTGCGCAGCGCCAGCTCGACCATCTCGCCGGCGCCGACCAGCAGCGCCCGCTTGTCGTCGAAGCTCTCGAAGATCTGCCGCGCCAGGTCGACGGCCACGCTGGCCACCGAGACGGGCCGCTCCGCGATGCGCGTCTCGTGGCGCACGCGCTTGGCGGTGGCGAAGGCCTGCTGGAAGAGGCGCCCGAGGATCGGCCCGCTGCTCCCGCTCTCGGCGGCCTTCCGATAGGCCTCCTTCACCTGGCCCAGGATCTGGGGCTCGCCGACCACCATCGAGTCGAGCGCCGAGGCCACCCGGAGCACGTGGGCCAGGGCCTGGCTGCCCTCCAGCTCGTAGCAGTGCTCGAGCAGGTTGCGGTCGCTCGGCAGTCCGGCGGCGCCGGGCAGCTCGCGGCAGAAGAAGGACGCGAGGCGCAGCCGCGCCGGCTCCAGCCGGCGCGTCAGGGCGACCACCTCGATGCGATTGCAGGTGGAGATCAGCACCGCCTCGTCGATCTCCTCGCAGGCGCTCAGCTTCGCCAGCGGCGGGACCGGATCCTCGACGGCCAGCCTCTCGCGGAGGGAGAGGGGGGCCGTGCGATGGCTCATGCCGAGCAGCAGGATCCTCACGCGAAGATCTCCACCCCGATGACGGCGAAGAAGAGGAAGGCGAAGCCCGCCACGGCGCTGGCGGCGGCCTGGCGGGCGCCCTGGTTCGAGGCGAAGCGCGCCCCGGCCAGCAGTGCGTAGATCGCCCAGGCCGCGATGGCCAGGGCCTGGTGCACGTTGGCCTGCCACCAGTGACCGGTCACCGATCGCACCCAGAGCATGCCGGTGACGACGCCGAGCGTGAGGAGCAGGAAGCCCAGCGCCAGCGAGACGGCGTTGGTGCGGTCCAGGGCCTCCAGCGAGGGCATCGGGAAGCGCTTCGCCATGCTCCGCTTCGACTTGAGACGCCGGTGCTCCGCCAGGAAGAGGGCCCCGGACATGGCGGCCAGGCCCAGCAGCGAGAGGCCGGCCGAGGACATCAGCACGTGGAAGTGCGGCCAGGAGCCGCTGCCGCCGAAGCTCGGGGAAGCTGGCGAGGGGAGGCCGAGGGTCGCCGTGAAGACCGCCACGAAGGAGATCGGGGCCACCAGCACCGTGAGGCCCTCGAGACGCAGGCGCAGCGCCACGATCAGGATCAGGAAGGCCAGGGTGCCCACCCAGGCCATGAAGGAGACGGCCGCCGCCGGGTCGTTGATCGGCGGCGTGGGCTGGGCCGTGTGGAGCTGGGAGAAGGCCAGGCCGTGCACGATCGCGCCCAGGGCGAGGGCGCCCAGGGCGCCGCGCTGCAGGCGACGGTCGGGCAGCGAGCCGGCGACGCCGGAGAGGATCGAGGCGGCCAGGTAGATGGCGGCGGTGATCTGGTGGAGCGCCACGGCCATGGGGAAAGCGTAGCTCCGGGGGGCCTCAGCGGCGCAGGCGCTCCAGCTGGGCCTGGACGCGGGCGGCATCGTGAGCCATCTCGAAGACGCGGAAGGTCGGCTCGCCGAAGAGCACGAAGCGGATCTCCTCCAGGGAGGTGTCTCCCTCGAGGTGGCTGCGGGCCTCGGCCAGCAGCAGCTCCGCGCAGCGCTGGGCGCCGAGGCCGCCGATGCCCGCCCCGATGGCGGGTACGGCCACGCTGCGGCAGCCCCGCTCGCGGGCCAGCTCGAGGCTCCTGCGCAGCGACTGCCGGACGCTCTCCTCGCTGGCCTGGCCGCCCGGCGGCATGCCCGCCGCGTGGATCACGTAGCGGGCCGGCAGCTCGCCGGCGCCGGTCAGCGCGGCCCCGCCCACCTCGATGGGCCCGATGGCGTCGCACTCGCGCTGGATGGAGGGCCCACCCTTCTCGCGGATCGCCCCGGCGACCCCGGCGCCCAACACCAGGTCGCTGTTGGCGGCGTTCACGATGGCGTCCACCGCCTGCTCGGTGATGTCGCCCTCGACGATGGCGATACGCCCGCTCACGCGTCCGACCCGAGCTTCTCGACGATGCCGGCGGCCAGCAGCGGCAGCATGATCTCGTGGTGGCCCACCAGCGAGATGCCGCGACCGCCGAGGCGCGTCGGGCGCTCCACCACGTTGACCCGCGTGCGGTAGTGGCGGATGAAGTCCATGTCGACCGTGGTGAGGCGGCGCACGCGGTACCCGAGGTTGCGCGCCAGGGCCAGCGCCTTGAGGAAGACCTCGGGCAGGATCACCGCCGAGCCGACGTTGAAGTAGACGCCGCCCTCGAGGGTCGCCACCAGGCTGGTCAGGCGCTCGAAGTCGCGGTGGCTGGTGGCGCCCAGGGCCGCTCCGTCCGCGCTCGGGTGCATGTGGTGAATGTCGGTGCCGATCGCGGCGTGCACCGTGACGGGGATCCCCAGCCGCACGGCCGTCGCCAGCAGCGAGCGTCCGGCGTTCGGGTAGTCGCCCTCGACGATCTCGCGCCCCACCGACTCGCCCATTCCCAGGCCCTCGGCCGCGCCGGCGACGATGGCCCGGTTGAGCCGCTCGGCGGTCTCGCCGGCCATGCCGAAGCTGCCGTCGTCGAGGGCCGGAGCCACGTCCTCGCTGGTGCGCCCCATCCAGGCCAGCTCCAGATCGTGCACGCAGCCGGCTCCGTTCAGGCACAGGCCGCTGACGAGGCCCTGCTCCATCAGGTCGGCCACCAGCGGGGCGAGGCCCACCTTGATGACATGGGCCCCGAAGCCCCACAGCAGCGTGCGGCCTCGGGCGTGGGCGCGCGCGGCGGCCGTCACGGCGGCGCGCAGCTCGCCGCCCGCCAGCAGGCCGGGCAGGCCGTCCAGGAACTCGGCGAAGGAGGCGCCGGCCCGGTGCGGGCGGGCCTCGTCCGCGACGCGCACCTTGCTGACCCGGCGCCGGGCGCTGACGGTGCGCACGCGGCTGCGGTCGATGCGGGGCAGCTTCCTGGCCATGGACCCTTGGGCCTCCGGCCCGCGGCTCGAAAAAATCGAGCGAAATCGGGCAGATCCGAGGCTCGCGACGATATCACGGCGGCCCCGGGCGTCAACGCGCCGCGGCCCGGCTGGTAGACTCGCAAGATGGCCTCCCCCCGCCTGCTGTGGCCCCTCGTGGGCCTGCTGACGCTGGCCTGCGACGGAACCTGGCTCGCCGAGGGGCGCGTGATCCGGGAGCTCAGCCCCGAGCAGGCCGCGCGCCTGCTGCGGGACCCGGAGGTGCAGCTCTTCCAGGTCTGGGAGCCGCGCGGCAGCGGCGCCCGCGTCGAGGGCAGCGAGCTGTGGGCGGCCGGGGATCCGGTTCCCCGGGAGGGCGGGCCCAGCCGCATCATCGTGGTGGCGGAGGACCCCGCCTCGGGCCTGGCGGCAGCGGCACGTCTGGCCCGTTCTGGCATCCCATCCGTGGCGGTGGTACGAGGCGGCGTGGCAGCATGGCAGGCCCAGCACCGGACGCAGGGGACGGACGTAGCCGCGCCGCCCCGCGAGCCGACCTGAGCCGCAGACGACGGGCCGCCAGACGAAGGGCGCGACCCGCAAGGAGAGGAACATGGCCGACGTAGTGGACGTCACCGACGACAGCTTCCAGAGCGAGATCCTCGAGTCCGAGGTTCCCGTCATCATCGATTTCTGGGCCGAATGGTGCGCGCCCTGCCGCGCCATCGCGCCCATCGTGAAGGAGCTGGCCGAGCAGTACGGCGATCGCGTCAAGATCACCAAGATGGACATCGACGCGAATCCGGGCACGCCCGGGCAGTACGGCGTGCGCGCGATTCCCACGGTGCTGGCCTTCCAGAACGGCCAGGTCGTGGAGCAGCTCCAGGGCGCCCGCCCGAAGGCCGACTTCGAGAAGATGGTGGAGAAGCTGCTCGCCTAGCGGGCGGGCGGCTCGAAGAAGCGCACCGGCCAGCGCCGGCGCAGGGCCTCGCGGTAGAGGAGCGGGTCGGGGTTCACCGCCATGGGGTGCCCGACGATGTCTAGCAGCGGCCGATCGGTGATGGAGTCGGTGTAGAACCAGCTCTTGGCCAGGTCGACGTCCTGCTCCTCGATGAACTGCTGGAGCCAGTAGATCTTCCCCTCCTCGAAGCAGACCGGCTCGATCACGCGGCCGGTGAAGTGGCCCTCCTCCACTTCGAGACGGGTGTAGAGCATGTGGTCGATGCCCAGGCGCTCGGCCAGGGGCTGCACCACGAAGCGGGTGGCGCCGGAGACGATGGCCACGACGTGCCCCTGGGCGGCGTGCTCGCGCACCAGCCGGGCGGCCTCCGGGTAGACCGTGCCGACCACCATGGCCTCGAACCACTTGAGGGCCTCGGCCTCGAGCTCGAGCTCGTTCTCGCCGCGGAACTGGAGCATCATGTTCTTGGTCCAGTTGCGGATGTCGAGCACGCCGAGCTTGTACTGCAGGTAGGCCGCGAAGCCCTTCAGCAGGTCGAGACCGCCGATCTCTCCCCGCTGGTAGCGGTACTTCATGTAGAGGCCCCCGGAGTTCTCCGAGATCAGCGTCTTGTCCATGTCGAAGAAGGCGCCGATGCGGGGCTCGCGGCGGGCGACGACCGGAAGCGACATGGCGGCAGGGTAACACCGCCGCCCGGTATGCTGCGCACCGAGGACGCCGTTGGGGTCTCGCAACATCACGGCCGGTCTGTGCGCCGCCTGCGACGTGGCCCTGGCTGCGCTCGCCGCGGCGGTGGTGGCGCACGCGCTGTGGGTGCGGCTGCCGGCGGAGATCGCCCTCAACTACGGCGAGGGCTTCGTGCAGCTCGACGCCCTGCGGGCCGCGCGGGGGGAGCCCCTCTACGGCGATCCCGCCCAGCCCCCCTACACGCTGCACGTCTACACGCCGCTCTACACCTGGGCGGTGGCCGGGCTGCTGCGCTGGACGGGCGAGGGCTACGGCGCGGGCCGGGCCCTCGGCTACGCGGCGCTGCTGGCCACCGCAGCGCTGCTGGGCGCCACCGGGCGCCGGCCGACGAGCTGGGCCGTGGCGGCGCTCTACCTCACGCTGCCCCTCTTCGCGCCCTGGGGCGCCATGGTGAGGCCCGACAACCTGGCCGTGCTGCTGGCGGCCGGCGGGATCGTGGTGGTGGAGAGAGGCCGCTCGCGCGCCGCCCTGGGGGCCGCCGCGGCGCTCTTCCTGGCGGCGGGCCTCAGCAAGCAGACGGCGCTGGCCGGGCCGCTGGCCGCCCTGCTGGTGCTCTGGGGGCGCGACCGGCGGGCGGCGCTGTGGCTGGCCGGCCTGCTGGTGGCCGGCGCGGCCGTCGCCACGCTGGCCCTGCAGGCCGCCAGCGGCGGCTGGTTCTGGACCCACGCCGTCGCGAGCCACCTGGCCAAGCCCTCGAGCGCAGCGCGGCTGG
The DNA here is from genome assembly GCA_964649065.1 of uncultured Spirochaetales bacterium. Taxonomy (GTDB): domain Bacteria; phylum Myxococcota_A; class UBA9160; order UBA9160; family SMWR01; genus CAZYOL01. The sequence continues at coordinate 6,310 of CAZYOL010000246.1, forward strand.
CCGCGGTGTGGGCGAGCTTCCTCTCGCTGCACGGGCCGGTGGCGGTGGCCGGCGCGGCGCTGCTGGCCTCCAGCCTGGCGGGCGGCCGGCCCTCGATCTACGCGCTGTGGCTGCTGGCCGCGCTGGCCGGCACCTGGAGCGCCGGGGCCCTCGGCTCGGACACCAACTACTTCCTCGAGCCCGCGGCGGCGCTGGCCTTCCTGGCGGCCCACGAGCTGCCGGCCGGCTGGGCGCGCGCCTCCGGAGCTGCGAAGCGCCTCGCCGCGCTGGGAGCCGGCCTGGGCGCGGTGGCCCTGGCCGGCTT
>CAZYOL010000247.1:0-6613 GCA_964649065.1 uncultured Spirochaetales bacterium
GCGCGCCCGCTGGTGCCGGCGCGGCAGCGGGCCGAGCGGATCGGGGCGCTGGCCTGCGTGGACTGGGTGCTGCTGTTCCGGGGCGACAGCCCGCTCCCGACCATCCGCGCCCTGCGCCCGGACGTGCTGGCCAAGGGCGGAGACTGGGCCCTCGACCGGATCGTCGGCCGCGACCTGGTCGAGGGCTGGGGGGGGCGCGTGGTGCGACTGCGCCGGATTCCCGGCCTGAGCACCAGCAAGCTGCTCGAGAGGGCGCGCAGACCGCCGGGCTAGCCTCCCGGGGACATGGAGACGGTCGAGCGCCTGAATGCGATCGCGGACGAGCTGGGGCGGGTCCTGGTCGGACAGCGGGCGCTGGTCGAGGGACTGCTGTCCGCCCTGCTCTCCGGTGGCCACGCCCTGGTCGAAGGCGTGCCGGGCCTCGCCAAGACCACCGCCGTCCGCCACCTGGCCGAGGTGCTGGGCCTCGGCTTCCGGCGCATCCAGTTCACCCCGGACCTGCTGCCCGGCGACCTCCTGGGCACTCCCGTCTTCGTGCCCGACGAGCGCCGCTTCGTGGTGCGGCAGGGCCCCGTCTTCGCCCCGGTGCTGCTCGCCGACGAGATCAACCGGGCCCCGGCCAAGGTCCAGTCCGCCCTGCTCGAGGCCATGGAGGAGCGCCAGGCCTCGATCGGGGAGGAGACCTTCGCGCTGCCCGAGCCCTTCTTCGTGATGGCGACACAGAACCCGGTCGAGCTGGAGGGGACCTATCCGCTGCCGGAGGCCCAGATCGACCGCTTCATGGTCAAGCTGGTGGTCGACTACCCGGCCGAGGAGGAGGAGCGGCAGATCGTCGAGCGCGATGCCGAGAGGCCGCGACCGCTGCAGCCCCTGGCCGACGCGGAGGCGGTCCGCGAGCTCTCGCGTGCCGCGGCGGCCGTGCACGTCGCCACGGCGGTGCGCGACTACGCGGTGCGCCTGGTACGCGCCACGCGCGAGCTCGGGGCCGAAGGCGCAGCCCTCGGCCTCCCGCCGGGCTGCGTCACCCTGGGCGCCTCCCCGCGCGCCTCCATGCACCTCGTCCGCATCGCGCGCTCCCGGGCCCTGCTGGCCGGCCGCGACTACGTGACACCACAAGACGTCAAGTCCGCCGCGCCGGACGTCCTGCGTCACCGCCTGATCGTGAGCTACGAGGCCGAGGCCGACGGGCTGCGCCCGGAGCGGGTGATCGAGGCGCTGCTCGGCGCGGTGGAGACGGCCTGAGCGGATGGACGAGGGAGCGCCCCGGGACGAGCTCGAGCGGGCCCTTCGCCTGCTGAGCCTGCGCAGCTCCCGGGAGGCCACGGGCCTCTTCGCCGGCCACTACCGGAGCGCCTTTCGCGGCGGCGGACTGGAGTTCGAGGAGTCGCGGCCCTACGTGCCGGGCGACGACGTGCGCTCGATCGACTGGAACGCCACGGCGCGGGCGGGGGAGCCCTTCGTGAAGCTCTTCCGGGAGGAGCGCGACCAGACGCTGGTCTTCCTGCTCGACGTCTCGGCCTCGATGGCCTTCGGATCGGTGCGACGCAGCAAGGCCGAGACCGCCGTCCACGCCCTGGCGCTGCTGAGCGCGGCGGCCGAGCGCGCCGGCGATCGCTGCGGCCTGGTGACCTTCGCCGACGAGCCGCGCCGCCTCCTCCCGGTGGGCCGTGGCGCGGGCCGCAGCTTCGCCCTGATGCGCGAGGCGGCCGGCGCGGCGGCCCGCTGCAGCGGGCCCACTCGGCTCGAGCGGGGGCTGCGAGCGGCCCGGGCACTCTGCGCGCGGCGCTCGGTGTGGATCCTGCTCTCGGACCTCCGCGATCCCGGGCTGGTGGCCCGGGGGGCGGCAGCGGCGCCGCTGCGCGCGGCCCTGGCCGATCTCGGCCGTCGACACGAGCTGGTCGCGATCGGCATCGTCGATCCCCGCGAAGAGGAGCTGCCGGCCGTCGGACCGGTCCGCGTGCGCGATTCCGAGCAGCCGGGCCGGCTGCTCCGACTCGACACCGGAAGGCGCCGGGTGCGAGAGCGCTACCGTCAGGCGGCGCGGCGCTGGCGCAGCGGTGTCGAGCGCGAGCTGCGGGCGGCGGGCGTGGAGGCGCTCTGGCTGCGCAGCGACGCCAGTCCGCTGCGCGAGCTCGGGCGCTTCTTCCAGCGGCGCGCCCGGCGGCGTCGGACGTGAGTGGCACTGCGCTCGCGCGGGGCGCGGCGCTGCTGGCGGCGCTTCTGGGCTGCGGCCCGGCGGTCGCTCCGGATCGACCCGGGCTGCCGACAGCCCTGCTGGTGCCCGGTGCGCAGGGCCTGGTCGTCGGAGAGGTGAGCACGCTGCACCTGCTGGTGGTGACGCCGCCGGAGCACCACCTGCGCCCCTACGCCCCGCCCGGGGAGATCGAGGGACTCTGGCTGCTGAGCGCCGAGGCTCGGCCGGTCGAGAAACAGACCGGGCGTTGGCTGCACCGGACCGATCTGCGGGTGCGACCTCGGCGAGCCGGCGCTCTGCGCTGGCCCGCCAGCCGGCTTCGGCTCGAGATTCCCGGCGCGGAGGCCGTCGAGGTGGGCGTCGAGGCGCTCGAGCTGCGCGTGGCTGCGGTGGCCGGAGATGCGGAGGAGCCACCCGCGTCGCGCCGCCCCCGCCCTCGGGCCGCCGCGGGCCGCCTCGGACTGGCCTTCGGCGCCGGGGCCGGTGCCGCGCTCTCGCTGCTGGCCCTGCTGACGTGGTGGCGACGACGGCCCGCGCGCCGCCCGCTGGCTGCACGGACGCCAGCCTGGATCGAGGCCGAGGAAGCCCTCGCGCGGGCCCGCGCCCAGCTCGAGGACGATCCGATCCGCGCGGCCCACGCAACGGCGACGCTGCTGCGGCGCTACGCGGATGCCCGCTTCCAGGCGAGCACCCGCACCAGAACGCTGGAGGAGATCCGCGCAGCCGCAGCGCCCTACCTGGGAACCACCCGCTGGCCTCGCCTGCTCGCGCTGCTGACGCAGCTCGACGAGCTGCGCTTGCGCCCCGAGACGTCGGAGGGCGAGAGCCGACACCGCGCGACGAGCCTGTGGCACGAGGCCCGGAGCTTCGTGCGCGAGAGCACGCCGCGCCAGGAGCTGCGGTGAACGCCTTCGGCATCGACGCCTTCCAGAACGCCGGGTGGCTGTGGCTGTGGGTCCCGCTGGCCCTGCTCGGCGCGGTGGCCGGCGCCCTGCGGCGAGAGCCGGCCCTCGCCTGGCCCGCGGCCTCCTCGCGGGACGCCGTCGGCCGAGGCTCCTCGCTGTCGAGAGGCCTCGGGCTGCTGCTGAGGGCGACGACCCTGCTGGCCCTGGCCGGCGTGCTGGCCGGCCCCGTCGGCCGACGCCAGCTCCCCCCGGAGCCGGGTGAGGGCCTCGATCTGGTGCTGACCCTCGACACGTCGGGGAGCATGCGGGCCCTGGACGCCCGGATCGGAGACGCCTGGCGCCCGCGGCTCGATCTGGCCCGCGCGGTGGTCGCGCGCTTCGCCGAGGAGCGGGCCGGCCGGGGCGACCGGGTCGGTCTGGTGGTCTTCGCGGAGACGGCATCCACCCAGTGCCCACTCACCCACGACGGCGGGCTGCTGGCCGCGGCCCTCGAGCGGCTGCGCCCGGCTCGACCCGGCGAGGCCACGGCCCTCGGAGACGCCCTGGCCCTGGCCGTCAAGCGCGCAGTCGCGGCCTCGGGGCCCGAGGACGCCCGGGTGGTGGTGCTGCTGACCGACGGCCGCAGCAACGCCGGCGCGATCTCCGTCGAAGCGGCGACGGCGCTCGCGGTCGCCGAAGGCGTTCGCGTGCACACGGTGGCCATCGGCACGGCGGGCGAGGAGGTGGCCGTCGCCGGGGAGGGGCCCGCGGGCGAGGGGCTGCGCTTCGAGCGCCACGACGTCGACCTGCCAGGGCTGCGGCGCATCGCTTCGCGCAGCGGCGGCCGCTCGTATGCGGCCCGAAGCGCGTCGGATCTCCCCGCGGTCTACCGCGCGATCGACGCGCTGGAGCGGCGTGCCCGAGAGCTGCCGGGCCGGAGCGTGGACAGCCCGCGACCCGAGCCGCTGCTGGCCCTCGCCGGTGGCTCGCTGCTCGTCGAGATCCTGGGCCTGCGTGTGGCCCGGAGGCGCATCCCGTGACGGGGCGCTGGCTTCACCCGGAGTGGTGGCCGGCCCTGGCGGCGATCGCCCTGGCGGGCTTCGCCGCGCTGGGCTGGTCCCGCGCCCGCGCCGGACGGCGGATGCGGGAGCTGCTCGGCGCCCGCGGTCCGGCCCTGCTGGCGCCTACATTCTGGAGCGATGCCGCGCTGGCGGCCGCCGGCGTCGCGGTGATGCTGGCGCTGCTGGGCCCGCGTCTCGGCGAGCTCCGCGTGAGCGAGATCCACCGCGGCGTCGACGTGGTCTTCCTGCTCGACGTGTCGCGCAGCATGGATGCCCGCGACACGCCCCCGAGCCGGCTGCACCGGGCGCGCCGGGCCGCTGCCGAGATCCTCGCCCAGCTGGCCCCGGGCGACCGGGCCGGGCTGGTGGTCTTCGCCGCGCGGGGCGCCGTGCTCTCGCCGCTGACCCCGGATCGCGAGGCCCTGCTCCAGCTGCTGCGCGGCGTGGACAGCGGCTGGATGCGGCCGGCCAGCTCGCAGCTCTCGGCCGGAGTCGAGAGCGCTCTCGAGGTCCTCTCCGGCAGCCTTCGGCCGCGGCGCCTCGTGCTCCTCTCCGACGGCGAGGCCGCGGCGGGCGACGCGGCGGCCCGCGCGCGCCGAGCCGGCGTACGCATCCTCACGGCCGGCTTCGGCGAGGCCGGGGGCGCGACGATCCCGACCCCGAGCGGCCCGCTGCGCGACGCGTCGGGGCGCGAGGTGCGCTCGCGGCTGCGCCCGAAGACCCTGGACGGGCTGGCTGCGGCGACCGGAGGCGAGCGGCTGGCGGTCGATGCCTGGGGACGCATCGACGTGTCGCAGGCCCGGGAGGCCCTCCACCGGGACGCCGGCAGCCGGCCGGGTGAGCGGGTCACGCGCAGGAGCCGAGCGGTACAGGTGTGGCCTCTGGCCGTGCTCGCCTTCGCCCTGCTCCTCGCCGAGGCCGTTCCCCGGCGGCGGCTCGCGGGGGCCGCCCTGCTGCTGGCCCTCCCGGGGGTCGGGGCGGTCGCCGACGGGCCCGTGGGTCCGGATCCGGAGGACGCCAGGGCCTGGCTCGAGCGGGGCCTGGCCCAGCTCGACGCGGGTCGACCGGAGCTGGCGGTCGGCTCCTTGCGGGCCGCCGCGGCCCTGGCTCGCGACCCGGAGCTCCGGGCCCTGGCCCACTTCGATCGCGGCCTCGCGGAGCTCGAGCGAGGTGCGGGCGGAGCGGCTCGCGACGCCTTCCTGGAGCTGCTGCTGCTGCGGCCGCACGATGCGCAGGCGCGCCGCGCCCTCGGGCTGGCCTTGGCCCGGCTCGACGCCGAGCCACCGCCGGAGCCGCCCGAGCCGCCTCCGCCTCCGCGACGCGAGCTGCCGGACCGGCCGGCAGAGCCGCGGAAGGAGATCGCCGAGCCGGAGACCGAGGCGCTCGGAGACGCGGAGCGGCGGGCCCTGCTCGAGCGAGTCCGCGACGACGCGAGCCGCTCGCTGCGACGCTCGCTGGGCGAGAGCGCCGCGACCCGGCGACCGGGGCCCGCCTGGTGAAGCTCCGCCTCGCCACAGCCCTCGCGCTGGCCCTGGTCGGATCTCAGGCCCGGGGCGAGAGCGAGGGCTGTCGGGCCGAGGCCGCGCTCGAGCCCGGCACCGGCTTCGTGGGCGCCCAGCTCTTGTACCGGCTGCGCATCGCCACACCCCCGGAGGTGAGCGAGCTCCGTTGGCTCGAGCCCCCGCGGCTTCCCGCGCTGCGCGTCGAGCGCCTTCCCGGCGCTCCGGGGCCCCGTGCGGCGTCGGGCGCTGCGGTGCGGGACGAGCTGCGCGCCCTGTTCCCGGAGCGGACCGGAGTGCTGGCCGTCGGGGGAGCCCGCATGGAGTGCCGCTGGGAGGACGGAAGCCGCCAGATCGTCGAGGTGCCCGACCTCGCGCTGCGGGTGCGGGACTTCCCGGAGCGCGGCCGCCCCGAGGGCTTCGCCGGGCTGATCGGGCCGATCGGAGTCCGTGTGCGCCTGGAGCCCGCCTCGATCTCCCTGGGCGAGAGCAGCGCACTGCAGGTCCAGCTCCAGGGACGGGGCAATCTCTGGGACGCGCCCGACCCACTCCCCGCCTCGGGTCCGCAGGACGAGCCCGAGATCCTGCGGCGCCCGTCCCAGATCCGGATCGAGCGCGGCGCGGACGGCGTGTCGGTTCGACACCGTTTTGCGTACGACCTGGTGCCCCACGCCGCGGGAGCGGTCCGGCTGCCGCCGCTGGCGATTGCCTTCTTCGACCCGGAGTCCCGGCGCTACGGGGTGGCGCGGGCCGAAGTGCCCGCGCTGAGCGTCGGGCCGCGGGCCGTCGCCCCTGGAGCCGGGGCCCGCAGCGAGGCGGGCGGGGGCTCTCCGGAGCCGAGCTCGCGCGGGCTCGCGCTCTTCGCCGTCGCCTGTCTGGTGGGGGGGGCTCGTGCTCTGCGGGGCGCTGTGGGGCGCGGCCCGTCGCCGGCGCCGGCGGGACGAACTCGCGGCGCCGCTCGGCGCCGCCCTCGCG
>CAZYOL010000248.1:0-6611 GCA_964649065.1 uncultured Spirochaetales bacterium
CCGAGCCCTGGGGCGTGAAGGTGCGGGCCGTGGAGGTGAAGCAGATCGACCTGCCGGTAGACATGCAGCGGGCCATGGCCAAGCAGGCCGAGGACGAGCGCGAGAAGCGCTCCAAGGTGATCCACGCCGAGGGCGAGCACCAGGCGGCCGAGCGGCTGGCGCAGGCGGCGCGGGTGCTGGCGACGGAGGGCAGCGCGCTGCAGCTCCGCTACCTGCAGACCCTGTCCGAGATCGCCACCGAGCACAGCTCGAGCATCATCTTCCCGATTCCGATCGACATCCTGAAGCCCTTCTACGACGGCACGGCCGGGAACCGCGAAGCCGGCTCGGACAAGAGCCTCGGAGCCGGCTCGGACAAGCAAGGGAGCTAGCGGGTGGCGAAGGCGCGGGAGCGGCTCTCGAGCGACCAACGGGTGCAGCGCTCGGTCGGTCGCCTGGTCCGCACCGTGCTCCTCGTGGTCGTGCTGCTGGGCGCCCTGATCGGCTGGGCCAGCCTCGGCTTCTACGAGCTCGCACCCGGCCAGGCCTCGGTGGTGCTGGTCTTCGGGCGCTACTGGGACACGACGCGCGAAGAGGGCCTGAAGTGGACACTCCCCCCGCCCATCGCGCAGGTGCAGAAGCTCGAGGCCCAGCAGGTGCGCAACGAGGACTTCGGCTTCTGGGGCAAGGAAGGGCAGGCCACCGATCGCCCGAAGCTGCGCGAGGCCACCATGCAGACCAGCGACAACAACATCGTCTGGGTTCCCTTTGCCGTGCAGTACCGCATCAAGGATCCCTTCAAGGCGCGCTACCGGATCGCCAAGCCGGACATGGTGGTTCGCGACGCCGCCCAGGCGGCGATGCGCGAGGTGGTGGGCCGCATGACCGTGGACGGCGTGCTGCGCGAGCAGCGCGAGACCGTCGCCATCGAGGCGGCCGACGTGCTGCAGGACATCCTGGACGGCTACGAGTCGGGCATCGACGTGGACGGCGTGCAGCTCCAGGACGTCCAGCCCCCGGCCCCGGTGCGCGAGTCCTTCGACGACGTGGTGGCGGCCAACCAGGACGCCAACCGCCTGGTCAACGAGGCCCAGGCCTACCAGAACGAGGTGATCCCGCGGGCCGAGGCCGAGGCGACCGAGCTGCGCCAGGGGGCCCAGGCCTACCGCGATTCGAAGATCGCCCAGGCGACCGGCGAGGCCTCCCGCTTCCAGGCCGTGGTCGCCGAGTACCGCAAGGCCCCGGAGGTCACCCAGAAGCGGCTTTACCTGGAGACCATGGAGAGCGTCCTCCCGGAGGTGGACAAGGTCATCATCGAACGCGGCACCACCAACGTGCTGCCCTATCTGCCGCTCGGTCGCCAGCAGGAGAGGGGCGGGCAGTGAGGCGGCTGCTCCTCTTTCTGCTCCTCTTCTTCGTGGTCTCCGTCGGAGCCATCTACGCCGGAAACCACGGCCTCGGGCCAGTGGTGATCACGCGCGAGGACGAGCGCAAGATCGTCTTCAACGCCTTGCGGCAGGTGCGCGCGGTGACCCGCCCGGGCCTGGCGCTGCGCATCCCCCTGCTGGAGTCGGTCGAGGCCTACGACCGTCGCTGGCAGTACCTCAGCACGGAGACGACGACCATCCAGATCAAGGACGGCGAGACCCTGAACGTCGACAACTACGTGGTCTGGCGCATCGAAGACCCGGTGACCTACCGCGAGTCCTTCCCGACCGGCATCGAGGAGGCCACGCAGCGCATCGATCGCGCCGTGCGCGACGACGTCCGCGAGGTGATCGGACGCTACACCCTCTCGAACGTGCTAAAGGACCTGCGCTCCGAGATCATGAACGAGATCACCAGCAAGTCGCGCGAGAAGCTCGCCTCGGACGGCATCGAGATCGGCGACGTGCGCATCAACCGGACCGAGCTGCCGGAGAAGACCGAGGACAGCGTCTACGCGCGCATGCGGACCGAGCGTGAGCGCCTCGCCAAGAAGAATCGCGCCCAGGGCGAGCTGAAGGCGCGCACCATCCGCGCCGAGGCCGACCGCGAGGCCCAGGTGATCGTCGCGGAGGCCAGGCGCGATGCCGAGATCCTCCGCGGCGAGGGCGACGCGGAGGCCACCCGCATCTACGCCGAGGCCTACAGCCAGGATCCGGCGTTCTACGACTTCCTGCGCAGCCTCGAGGCCTACCGCGAGACGATCGACGCCAACACCACCCTGGTGCTCTCCCCGGACTCGGAGTTCTTCCGTTTCCTGAAGAGCGCCGATCCCGACGGCACGCGCAACGGCGCTGCCCGCTAGAGCGAGCGTCCGGCGCCCCGCAGCTGCCAGGCGCCCAGCGCGGCGAAGCCCAGCGCCAGCCACCAGGGCGCGGCGGCCGCCCAGGCCAGGCCGGCCAGGGCCAGCAGGGAGCCCAGGGCCCGCAGGCTGTAGAAGGCGCCCAGCACGACGGCACCCCGGAGCAGTGGAGCGGCGAGGCTGCGGGTGCGGCTCACCGAGAGCCCGAGGGGCAGGGCGAGCAGGGCGAAGAGCGCGACGCCCAGCGGATCGGCCAGGCGCGCGTGGAGGACGGCACGGGCCCGCACGGCCGCGGGACCCGCGGCGCGAGCGGGGTCCTCGAGCCAGTCGCGCAGGGCCGGCAGCGGCAGGGCCTCGGCCTCCGGAGGGCCGGGGCCCGCGGCCGGGTCCAGGACGGCCTGGGCCCGCCGCTCGGCGCGGGGCACGGCTCCGGCGAAGTCCACCACGGTCACCTCCCGCAGCCGCCAGCGCGCGGCCTCGTCCCGCCGGGCCGAGGCGGCCATCAGCCAGCTCGCGAGCCGGCCGCCGGCCTGCAGGGTGTAGAGCTCGAGATCGCGGAGGCTGTGCTGCTCGGGGTTCCCGGATCCGACGTTGTAGATGCGGTCGCCTCTGTGGTACCAGACTGGGCCGCGGAGCAGGGATAGATCGTCCTGGAGCGAGTCCGGGCGGCTCCTCGCCTGGGTGGCGGAGAGTCCCCAGGTCTCCGAGGCCAGCAGGGCGGCGACGGAGAGGCCCAGCGCGGCGGACAGCACCGGGAGGGCCACGCGCAGGGGAGGGATGCCGCCCGCCTGGATGGCGGTCAGCTCGCAGCGCCGCGCGGGCAGGCCCAGGCACAGGAAGGCGGCCCCGAAGGAGGCCAGGGGCAGGAGGTCGCGGAGGTAGTAGGAAGGGATGCGGATCGCGAGCCAGCGGGCGGCCCCCGAGAGCCCGCCCCCGGCGGCGCGGATGTCGTCGAGGTGCAGCATCCACTCGATGACCGAGAGGGCCAGGAGGCCGCCACCGAGGATGGCGCCGAAGAGGCCGAGGTAGCTCGCGAGAAAGGACCGCGAGAGAATGCGCACGAGCGGAGCGTAGCAGTGGAGGTTCTACACGGGAGCGCGACGATCCGTCGGAGACTCGTCCGCCCCATCGTCACCGTCGGCAACTTCGACGGGCTGCACCGCGGTCACCAGGCCATCATGCAGACCGTGGTGGAACGGGCGCGTGCCGTCGAGGGAGAGGCCGTGGTCTTCACCTTCGAGCCGCATCCGCGCAAGGTGCTGCGGCCCGAGCAGGCCCCCGGCCTGCTGACCACCCTGGAGCAGAAGCTGGAGCTCCTCGAGGCCCAGGGAGTGGACGTGACGGTGGTGGAGCCCTTCACGGCCGACTTCGCCCGCACTCCGGCGGAGCTCTTCATCCGGGAGATCCTGCAGGCGCGGCTCGCTCCGGTCGAGGTCTACGTGGGCTACGACTTCCACTTCGGGCGCGACCGGGAGGGCTCCATGCGCCTCCTCACCGAGATGGGCCCTCACCTGGGCTTCTCGGTGACGATCATCCCCGAGGTGACCATCGACGAGGGCGACGTCAACTCGACGCGCATCCGCCAGGTGCTGGCCGACTCCCAGACCGCCGCGGCCACCGCCATGCTCGGGCGCCCGTACACCGTGCGCGGGCGGATCGTGGAGGGCGACCGGCGAGGGCGCAGCCTCGGCTTCCCCACCGCCAACCTCGACCCGGACAACGAGGTGCTTCCCGGCAGCGGCGTCTACGCGGGGCGCCTGCGCCTCCTGGACGCGGGAGAGCCGCCGGCGGGTGCCGAGTGGGCGGTGGTCACCAACGTCGGCATCCGTCCGACCTTCGAGGGCGGCGGGCGCGTGCTCGCGGAGGCCCATCTCCTCGACTTCCAGGGGGACCTCTACGGTCGCCGCGTGGACCTCTCCTTCGAGCAGCACCTGCGGGCCGAGCGCCGCTTTTCCGGCGCGGGGGCCCTGCGAGAGCAGATCGCGGCCGACGTGGAGGAGGCTCGGCGACGCCTGGGAGCGGGGCGCTGAGCCCGCCCGGCCGACGCCCGCGGCGGCTGCGCGACCCCCGGGTCTGGCTGGGCGTCGCCATCACCGTCTTCTTCCTGTGGCTCTCGCTGCGCGGGGTGCCCTTCGGCGACGTGGCGCGCACCATCGCGGGCGCCGACTGGCTGACCCTGACCGTCGTCAGCCTGCCCGCCTACCTGCTGATCGTGTGGCTGCGGGCCCTGCGCTGGGGGCACCTGACCGACCCGATCCAGCCCATCGGCAGGGCCACGCTCACGCGCGCCATGGCCGTGGGCTTCATGGCGAACAACCTCTTTCCGCTCCGGGTGGGCGAGGTCGTGCGCTCCTGGTACCTCTCGCGCGAGGCGGGCACGCCGATCGCCGCCATCTTCGGCACGGTGATCCTCGAGCGGATCATCGACATCGCGGCGGTGGTGGCGCTGGCCTTCGGCGTCGTGAGCCTGATGGGGGCCCGCGACGAGGGGGTCCTCGGGCGGGCGGCCCTCTTGATGCTGCCCTTCGGGCTGGCTCCGCTGCTGGTGCTGGGGGCCCTGCGGCTGGCCCCCGGGCGCACGCTGGCGGCGGTCCGCACGCTGCTGCGGCCCTTTCCCGAGCGCTTCGCCCACTTCGCCAGCGAGCAGCTCGAGCGCTTCGCCGAGGGCCTGGGCGCCCTGCGCGGCGGCGTCCACCTGTTCTGGATCGCCGTCCAGAGCGTGCTGATCTGGGTCCTGGTGGGCCCACTCCCCTTCCTGGCGGGGCTCTGGGCCCTCGACATCGAGTTCGCCTCCACCTCGGAGCTGCTGCTGGCCGCCGTCACCACCCAGGCGGCCATCGGTGTGGCCGTGGCGCTGCCCTCGGCCCCCGGCTTCTTCGGCACCTACCACTGGGCCTGCCGGAAGGCCCTGGAGCCCTTCGGCGTGCCGCCCGAGAAGGCCGTCGCCCTCGGCACCCTCTGCCACGTCTACTTCTGGGTGATCCTGACGCTCCTGGGCTTCCTGGTCCTGCGCCTGCGCCAGACCTCGCTGGGCGAGATCGACGGAATGGCCGGCGGCGAGGCCGGCGACCCCCCGACGTAAAGCCCGGCTGCGGGCCCGCCGATAACCCTCCGGGAATCATAGGCTTTCCTCACACGCAGCGAGCCGCGCAAGGGGCTGGTCCCACGCGGCTTTCCGGATTCGGGTCCGGAGGCGGGAGGGGGGTCCGACGCGCCCGGGCGCGCGCGGAGGGGTGTCAGGCGGTGAACGAGCGGATCGGCGAGCTGCTGGTCAAGCAGAGCCTGCTCACGCCCGAGCAGCTGCGTCAGGCCCGGGAAGAGGTCCGCAGCCGCGGCGGGCGCCTCGGCGCCCAGATCACCAAGCTCGGCTTCCTGGACGAGACCGAGCTCACGGACTTCGTCGCCAAGCAGTACGGCGTTCCCTCCATCAACCTCGACGAGTTCGAGATCGACCCGGCCGTCATCGCGCTGATCCCCGAGGACGTGGCCCAGAAGCACACCGTCATCCCGGTCAACCGGGCGGGCTCGACGCTCATCCTGGCGACCTCCGATCCCTCGAACATCTTCGCCCTCGACGACATCAAGTTCCTCACCGGCTACAACATCCAGCCCGTCGTCTCCGCCGAGGAGGCGATCAAACGGGCCATCGACAAGTACTACGACAAGTCCGCCTCCATCGAGGACGTGATCGGCGACTTCGACGACGCCGACATCGACCTCGTCCACGACGCCGACGAGATCGACGCGGTGGAGCTGGCCAAGGCCTCCGAGGACGCTCCCGTCGTCAAGCTGGTGAACCTGATCCTCACCGACGCGGTCAAGAAGGCCGCCTCGGACATCCACATCGAGCCCTACGAGAAGTCCTTCCGGGTGCGCTACCGCATCGACGGCGTCCTCTACGAGGTGATGAAGCCGCCGATGAAGCTGAAGAACGCCATCACCTCGCGCATCAAGATCATGTCGGAGCTCGACATCGCCGAGCGAAGGCTGCCTCAGGACGGCCGCATCAAGCTGAAGATGGGGCGCGGCAGGGAGATGGACTTCCGCGTCTCGGTCCTGCCCACGCTCTTCGGCGAGAAGGTCGTGATGCGTCTGCTCGACAAGTCCAACCTGCAGCTGGACATGACCAAGCTGGGCTTCGAGCAGGGTCAGCTGGAGACCTTCCAGGACTCGATTCACCAACCCTACGGCATGGTGCTGGTCACGGGGCCCACCGGCTCGGGTAAGACCACCACGCTCTACTCCGCGCTCTCCGAGCTGAACAAGACCAGCGAGAACCTCTCCACCGCAGAGGATCCGGTCGAGTTCAACCTGGCCGGCATCAACCAGGTGCAGATGCACGAGG
>CAZYOL010000249.1:0-6601 GCA_964649065.1 uncultured Spirochaetales bacterium
TGAAGCGGATCGCCGCATCGGAGGTCTCGTCGTCGATGCTCTCCATGCGCTTGCTGGTGAGCGGCCCCGTGTCCTCGATGCGGCCGTCGGCAAAGGAGTGGATGACGCCGCGGGGCCCGAAGCGCTCGCGGAAGGCGGGGTCGCTCGGGTAGTCCTCGTTCTCCGGCTCCTCCTCGGCGTTGAGGTGGTAGAGGTTGCCGAAGAACTCGTCGAAGCCGTGGTTGGTCGGCAGGTGCTCGTCGCGGTCGCCCAGGTGGTTCTTGCCGAACTGGCCGGTCGCGTAGCCCCGGGCCTTCAGCAGGGTGGCGATCGTCGGGTCTTCGGGGCTCATGCCGAGCTCGGCCCCGGGGAGCCCGACCTTGCTGAGCCCCGTGCGGAAGACGCTCTGACCGGTGATGAAGGAGGAGCGACCCGCGGTGCAGCTCTGCTCGCCGTAGTAGTCGGTGAAGGCCATGCCCTCGCGCGCGATGCGGTCGATGTGGGGCGTGGAGTAGCCGACCACGCCGTGGCTGTAGTGGCTGATGTTCGTCTGGCCGATGTCGTCTCCCCAGATCACCAGGATGTTGGGAGATTCGGCCGCCCGAGCCGGTGCGACCGCCAGAGCCAGCAGCGCGGCCAGGGCGGCGATCGGGAAGCTGCTCATGGGACCCCCTTTGCTCGAGGCGGACCATACCCCGAAGCGCGAGCCGGCGAAATTGCCGGCGTCGATCGCCGCTACGGCAGGGTCTCGCGCTCGAGGGCCGCGCGGTCCCAGCCGGCGGCCCGGGCCGCGGCCTCGTAGCTGCTCTGCAGGAAGTCCATCAGCGCGGCCTCGGGCGAGGCGGCGGCCTGCACGGCGGCGTAGGGCAGCACGAACTCGCCGAGCTCGGCCTCCCAGCGAGCGGCCTCCGGGCGCACCGGGGCCTCGGAGAAGCCCTCCGGGGTGGGGTAGGCGTAGGAGTAGAAGAAGGCCTCGCCCGTGGCGCCCCCGGGCCAGAAGCCGGCGCTGCTGACCTCGTGGGAGTAGGCCTCGCGGGTGATGCGGTCCGGCATGTGGGGAAAGCCGCCGGGGTGGGACGGCGCCTCGCGGCCGGAGAAGCGGGTCACCGCGTGGTCGAAGCTGCCCCAGAAGAAGTGTACGGGGCTCACCTTGCCGATGAAGCGGGCCCGGAAGGCCTTGAAGACCCGATCGACCTGCACGAGGGCACGCCAGAAGCGGGTCACCGCGGCCGGGTCGTAGGCGGCGTGTCGGGTGTCCTCGGGGAAGGGCGTGGCGACCGGCACCTCGTTGGGGCTCGGGTGGATGCGCACCGGCAGCCCCAGCGAGTCGAGCAGGGCCATCAGCTGGGTGTAGAAATCGGCGGTGCTGCGAGGCTCGAGGGCCAGCGCCCCCTGCTGGCCGTCGCTGGCTGCGACCCGCAGCGCGTGATCGAGGAAGTCGAAGTCGATCTGGAAGATGCGGTCGCCGTGGGGAATCGGCGAGGTGCTGAGACCGCGGGCCGTGACGTAGAGGGTCACGTGCCAGGAGTGGTTCACCCAGGGCGACTGCACGAGCCGCACCTTGCCGACGATCTGGGTCCACATGTGGAGGGTCTCGAGGGTGTCGAGCCAGCTCGCGGCGGACAGCGCGGGCCAGGCGGGTTCTCGGGGTGCCGGCACCGGCTAGTCGCGGCTCACGATCGCCGCCGCCGAGGCCAGCTCCTCGATCAGGGCCAGGGCCCCCGGGCCGGACATCGAGAAGGGGTCGAGGACGGGCTTCTCGGAGAAGCGCAGGATGGTCGAGAGGTTCACCTTCTTCAGGTCCACGCTTCCCATGCGCCAGCCGGCGAAGCGGCGCTCCCGGATCTCCTCGAAGGAGAGCAGGGTGACCTCGCCGTGCCGCGGATCCTGAACGATCCTGGTGTAGAGATCGCTCACCTCCCTGCGAGCGCCCTCCAGAACCTGGAGGAAGATTCCGCCCTCCGGGTAGGTGCAGAGGATTCCGGTGATGCCGAGCTCGCGATTGCGGGCGCGCGAGGGCTCCAGGATCGAACGCAGCAGCGGGTCGTCCAGGGGCTGCGTCGCCCGGCTCGCGTAGCAGAGTCGAACCAGCATCGCAGCCTCCTCAGCCGCGCCGGTCGGTGAGCAGCGCGAGGAACTCGCGGCGCAGGTCGGGGTCCTTCAGGAAGGAGCCCCGCATGATGCTGTTGGTCATCTTGGAGTCCATGTCCTTCACGCCCCGCCACTGCATGCAGTAGTGATCGGCCTCCATCACGATGGCGAGACCGTCCGGCTGCATCTTGTCCTGGAGCAGCTCGGCGAGCTGCGCGATGGCCTCCTCCTGGATCTGGGGCCGGGTCATCACCCACTCCACCAGGCGCGCGTACTTGGAGAGGCCGATCAGGGCCGAGTGCTCGTTGGGCATCACGCCCACCCAGATCCGCCCCACGATCGGGCACAGATGGTGGGAGCAGGCGCTGCGCACGGTGACCGGGCCGATGATCATCAGCTCGTTCAGGCGCGCGACGTTCGGAAACTCGGTGACCGGTGGCTGGGCCACGTAGCGCCCCCGGAAGACCTCCTGCACGTACATCTTGGCCACGCGGCGCGCCGTTCCCTGGGTGTTGTGGTCGCCCTCGGTGTCGATCACCAGGGCCCGCAGCACCTCGACCAGCTTCGCCTCCACCTCTGCCTGGAGCAGCTCGAGCTCCCCCTCCTCGATGAAGTCGCAGATGTTGTCGTTGGCGTGGAAGCGCTCACCCGCCTTCTCGAGCCGCGCGCGGACGCGATCCGCGACCGGCGTCCGGCCGTCCACGATGCGGGGCGGGTCTGCGCGGGTGGCTCCGGTCGCCATGGGCTCGCCTCCTCCTGGGCCATCCTAACAGGCAGCGGCAGCCCTTCGAGGAGAAAGGCCAGGCGGGAGGAGCGAGGGGCCGTTTCAGCCCTGCGGCCGAGAGCCGATAAGCCCGCTGCGCCCCCGGGGCGTCGATTGCGCGCGAGCTGGACCAGCGACACCGAGAGCGGAAAGGACAGGGGCCGTGGCCGACGTCGTCCCGGGAGGCAGGATCCTCGAGAGCCGCGAGGAGGTCTCCCTGGAGAGCATCCTGGAGGAGGTCCCGACCCTGGCGCCGGAGTCGCGGGTCCTCGAGGTGCTGGACCAGTTCCTGGCGGACGAGAGCCTGCGCGTGCTGCCGATCGTCTCGGAGCGGCGCCCGGTGGGCCTCATCAACCGGCACGTGCTGATCGAGGTCTTCTCGCGCCCCTTCCGGCGCGAGCTCTTTCGCACCGCCTCCATCGTCGACTTCATGGACCGCTCCCCCAGCATCGTCGAGCTGAGCTCCGATCTGGACGAGGTGGCCCAGGTGGTGGTAGCGGCCGGGCTGCGGCACATGCTCGACGGCTTCATCGTGGTCGACGCCGAGGGCCGGTACCGGGGCATGGGCAACGCCCACGACCTGCTCAGCGAGATCACCCAGCGCAAGCAGGACCACCTCTACCAGCTCGCCCACTTCGATGCCCTGACCGAGCTGCCCAACCGCATCCTCTTCCAGGATCGCCTGAGCACGGCCCTCAAGCATGCACAGCGTCTGGGCCGGGCCGTGGCGGTGGTCTTCCTAGACCTCGACAACTTCAAGCGCATCAACGACACGCTGGGCCACACGCGCGGAGACGAGCTGCTCCGGCTGGTGGGGCGCCGCATCTCGGGAGCCATCCGCGAGTCGGACACCCTGGCGCGTCAGGGCGGCGACGAGTTCACACTGGTTCTCACGAACCTGCGCGACCCGGGGGACGCGGCGATCGCGGCCCGGAAGATCCGCGATCAGCTGAAGTACCCGATCCGGCTGGGAGACCAGGAGGTGGTCGTGACCACCAGCCTGGGCATCGCGGTCTACCCCGACGACGGCAGGGAGATCGAGGAGCTGCTGCGCAAGTCGGACCTGGCCCTCTACGAGGCCAAGACGGCCGGACGCGACACCTATCGCTTCTACGACAAGAGCCGCGACCGCAGCGGGGGCTCGACGCTCTCTCTCGAGAGCGACCTGCGGGCGGCCCTGGCGGCCGGCCAGATCTCCGCGCACTTCCAGCCGATCGTCGAGGCAGGCTCCCGCGAGGTGGTCGGCGTCGAGGCGCTGGCGCGCTGGACCCACCCCAGCCAGGGCCCCGTCTCGCCGGCGACCTTCGTGCGGCTGGCCGAGGACACCGGGCTGATCGAGGAGCTGGGGCGCCGTATGACCCGCAGTGCGCTGGCCGCGGCGGGGGACTTCGAGTCCTTCTCCGAGCTCTGGGTCGCCGTCAACCTCTCGGCCCGCGAGATGCGCTCGAACCGCTTCGTGAGGGAGCTGCTCTGCATCCTCGAAGAGAGCGCGCTGCGACCGGAGCGCTTCCGGCTGGAGCTGACCGAGGGCCTCTTCCTGGAGCCGACCGAGGAGATCCTCGACAAGCTGAGCCGCCTGCGCGACAAGGGCATCGGCATCGCCATCGACGACTTCGGCACCGGCTGTACCTCCCTGGGCCACCTGCACGTGCTGCCGGTCGACTGCATCAAGATCGACCGCTCCTTCGTGTCGCGCCAGCTCGAGGACTCGCGCATCGACGCCCTGGTGAAGGCCATGGTGGACATGGCCCATGCCCTGGAGCTCGAGGTGGTGGCGGAGGGAGTGGAGACCGCGGAGCAGGCCGATCGGCTGAGCGAGCTCGGCTGCGACCTGCTGCAGGGCTTCCACTTCGCGCGCCCGGCGGAGCCCCGGGAGGCCGCCGCCTGGCTCTCCGCCAGGCGTTGACAGCTCCCCCCGCGACCCGCAGCTTCTCGCCCCTTGGGCCGGTCTCCGCGCAGCTCCCTCGGGCTCCTCTGCCTGGGCCTGCCCCTGGCGGTCGCGCTGGGCTGCGGCGAGCGGGACGGGCGCTTTGCCTACACCGCAGCGGAGGAGCCGGGCCTGTGCCTGGCCGTGCGCGGCAATGGCGAGAAGATCCTCAGCAGCCTCTACAGCCTGGCCCGCCTGAACGAGCTCTACGGACCCTTCGACGCCATCGCGGGCTCCAGCTCGGGCAGCGGCGTGGCCTTCCTCTACGAGAGCATGGTGCTCAACCCGGCGATTCGCGACTGCGGCGACCGCAGCTGCGACGCCCGGGAGCAGGGGCGCCGCCTCGCGCTGGCGCTGAAGAGCCTCGAAGGCCTGATCGAGGCCCAGGCCCGCACCAACGAGGTGCGCGCCCTGGTCGGCATGGGCTCGTGGCTCGCCCGGGTGCGAGAGGAGGGCTTCCGCGCCAGCGACGTGGGGGGCGTCGTGGTGAACACCGCGCGGCTGCTCTTCGTGCTCGCCTCTCCGGACGTCATCGGCCTGGTCAACCGCGACGTGGTGGCGGATCTTCTGAATCCCTGGCGCACGCGGGGCGCCTTCGAGGAGATCCGCAACGCGGTGCAGGGGGATGCCTTCGGCGCCGAGAGCAGCGCCGTGCTCTTCCGCCGCAACGTGCTTTCGCTCGAGCAGCTCGTGGAGTTCGTCGGCCGCAGCGGGGACTTCTACGCGGGCTACGGAGCCACCTCCCCCGAGGCCTGGCGCGCCTTCTACGAAGACTGCGCAGCGCGGGCGGTGGGACGCACCTGGCGGGACTTCGCCTACGAGGACTTCGAGGCCCGCGGCCGCGTGGCCTCCTGCGACGCCCGCTTCGAGGCGCTGCTGCCCGGCTGGCTGGCGCGCCTCACCGCGGGCTTCCGCCTGCACGAGCGCCTCGACGAGGAGGTGGGAGCGGGGATCCACTCGATCGTCTCCAGCTCGGTGATCCTGGGCGAGACCCGCGAGCAGGCCCTGGCGGCGAAGCGCGCCTTCAGCGCGGGGGAGCCACCGGACTTCCAGCCGCGTTTCGCCGACGTGCGCGTCGGCTACTGGGGCCAGCCGGAGCGGATCGAGCGCCTGGTCCGCGAGACGCCGGCACGCTTCCGGGATCGCAAGTCGCAGATGATGCTCGGACTGGGCGCCACCTCCTGGCGCAGGGCCATGGAGCACTCGATGACCGAGCCCGGGCTCGGCCCGATCCTCGATCTGGGAGACGGCGCCCCGAGGGCTGCCAGCGCCGGGGGCTGGCTCGACAACCACGCGGTGATGGCGGTGTGGGGCGCCGGCTGCCGGACCGTGATCTACCTGTCGCGACGCGGCCCCGACTCCGCCTTCGGAAGGCGCGTCGCGGAGCTGCTCGGCGCCAGCGCCGAAGAGCGCCGCGAGATCTTCGAGGTGGGCTACGCCGGGAGCAGCATCAGCGTGGCCCTGCGCGAGGCCTCGGGAGTCTGGTGCACCGACTGGAACGCCCACGGCCTGGGAGACCTGCAGGCCCTGGTGGAGGACGCCTACTCCGCGCCCTTCCAGATGAACGACCCGACCCTGTTCGAGGCCGCGCGCGACCACCCGGCGGCCTCGACCGCGACCGGGCTGCCGGGCTGCCAGTACCGGGTTCCCGTGCCGCCCTCCGCGAACCCGGAGTGAGGCCCTCAGTCGGGATCGCGCGCCAGGGACGGCAGCCACAGGGGCAGCGCGAGGCCGCCGAGCAGGCGCGCGGCGGCGGCGGCCCAGGCGGGCGGAGCTACCGGGCCCGGGACGCGCAGCCACCGCCCCCCCGCGCGCGCGCCCGAGAGCGGGCCGGCGGGCGC
>CAZYOL010000250.1:0-6596 GCA_964649065.1 uncultured Spirochaetales bacterium
CATGCCGCCCTCCGGATCGTCGGCGACGCCCATGACGTTGGGGCCGGCGAGCACCAGCTCGGGGCGCTCGGGGCATTCGCCGTGCCAGAGCTCCTCGAAGCCCTTCATCACGCCCTGCATGTCCTTGAGCGGATCCCAGCGCGAGATCTGAACGATCAGCGGTCGGTCCCATGCCGGGGGCCGGCCCATGCGCACGATGTCGGCGCGCCGCTGCACGCGGCCCGGGGAGCCGTCGTCGCAGACGAAGCCGTGGTCCGCGTTTACCGGGGGCGGGCCCTCCACCAGGCCCGTGTGGACCAGGATCGTGCGGATGGCGTCCTCGGAGAGCTCCTGGTTCTTGGCGGAGAAGGCGTCGATGCTGGGCTGGATGATGACCGACTTGCCGTGGTCGCAGATCTCCGGCACGTAGGTCTCCCGCGAGAAGACGAAGCGGGGAACGTCCTCGAGGTAGGGCGCGAGGAAGCTCCAGCCCGCGCGGGCCTCGTCGTTCGGGGAGTCCAGGCCGATGTGGCAGCGCCAGACCACGTGGGCACCGGCTTTCTGCAGGTGGGCGGCCAGGCCGGCAGTCTGCGGATCGTGGAGCAGGACCACGTCGTCCGCACGCACGACCGAGGCGAGCTCGGCGGCGTTCTCCCGCATCACCGCGTCGTAGATCTCGTGGGCTGCGCCGGCGAGGGGCGAGCCGTCGCCGGCGGAGCCGTGCAGCGCGTGGTGGATGCGCTTGGTCACCCGGAAGAAGTCCGGGTTGCCCGAGATCACCAGCCAACGCGTGTCGATACCGGCACCGCGCGTGTAGCTCAGCAGCGGTCGCAGCATCTCCGCCACGCCGCCGCCCACGGCGGTCGAGTTGATGTTCCAGACGACGCGCCGGGAGAGCCGGCGCCGGGCCCGCCGGGCCATCTCGAGCGCATTCTGCAGCCGCTCCCCGTCGACCACCTCTGCGAAGCGGTCCAGCGAGTGGGCTCCGACGCGAATCTCCTCGATCACTCGACACCTCCTGGCAATGGCCGCGGCATTCTGCCCCAAGGAGCATGGCGCGCCAGGACCGAGGCGAATGTCGTTCGGACGACATACCACAGGGCCCGCGGGTGCCATAGCTGTAGGTGGTGCGAGGGGGGTCCCTGCGGCCCCGTCTCGCCTGTCTCCGGGGGGAATTCGCATGGCCTCAGGCCTGGATCGAGAGAGCCTGGACATCGCCCTCGAGTCGCTTCGCGACTTCGCCAAGCAGAATCTGCCGGACGAGCTGCTGCTCGAGCTGGACGCGCGGGACGAGATGCCCCTCGAGCTGGTCCGGCGCATGTGCGGTCCCGAGCTCGGGGTCCAGCTCCTCTTCGTGCCCGAGGACTACGGCGGCATGGGAGGAGCCGCCTTCGACGTCTACCGCACCTGCGAGACGCTGGCCTCGATCGACGTCGGCATCGCCACGACGCTGCTCGCCACCTTCCTGGGCAGTGACCCGATCCGGGTGGGCGGGACCCCCGAGCAGCGGCAGCAGTGGATGACCCGGATCGCGGAAGAGGGGCTGCTGATGGCCTACGGCGCCACCGAGCCCGAGGCCGGCAGCGACCTGGCCGCCCTGCGGACCACCGCGACTCCGGTTCTCGAGGGCGAGGGCGTCGTCGGCTACCGCCTGAACGGGCGCAAGCAGTGGATCAGCAACGGCGGCGTCGCCGAGGTCACCACGATCCTGGCCAACGCCCCCGGAGGGCCCAGCTGGTTCATCGTGGAGCGAGACGCCGAGGGCTTCGGTCACGAGCGGCCCGAGGACAAGCACGGCATCCGTCTCAGCCACACCGCGGCCCTCACGCTGGACGACGTCTACGTGGAGACGGCGCGCCTGGTCGGCGGGGTCGAGGGCCAGGGCCTGCCCCAGGCGGTGGCGGTCTTCGGCTACACGCGCCTGATGGTGGCCGCCTTCGGCCTCGGAGCGGGCTGGGCTGCACTCGATCGAGCCATCGACTATTCGACCCAGCGGGTCCAGGCCGGCGGGCCGCTGTCGGAGAAGCCGGGCTACACCCACAAGCTGATCGTGCCCCACGCGGCCCGGCTCGAGGCCGCACGCGCCTACATCGAGGAGACCGCGGCCGGCCTCGACGCCCTGGAGGAGCCCGAAGGGCACCTGATCGCCGAAGGTGCGATCGCCAAGTTCCTGGCCAGCGAGGCGGGCAACGCGGCCGCCGACGCCGCGATCCAGGCGCTGGGCGGCTACGGCTACACGCGCGAGTACATGGTCGAGAAGATCCGTCGCGACGTGCGTATCACGACCATCTACGAAGGCACCTCGGAGATCATGGAGATGAGCGTCGCCCGCGACCGCTGGCAGCTGCACCTGAAGACCCGGGGCCAGCACTACCACGAGCAGGCGCGGGCCCTGGAGGCCCTCGAGGCGGCGCAGCCCGGCTGCGGCGCGGCCGCGGCGGCCCTCGCCGCTCACGCGCTGGCCGAGACCCTGGAGCGCGCGCGCACGGCGCGGCTCACGCGCAACCAGCACGTGCTGTTCCGCGTCGGGGAGCTGGTCTGCCGGGCGGAGGGGGCGGGCTGCGCGGCCGGCCGGGCGGCGGCGGCTGCACGCGGGTAGTATCCCGAGAAGGGCGACCGGCGCTTCGCGCCGGAGGTGTTGGCCGCCATGGCCCGCATCTACGCCCGCGAGGCGGCCCTCGGGGTGGCGAGCGGCGCCCTGTGCTGGCTGCGCGGCGGCGACGGGGTGGCCGACACGGAGCTGCCGGCCGTCGAGCGGGCCCTCGGGCTCTCCGAGATCCACCGGGCCCAGGCGGGCCTGCTCGACGACATGCAGCGGGTCGCGGATGCCCTGTACGGGCGGGAGGGGGCATGAGCCAGGCCGAAGAGCGGGCGCTCGCGATCGTCGGGGTGAGCGCGATCCTGCCCGATGCACCCGATGCCCGGACCTTCTGGAAGAACGTGGTCGAGAGCCGCTACAGCATTCGCGACATTCCCGAGGGACGCTGGGATCCCGCGCTCTACTACGACCCCGATCCCTCGGTGCCCGACAAGACCTACTCGCGCATCGGCGGCTGGGTGCGCGAATGGGAGTGGGAGCCCCTCGCGTGGCGCCTGCCGATCCCGCCGCGCGTGGCCCAGGCGATGGACGAGGCCCAGAAGTGGGCGGTGGCCTGCGCCCGCGCGGTGCTGCTCGACTACGGGCACCCGCAGCGGCCGCTGGACTTCGAGCGCACCGCCGTGGTGGTCGGCACCGCCATGGCGGGCAACCTGCACTACCTGACCTCCCTCCGGGTCTTCTTCCCGGAGTACGCCCAGGCCCTCTCCGAGGCGCCGTCCTTCCAGGCCCTGCCGGAGGCGGCCCGCGAGGCCATCCGCAGCGAGCTCCACGAGCGCATCGACGAACGCCTCCCGGAGATCACCGAGGACACCATGCCCGGCGAGCTGGCGAACTGCATCGCGGGGCGCATCGCCAATCTCTTCGACTTCCACGGGCCGAACTTCGTCTGCGACGCCGCCTGCGCCTCCGCCCTGGCCGCCATCGACGCCGCCCACGACGGGCTGCTGGAAGGCCAGTACGACGCGGCCCTGGTCGGCGGCGTCGACCGCAACATGGGGCCGGCCCCTTTCGTCAAGTTCTCGAAGATCGGGGCGCTCTCGGCCAGCGGCACGCGCCCCTACGCCGACGGCGCCGACGGCTTCGTGATGGGGGAGGGCTCGACCTTCTTCCTGGTCAAGCGCCTGGCCGACGCCGAGGCCCAGGGCGACCGCATCTACGCGGTGCTGCGGGGCGTGGCCGGCTCGAGCGACGGACGCGGCAAGGGCATCACCGCGCCGAACCCGGTGGGCCAGCAGCTCGCCATCGAGCGCGCCTGGCGCGACGCCGGTCTCTCGCCCGCCAGCGCCACGTTGGTCGAGGGGCACGGAACCTCGACGCGGGTGGGAGACGTGGTGGAGGTGGAGTCGCTCAGCCGCGTCTTCGGCGGCGCCGGCGCGGCCATCGGCTCGATCGGGCTGGGCTCCGTCAAGTCGAACATCGGCCACCTGAAGGGCGCTGCCGGCGGGGCGGGGCTGCTGAAGACCGTCCTGGCGCTGCACGAGAAGGTGCTGCCGCCCAGCCTCAACTGCGAGCGTCCCAATCCCAGCATCGACTTCGCCCACTCGCCCTTCGTGGTGAACACGGAGACCAAGCCCTGGGATGCACCGCCGGACGGTGTGCGGCGGGCAGGCGTCTCGGCCTTCGGCTTCGGGGGCACCAACTACCACGCGGTGCTGGAGGAGTACCAGCCGGGTCGCCTGGCCAGGCCTCGCAGCGTGGCCGTGCCGGGTACTGCGCCCGAGGCCGCGCCTTCGCTTCGCGAGCTCGGCGCCCCGCCGCGCGGGGCACTCGTCCTCGGCGAGGCCGATGCCGCCGCGCTGCGCGCCCGGCTCGCGCAGGTGGTGGCGGAGGCCGAGGCGGGGCGCGCGCCCGCGCCCGAGGCGCCTCTCGAGGCCGCGCTGCGCGCGGCCGAGCGGATCGCGATCGATTACGCCGACGCGGCCGAGCTGGCGAGCAAGGGCGCGCGGGCCCTGCGGGCCCTGGACGCTCCGGCCGCCTCGGCGGTGCCCATGTGGAGGGCGTTGGCGGCCCAGGGGGTCTTCCACGGCCGCGGCGGCGCGCCGAAGACCGCCTTCCTCTACACCGGCCAGGGCTCCCAGTACCCGAACATGCTGCGCGAGCTGCGCGAGAGCGAGCCGATCGTCGCCGAGACCTTCGCCGAGGCCGATCGCACCATGGAGCCCCTGATCGGTCGACCGCTCTCGGAGATCATCTTCGTGGATCCCCGGGACGAGGCGGCGCTGCGGGCCGCCGAGGCCGAGCTGCGGCGCACCGAGATCACCCAGCCCGCCGTGCTGGCCGTGGATACGGCGCTCACGCGCCTGCTCGCGAGCTGGGGAATCGTGCCGGACCTGGTGATGGGCCACAGCCTGGGCGAGTACGGCGCCCTGGTGGCAGCGGGATGTCTGCCCTTCTCGGACGCCCTGGAGGCGGTGAGCGCCCGCGGGCGCGAAATGGCCAGCCTGGAGATCGAGGACAAGGGCCGCATGGCGGCGGTCTTCGCCCCGCTCGGCGAGGTCGAGGAGATGCTGGCCTCGATCGACGGCAACGTCGTCATCGCCAACATCAACAGCGGCAATCAGTGCGTGATCGGGGGCGCCAGCGCGGCGGTGGAGAGCGCCGTCGGCCAGCTGGTCGAGGCCGGCCACCAGGTCGTGGAGCTCCCGGTCAGCCACGCCTTCCACACCTCCATCGTGGCGCCGGCCAGCGAGCCGCTGCGCCGCACGCTCGAGCGCCTGCGCCTGGCCCCGCCGCAGATCCCGCTGGTGGGCAACCTGACCGGCGAGCTCTACCCGATGGCGGCCGACGCGGTGCCGAAGATGATCGACCTGCTGGCCGCCCAGGTGGCCTCGCCGGTCCAGTTCGTGAAGGGCCTGGAGACCCTGTACGCCGAGGGGGCGCGCATCTTCGTCGAGGTGGGTCCCAAGAAGGCGCTCCACGGCTTCGCCGTGGACGTGCTCGGCGAGCGCGAGGGCGTGTCGGCGCTCTTCACCAACCATCCGAAGCTCCACGATCGGCCCTCCTTCAACCAGGCCCTCTGTGGGCTGTGGGCGGGGGGCCTGGGAGTGGGCCGGCGCGAGCAGCCCGCGCGACCGGTCGAAGTCGCCGCGCCGGCGGCCACGCCGGCCCCGACGCCCGCGGTGGCTGCGTCCGCGCCGCCGCCGGCCACCTCCCTGCCGGCGGATCGCTACGCGGAGCTGGGACGGATGTTCGCCGAGTTCGTCGAGCGCGGAGCCCGGCTGCTGCGCGAGGACGACGGGCCTGCCGGCTCCGAGCCGACCGTGGTGACCGGCGCCTCACTGGGGCTGCCCGGCCGCGAGCGCGTCTTCGACGATCGCAACGCGCAGTACATCCTCGACGGGGAGCAGGAGATCGACCTGATCCCGACGCGCTTCCGCCATGCGATGGTCGACAAGCACATCACGCGTCTGGTCAAGGGGGAAGGCGGAGACCCCCACTTCGAGGCGATCGGCAGCTCTGCGGAGGTCATCAAGCTGGCCGCCCGCGCCGGGACGGTCGACCTGGAGGCGGAGTACGGAGTTTCCGCCGACCGCATCGAGGCCTTCGACGCGGTCACGAAGCTGGCGGTGGCGGCGGGCCTCGATGCCCTGCGGGACGCGGGCATCCCGCTGGTCATGCACTACCGGACCACCCACAAGGGAACGCTGCTGCCCGAGCGCTGGATGCTCCCCGAGGCCCTGCGCGACGAGACGGGCGTGATCTTCGCCTCCGTCTTCCCCGGCTTCGACTCCTTCGCGGACGAGCTGACGCGCTTCGGCGAGTCGCGGGCCTGGGATGCGGAGCTGGAGATCCTGCAGTCCCTGCGCTCGCGCGCCGCGGGCGCGGGCGACGCTGCCGGGGGCCTCTCCAGCGAGATCGATCGGCGCATCCACGAGCTCGAGCAGGCGCGCCAGGAGCGCGGCTACCGCTTCGATCGGCGCTTCCTGTTCCGCGTGCTGGCCATGGGGCACTCGCAGCTCGCCGAGTACATCGGCGCCCGCGGCCCCAACACCCAGATCAACGCCGCCTGCGCCAGCAC
>CAZYOL010000251.1:0-6595 GCA_964649065.1 uncultured Spirochaetales bacterium
GCTGCGCTTCCTGAACGAGGGCGGTCCGGGCGCCCGGAGCGGAGAGGTGCCCTTCTTCCTGTGGCTGGCCCCGCCCCTGCCCCACCTCCCCCACGATGCCCCCGCCTCGCTGCGGCAGCCCTATCTGGAGGCCGGCCTGCCGGCCCACCGCGCCGCCTACTACGCCAGCTGCACTCGCTTCGACCGCTTCGTGGGCGACGTGCTCGCGGCCCTGGAAGAGCGCGACCTGGCGGGCCGGACCCTGGTCGTCTTCCTCGTCGACAACGGCTGGGAGAGCGAAGTTCCGCGACGCGACGGGCTGGGCGGCGCACGCGGCAAGCTCAGCATGCACGAGCCGGGCTTCCGGACCCCACTCCTCGTACACGGCCCCGGAATACGACCGCGGCGCCTCCACGATCTCGTGTCGAGCCCGGACGCGGTGGCCACGCTCCTGGACTACGCGGGCGCCCGGCGGCCTCCTCTGCTCACGGGCCGTAGCCTGCGCGCGGCCCTCGAAGGGGGCGCGGTGCCGGGCCGGGCGCTCGTGGCCGGGCGCATGGAGCGCGCGCGGCGCCCGGCCGATGCGCGCTGGCGACCGGGCGCCCTGGGCGCCGACCCGGCCTTCTTCGCACGCGATGCGAGCTGGTGGCTGCTGTGGTTCCGCAGCCCTCGCCTGGTGCGGCTGTATCCGGCGGGCGCCCCCGCCGACAGCCGGGACGTGGCGGCGGCGCACCCGTCGGAGGTCGAGCGCCTGCAGCGCTCCGTCGAGGCCTGGGAGGCGGAGCTGCGCAGCTCGGTCGAGGCGGTCTCCGTCGAGACACTCCTGGCACCGGCGACGCCGGCGACCTCCGAGTAGGCTGCCGGCATGGGCCATCCGATCGTCGAGCGACTGGCGAGCCCGCGAGCCGAGGAGCGAGCTCGGGCCTGTCGCGAGGCGCCCGAGGACCCGGCAGCGGTGGTGCTGGTCGACGCCCTGGTCGAGGCCCTGGGCGACGCGGAGCGCTCCGTGGCGAGCGCCGCCGTCGAGGCGCTGGTGGCGATCGGGCGCGAGCACGACGTCTCGGCGGCGCTTCGCCGGGGGCTGCGCGCGCCGGGAGCGCTGGCGCGCTTCCACGCGGCCTGGGCCCACGCGCGGCTCGAGCCGCCCGGCCCGGCCCTGCTCCCGGCACTCGTCGGTGTCCTCGGCAACGAGGCACGCGAGCTGCGCTGGCGCGCGGCGCGCCTGCTGGTGGAGACCGGTCGGCTGCACCCGGAGGTGGCCACGCTGGTGGGCGGGCTGGTCCGGACCGGCGAGCCGCTGCGGCTGCGCTGCATGGCCTGTCACTGCCTGCGCGAGCTGGCCCCGGACGATCCCGGGGCGGCCGCAGCCCTGCTCGAGGCCTCGCGCGCCGTGCAGCCGCCGCTGCGGCGAGCGGCCCTCACGGCGTTGGCGGGCCTGCTGGCTCCGCCGGCCGCCGTGGAGGCGCGGCTGCAGGAGGCCGCCCGCGACGAGGCCGACGAGGCCAGCCGCGAGCTGGCCCGCTCGGCCCTCGCGCAGCGCAGCCGGCCACGACCCGGGCCGGCCTAGAAGAGCAGGAAGTCCAGCGAGACGACGCCCGGCCCCAGCAGGAAGAGGATGCCGCAGACCACGGCCAGGTTGATCGTGTACTCGGCGCCGGGCGGCTCGTTGGTGATGAGGTAGCCGGCGCCCTTGTGACCGATTCGAGTGGCCTGGATCATGGTGAAGATCAGCAGCAGGCAGGCCGGGCGCGTGAGGAAGCCGAACGCCAGGGCGGTGCCGCCGCCCAGCTCGGCCAGCATCGCCAGGCGGGCCTGGAGCGCCGGGTGGGGCACGCCCAGCTCGCGCAGCCACTCCACGAAGCCCTTCATGCTGCCGGTTCCGACCAGGCCGAGCTTCCCCAGCGCGTGGATCACGAAGCAGACGCCGATCGCCGCGCGCCCGACCAGGGCCGCGAGGTCGACGACCCAGCCGCCCCAGCTTCCCACCAACAGCGCCGAGAGCAGGTTCTCCATGCGTGCTCCCTTCCCGTCTCGAATGGGGCAGAGTCTTACCACAAACGGGGCGGAAGAGAGCCTTTGGCCGCAGCGGCGCGGCCGCCGCCGCCTCTGCCGTGCAGGCCCCTAGCGCAGCGCCTCTTCGACGAAGGGCAGGTGGTCGTTGCCGAAGAACATCTCCTCGCCCACGAAGAAGCTGGGCACGCCGAACAGGCCCCGCGCCACGGCCTCCTCGGTGCGCCGCCTGAGCTCGGCCTTGACCTCCGGCGTCGCCGCCGCCTGGAGCAGCGCCGCGCCGTCGAGTCCGGCCCGCCCCAGCCGCTCGGCCACCACCTCGGGCTCGCCCATGTCGAGCCCCTCGGCCCACATGGCGGGGAAGACCGCCGCGTGGTAGGCGGGGAAGACGCCCTCGCGCTCCGCCGCCACGGCGGCGCGCATCAGGGCGAGCGTGTCGATGGGAAAGTGGGGATTCATCTGGAAGGGCCCGCCCGCGCGGCGCGCCCAGCGGCGCAGCGCGAGCCCCGTGTAGGCCCGCTTGGCGGCGACGGGCTCCTGGATGGGCGAGTGGTTGCCGGTGGCCTTGAAGAGGCCGCCCAGCAGCACGGGGCGGTAGGCGAGCTCGGCGCCGTGGCGCTGGCAGAGCCCGCCGATCTGCTGCTGCGCGAAGTAGCTGAAGGGGCTCCCGTAGTCGAAGTAGAACTCGACTCGAGTCGCCACGCCTCAGCTCCCGGGCTCGGTCTGGCTGCGGGGCTCGAGCAGGCGCGTGAGCTCCGCGGCCGGCACCACCTCTTTCTCGAGGCACAGCTCGCGGACGGTGCGGCCGGTCTGGAAGGACTCCTTGGCGATGGCCGCCGCCTGGTCGTAGCCGATCACCGGCGCCAGCACGGTCACCATGGCCAGGCTGCCCTCGATCAGCGAGGCCGCGCGCTCGCGGTTGGCCTCGATGCCGTCGAGGCACTTGTCCACGAAGAGCTCGGAGACCGTCCCCAGCAGGCGAATCGACTCCAGCAGGTTGCGGGCGATCACCGGGATAAAGACGTTGAGCTCCAGGTGACCCGACAGGCCGCCCACGGCGATGGCGGCGTCGTTGCCGATCACCTGGGCGCAGACCTGGGTGACGGACTCGCAGATCACCGGATTCACCTAGCCCGGCATGATCGAGGAGCCCGGCTGCAGCGCCGGGAGCTGCAGCTCGCCCAGCCCGCAGCGCGGGCCCGAGCCGAGCAGCCGCACGTCGTTGGCGATCTTGTAGAGGGCCACCGCCAGGGTCTTGAGCGCCCCGCTGGCCTGGACGGCCGCGTCGCGGCCGCCCTGGGCCTCGAAGTGATCGGCGGCCTCGCGGTACTCGAGGCCGGTGGCGGCGCTGATGCGCGCGATCGCCTTGGCCGGGAAGTCCACCGGGCGATTGAGCCCCGTCCCCACCGCGGTGCCCCCCAGGGCCAGCTCCCCCCGCCCGTCGGCGGCGGCGAGCACCCTCTCGATGCCGAGCTCGATCTGCCGGGCGAAGCCCGCGAACTCCTGGCCGAGCCGCACCGGGGTGGCATCCATCAGGTGGGTGCGGCCGATCTTGACGACGTCGTCGAACTCGCGGGCCTTGGCATCCAGGCAGGCGTGGAGCTTGCGCAGCGCCGGCAGCAGATCCCGATGGATCGACTGGCGGGCGGCGACGTGCAGCGCCGTCGGAATCACGTCGTTCGAAGACTGACTCTGGTTGACGTGGTCGTTGGGATGTACGCGCGGCGCGCCATCGCCCAGGATCTGGGCGGCGCGGTTGGCGATCACCTCGTTGGCGTTCATGTTCGACGAGGTGCCCGAGCCGGTCTGGAAGACGTCGAGCACGAAGTGATCGTCGAGATCGCCGTCGGCGACCTCGCGGGCCGCGGCCTCGATGGCCCCGGTGAGCTTCGCGTCCACGACGCCCAGCTCGGCGTTGGTGGCGGCGCAGGCGCCCTTGATCACGCCGAGGGCCTCGACGAAGCGCCGCGGAAAGCGCTCGCCGCTGACCGGGAAGTTGAGCACGGCCCGCTGGGTCGAGGCTCCCCACAGGGCCCAGGCGGGCACCTCCATCTCGCCCATCGAGTCGCGCTCGATGCGGGTCTCCTCGGCCGACTGGCTCATGCTCAGCTCCTCTCCCTGGGTCTCGGGCTCGGGTTGGGGCCGGGAGAATGGGACCTAATCGACACGGCGACCAGCCGCGAGGATCCGGCGAGGGGCCGACTTGCCCGCGCCCAGCCACTCGGTCAGCCTGGCGGCGTGCCGGGGCAGGACCTCGAGATCCGTCCGGGCGTGGTGATCCCGGAAACGGAGCTGCACGAGACGGCCAGCCGCTCGAGCGGCCCGGGGGGCCAGCACGTCAACACGTCGAGCACGCGGGTGACGCTGCGCTGGAACGCCCTGGCCAGCGCCGTGCTGGGGCCGGTCCGTCGCGCGCGACTCCGCCAGCGCCTGGCCGGCCGCCTGACCCGCGCCGGAGAGCTGGTGGTGCACGCCGGACGCCACCGCAGCCGGGCGCGAAACCGCGAGCTGGCCCGCCAGCGCCTGGCCGAGCTCGAGCGCTCCGGCATCGCCGCCCCCAGCGTCCGCCGGGCCACCCGCCCGAGCCGGTCCTCGCGCGAGCGGCGGCTGCGGCAGAAGCGCCGCCGCAGCGACCTGAAGCGGGGCCGCTCGCGCCCCGCCGGCGACGACTGAGCCGCATTCTGCACGCTCGCTGAGCAGGCGCTGCGGCCGAAATGGGCAGGATCGGGCCAGGGCGGGCTACACGTAGGCGAGCGGGCGGCGTTCGGCGCGTGCCAGAAATGGCACACCTCTTGCTCCGGGCTCTGCCCGGTGGGCCCGCGAGCCGCGCCCACCCGAAGCTCGATCCGACGGCTCGCGAAGGAGACCCCATGCGCCCCTGGCTCCGCAGCCTCTTCGGCCTGGCCGCCGCCCTCCGCGTGGTCGCCAGCGCGGGCCGCGCCGCCGCCGAGGAGACCGCCGAAGCCGGCCTCGTCGCCGGCGACGTGGCCTGGATCCTCACCAGCTCGGCGATCGTCCTGATGATGACGATCCCCGGTCTGGCCCTCTTCTACGGGGGTCTGGTGCGGGCCAAGAACGTGCTGTCGATCCTGATGCTGTGCTTCGTCACCGCAGCACTCGTCAGTGTCACCTGGGTGCTCTGGGGCTACTCCATCGCCTTCGGCGACGACGTGGCCGGCCTCTTCGGCTTCTCGCCCGCCTTTCTCGGCCTGGTCGGAGTGAGCTGGACCGAGCCGGGCATGGCGGGGACGATTCCCGACCAGCTCTTCATGGTCTTCCAGCTGATGTTCGCGATCATCACGCCGGCCCTGATCGTGGGGGCGATCGCGGAGCGCATGAAGTTCTCGGCCTTCCTGCTCTTCGTGCTGCTGTGGTCCACATTGATCTACTCGCCGCTCACGCACTGGGTGTGGGGCGGGGGCTGGCTCGGCGCCCGCGGCGCCCTCGACTTCGCCGGCGGGACGGTCGTCCACATCTCCTCGGGCATGTCGGCCCTGGTGGCCGCCCTGCTCCTGGGGCAGCGACGCGGCTACGGCCGCGCGCCCATGCCCCCGCACAACGTGCCCTTCGTCGTCATCGGCGCCGCCCTGCTCTGGGTGGGTTGGTTCGGCTTCAATGCCGGCAGCGCCCTGGCCGCCGACGGCGTGGCCACCGTCGCCTTCGTCAACACGAACACGGCCACGGGCGCCGCCGTGCTCGGCTGGATGCTCATGGAGTGGACGAGCAGCGGCAAGCCGACCGCCGTCGGGGCGGCCACCGGCGCGGTCGCGGGCCTGGTCGCCATCACGCCGGGCGCGGGCTTCGTGGAGCCCTGGGCCTCGATTCCGATCGGCGGGCTGGCGGGCGTGCTCTGCTACCTGGCGGTGGGCCTCAAGAGCCGTCTGGGCTTCGACGACTCCCTCGACGTCGTCGGCGTGCACGGGGTGGGCGGCACCTGGGGCGCACTGGCCACCGGCATCTTCGCCTCCACCCAGCTCACCGAGGCCGGAGGGCTGCTGAACGGCAATGTCGGACAGGTCGTGGAGCAGCTGATCGGGGTGCTCGCCACCTATCTGCTCGCCGGGCTCGGCACCTTCGCGATCCTCAAGGCCGTGGAGGCCCTGGTGGGCCTGCGCGTCCACGAGGAGGACGAGGAGACCGGCCTCGACCTGGCCCTGCACGCCGAGAGCGCCTACACCACGACGGGAGCCGGCGAGCGGCCCGTCTTCCGGGGCGCTCCGGATGCGCCTTCCGGCCCGCGGACGCCCGCCACCGCCGAGTGACGCCGCGGGCGGGCCGGGCGCAGCGTCCGGCCCGCCGGGCGGTATGCTCCCGAGCGTGCTCCGCGCGCGCTTCCCCAACGGCGTCGTCACGGTCGAGGCGACGGGGGCCAGGGCCGACGACGGCCTCCACCCGCGCGAGGCGGACTGCATTCGTCACGCCGGCGAGAAGCGCAGGCGCGAGTTCGCGGCGGGGCGCCGCTGCGCCCGGGAGGCCCTCGCGCGGCTCGGCGTCGTCGACTTCCCGCTGCTCCCCGACGAAGATCGCGTGCCCTGCTGGCCCGAAGGCTTCGTCGGCAGCATCTCCCACTGCCCGGGCTACGTCGGGGTCGCCGTCGCCCCGGCCG
>CAZYOL010000252.1:0-6585 GCA_964649065.1 uncultured Spirochaetales bacterium
GGATCCTCCTCCACCAGTCGGCCGAGCGAGGCATGGACTTTATCCTCGTCTCCCTTCGATTTCGCGCGGATGGCATAGGACATCACACCCTCGGGAACCGGGATCTCGGCCAGTCGGGCGCCCCCCTTCTCGGCGCACAGGACGTGGCCCGTCCGCACCGACTTGAGCTTGGCCACGGCCACCACGTCGCCCGGGCCCGCGTCCGGAACCTCCTGGTGCTCGCCGCCCTGCAGCAGCAGCAGCTTGCCGAGCCGCTCCTTGGCGCCGCTGGTGGCGTCGAGGACGGGCATGTCGGCGTGGACCGTGCCCGAGACCACCCGGAAGACCGAGAGAGTGCCCGCGTAGCGGTCCACCAGGGTCTTGAAGACCACGGCGGAGAAGGGGGCCTCGGGGGCCGGCTCGATCTGGGTCTCCCCGTCTCCGTCCAGCGGACGGGCGGGCCAGGAGCCGCGATCGGCCGGCGAGGGCAGCAGCTCGCCGACGCTCCGCAGCAGCGCACCGATGCCGACCGGCTGGGTGGCCGAGCCGCAGAGCACGGGGAGCAGCGCGCCGGAGCGGGCTCCGGTCACCAGGCCCAGGGCCACCTCGTCCTCCGAGAGCTCGCCCTCCTCGAGGTACTTCTCCAGCAGGCCGTCGTCGCACTCGGCCACCGCCTCCACCAGGGTCTCCCGGGCCGAGGCCGCCGCCTCGGCCAGCTCCGACGGGATCTCCGCCTCGCTCGCCGCGGTGTGGGCCTTCATGTGGAGCAGGTCGATCACGCCTTCGAGCTCGGGCCCGGCGCCGATCGGCAGGGTCACGACGGCCGTCTTGGCGCCGAGCTCCTGCAGGGCCGTCGCCGCGGCCCCGAAGTCCGCCCGCTCCCGATCCATGCCGTTCACGAAGGCCAGGCAGGCGACGCCGCTCTCGCTGGCGGCTCGCCACAGCCGTTCGGTGCCGACCTTCGGGCCGTCGACGGCCGAGACCACCAGGATCGCCCCGTCCACGGCGCGCAGGGCGATGGCGGCGTCGGCCTGGAAATTGGCGTCGCCGGGCGTGTCGACCAGGGTCAGGTGCTGCCCCTTCCAGTCGAAGCCGTAGACGGCGGAGCTGATGCTGGTCTGTCGCTCCTTCTCCTCCGGCAGGAAGTTCAGCACCGAGCTGCCGTCGCTCACCGAGCCCTGGGTCGGCTGGGCTCCCGCGGCGAAGAGGAGGGCCTCGCCCGTCGACGTCTTGCCGTCCCCGGCGTGCCCGATCAGGGCGAAGCTCCGGGTGTCGCTGACCTTCACGTTCTTCATGTCGTCTCCTTTCGACGGCCGCCGGCGGCGCTGCGGTTCTTCTCGAAGATGATCCGCAGGCCCTCCAGGGTCAGGAAGGGCTCGGTGCGCTCGATGGCCTGGCTCTCGGCGGCCACGCGTCCGGCCAGGCCTCCGGTGGCCACCACCCGGGCCTCGGCGCCCAGCTCGCCGCGGATCCGCTCCACCATCGAGTCGACGAGGCCCGCATAGCCGAAGAGCAGGCCGGCCTGCAGGGCCGCGGTGGTGGTCTTGCCGATCACGCTCTTGGGCCGGGCGATCTCGACCCGGTGCAGCATCGAGGCGCGCTCGAAGAGCGCCTCCATCGAGGTGTGCATGCCGGGGAAGATCACGCCGCCCAGGTACTCGCCCTCCCGGGAGACGCAGTCGAAGGTGGTGGCGGTTCCGAAGTCGACGGCGATCACCGGGCCGCCGAGCATCTCGAAGGCCGCGACCGCGTTGACGATGCGGTCGGCGCCGACCTCGCGCGGGTTCTCGTAGCGCACCGGCATGCCCGTGCGGACGCCCGGGCCCACCACCAGCGCGGGTCGGTCGAAGGTCTTGCTGCAGACCCGCTCCCAGATCGGCAGCAGCGGCGGCACCACGCTCGAGATGATGACGTCGGTGACGTCGTCGTTGCGGCGGCTCGCCTGATCGAAGAGCGCCCGCACTACCAGCGAGACCTCGTCGGAGGTCACCTCGCGCTGGGTGCCGATGCGCCAGTGCTCGGCCAGCTTGCCGCGGCCCGCGGCGTAGTCGAAGACGCCCAGCGAGACGTTGGTGTTGCCGATGTCGACGACCAGCAGACAGGTCACGGGGTCTCCTTCGCCAGCGTCACGTCTCCAGCGACGATGCGCTGCAGCCGGCCCTGCGCTTCCAGCAGCAGGGCGCCGTCGTGGTCGATGCCGCGCACCGTGCCCTCGCGGACGCCGTCGCCGGGCTCGAGCACGCGAACCCACCGGCCCAGCATGCGGAAGCAGGCCTCGAAGCGGGGGCGCAGGGCCTCGAAGCCCTCGGCGGCGCAGCGGTCGAGGGCCCGCTCCAGGCAGCCGTAGAGGCTGCGAGCGAAGTTCGCCCGGTCGATCCGGCGCCCGAGGGCGCTGCGCAGGCTGGTGGCGCGGCTGCGGAACTCGTCGGGGAAGCTCTCGCGCTCGACGTTCAGGTTGACGCCGATGCCGAGCACCAGGTACTCGATGCGCGTGGCCTCGGCGCCCAGCTCGATCAGGATCCCGGAGGTCTTGAGGCCGTCGATCAGCACGTCGTTGGGCCACTTGATCTCGACCCGGTCCGGTTCGTCGAGCTGGGCGCGGACCGCGTCGGCTACGCCGACGGCGGCCGCCAGGATCCAGACCGGGGCCTCGGCGGTGGTGGCCCGCGGGCGCAGCACGATCGAGGTGTAGAGATTCAGGTAGGGCGGCGAGAAGAAGGAGCGCCCGAGGCGGCCGCGGCCGGCGGTCTGGCCCTCGGCCACGACGGTCGTGCCGTGGGCGGCGCCGGCGCGAGCCAGCTCGAGGGCCACCCGGTTGGTGGAGTCGGTGCTGTCGAGCCAGCGCAGGTCTCGCGCCAGCCACTGCGTCTCGAGCCCTTCCTCGAGCTCCTCCGGGTAGAGGCGGTCGGGGCGGGCCGCGAGGCGGTAGCCGCCGCCGGCCGAGGCCTCGATCGTGTAGCCGCGCGCGCGCAGCGTCTCGACGTCCTTCCAGACCTGCGCCCGGCTGACGCCCAGCGCATCGGAGAGCACCTCGCCCGAGCAGACCTCACCGCCGGCGCTGCGGAGGGCCCGGAGGACCCGCGCCGGCCCGACGCTCAAGCCCGCACCCCTCCGACCGGGGGCTCCGACTCGATCTCCAGGGCCACGTCCGCGGCGGGTGCGGAGTGGGTGAGGGCGCCGATCGAGATGCGCTGGACGCCCGTCTCGGCCACCGCGCGCACGTTCTCCAGGGTTACGCCGCCGCTCGCCTCGAGCAGCGCCCGGTCGCCCAGACGGGCCGCGATGCGCCGCAGCGTGTCCGGGTCGCAGTTGTCGAGCAGCAGGAAATCCGCGCCGGCCTCGACGGCCTCCAGGGCCTCCGCCTCGGACTCGACCTCCACCTGCACGCGCAGGCCGGCCGGAGCCCCGGCGCAGGCCGCCTTCGTCGCCAGGGCGACCCCGCCGGCGGCCGCGACGTGGTTGTCCTTCAGCAGGATGCCGTCGAAGAGGCCCACGCGGTGGTTCTGGGCGCCCCCGACGGCCGCCGCGTACTTGTCGAGGCTGCGCCAGCCGGGGAGGGTCTTGCGGGTGTCGACGATGCGCACCCCCGTGCCCCGCACGCGCTCGACGAAGCGCCGGGCGTGGGTCGCGACGCCGCAGGTGCGCATCAGGAAGTTGAGGGCGGTGCGCTCCGCGGCCAGCAGGCTCCGCAGGGGGCCGCTCACCCGCGCCAGGGGGGCGCCCGGAGGCAGCCGGTGGCCCTCCTCGGCCTGGGGCTCCAGCTCGAGGTCCGGGTCGACGGCCAGGAAGACCGCCTCGGCCACGGCCAGGCCGCAGACCACCAGCTCGCTGCGCGCCTCGACGACCGCGCGGCCCTCCGCCTCGGGCCCGAGGACGAGCCGGCTGGTGGCGTCGCCGGGGCCCAGGTCCTCGGCGAGGGCCAGCTCCACCAGGGGCAGCCAGGTGGCTTCCGGAGGCAGCTCCGGCGGGGGGGTGGAGACGCCGGTCACCCGGCCAGTCTAGCGCCTCTCGCCCTTCATCTTGCGGATCTCCTCGCGCACGAGGGTCTCCGCGAGCTGGGGCACCACCTCCCAGGCCACCTTCTCCACCCGCTCGATGGCCTGCTGGACGATCTTCTCGGTGACCTCGCTGAAGGACTCCCAGGCGATCTTCTCGAGCGTGTCGTGGAGCCGTGCGCGCAGGGCAGGCTCCAGGGCCGCGGCGATGACCTCGGGACGCAGCTCGCCGCTCTCGACCGGGACGCGAGCGGGCTCGGGCCACTCCCTCGGCTCCGGGGCGCGCTCCGGCTCCGGGAGCCGCGGCTCGGGCGGCGCCTGGAAGCTCGGCTCGGGCGGCGCCTGGAAGCCCTGTGGCTCGGGCTCGGGGGGCGCAGCAGGAGCGGCGGCCGGCGCCTCGAAGCTCGGCCGCTCCGGCTCCGGAGCCCCGCCGGGGGCCAGGTCGACGGTGGGCTCGGGCTCGGAGCCGCGCAGGGCCGGGCCCGGGGCCGTGTCGTCGAAGGGCTCGGCCAGGGGCTCTGCGTCCATCAGCGGCTCGAGATCCTCGAGCACGCTGGGCTCGGGCTCGCGACGGGCCGCCTCCTCGACGGCGGTCGCCGGGACCGGTCCGGTGGGGCCGGTGGCCAGCGGATCCCCCAGGTCCGAGGAGGAGATGTCGAAGCCCGAGACGCCGGAGGGGTCCACGACCGCGTCCTGGGCCAAATCTCCGGCATCCACCAGGTCCTCGTCGGGTCCCCCGCTCTCGAAGGCGAAATCCAGGCCATCCTCGCGGCCGGGAAGAGGCGGCGTGTCCCCGAGCTCGGGCTCCGGGGTGAGCAGGAGCGGCTCCGGCTCGCCCGCCGCCGGGGCCTCGTCCTCCTCGGGGAGAATCGCCACCGTGTAGTCGCCGGGAGCGTCGGGCAGGGCGGAGAGCGGCGAGGCGCTGCCGAGCGAGGGCGTCTCGCGCAGGGCCGGCAGCGGCGCGTCGGCGGGCTCCGGCTCGCCGAAGGCGAAGTCGCCGGTGTCCACGTCGAGCGAGGCCTCGGGCTGCGCTGCGGGAGCGCTGGCTGCGGCCGGGCCGGCGGGCCCGGGCTGCGGGCTCGGCGAGGCGGCCGCCGGGGCGGCCTCCAGCTCGCCGGGCACCGGGGTGTTCACGGCGCCCAGCTCGTCGTCGAAGAAGTCGAAGCTGTCCTCCGGGGAGGCCAGGGGCGCCTCGGCCTGCACCGGCGCGGCGACCGGCGGAGCCGCTGCCGCGACCTCGGGGGCGGCCGGAGCCGGCGTGGCGGCCGCGGGCGGCGGCGCCTCGGTGAGCAGCCGCTGCACCAGGTCGACCAGGCGCTGGGCCTCGAAGGGCTTCGACACGTGCGCCGCGGCGCCGGCGCGCCGCGCGCGCTCCTCGTCGAAGGCCTCGAAGGTGCCCGTCAGCAGCACGACCGGCACGTGGCGCAGGGCGGGGTCGGCCTTCAGGGCCTCGCAGACCTCGTAGCCGTTCATGCCCGGCATCACGACGTCGGCGAGCACCAGATCCGGGTGGCTCTCCCGGGCCTTCAGCAGCGCGTCGTCGCCGTTGTCCACCGTGACGAGGTTCACGTCCTCGCTCGCGAAGCTGATCCCGACGACCTTCTGGATGGTGACGCTGTCGTCTGCGAGCAGCAGGGTCTTGGGCATGAATCCCCCCCGGATCCGAGGCGCCGGACCGCGCCCCGATGAGAAATCTCCCGGCAGTGTATCGACGCGGGAACCCCCCGGATTGAATGCTTTCTGCGCCCGCTCGTCCAGGGGGTTGCCGGCGCCCGGCGCGAAGCCGGTCAAGCGTGCCCTTCGGGGCACCGATGAGCCCACGAGACGCCCCGAGACCGGAGGTCAGCCCCTCAGATGATGCTCCGAGCGGCCGCGCGCAGCGACGTCGGGCTCCGGCGCCGCGCCAACGAGGATCGCTACGCGCTGGCCCCGGATCTCGGCCTCTTCCTGGTGGCGGACGGCATGGGGGGGCACGTGGCCGGGCAGGTGGCCGCGGAGCTGGCGGCCGAGGCCGCGGTGGGCGCCCTGAGGACGCTCGAGGGCGCCACGGCCACCCTCACCGACAAGCTGCGCTACGCGGTGGCGGCCGCCAACCGCGCGGTCTACGGCACGGCCCGCGTCCGGACCGAGCTGTCCGGAATGGGGACGACGCTGGTCGCGCTGCTGGTGGGCGGCGACCGGGTCGCCCTGGCCCACGTCGGCGACAGCCGCGCCTATCTGCTGCGCGCCGAGCGCATCCGCCAGCTCACCGACGACCACTCCTTCGTCGCCGAGCTGGTGCGGCGCCGGGAGATCAGCGAGCGCGATGCCCGCGGTCACCCGCACCGCCACGTGCTGACCCGCGCCCTCGGCGTGCGGCGGGACGTCCAGGCCGACCTGGCGGAGCTGACGCCCGCCGAGGGCGACCTCTTCGTGCTGTGCTCGGACGGGCTGACCGGCCTGGTGACCGACGCCGAGATCGCGCGCACGCTGCTGGCGAACGCCGATCTCGATATCGGCTGCGACCGGCTGATCCGGCTGGCCAACTCGCGCGGCGGCGACGACAACACCACGGTGGTGGTGGTGCGCTGCGAGAAGTCCCCCGACTAGGCTGCCCGCGGTCTGCCGGGGG
>CAZYOL010000253.1:0-6582 GCA_964649065.1 uncultured Spirochaetales bacterium
GAGCTGGGCCTGGCCACGGCGCGCCGCGCCACGACCCGCGCCGCCGCGATCGCCGGCGAGGCCGACGGCGGCTGCCGGCTGCTGGCCGAGCTGGCCGGCGTCGACGCGAACGTGCAGGCCGATGCGCGCTGGCTCGAGGAGTGCGGCGCGCTGCCGGGTCGGGCCGCGGACTGGGAGCCCCTGCGCGCCCGGCAGGCGGGGCCGGCCGAGGCGGGGGCGCTGCGCTTCCGGCTGGCGGTCGGGGCCTCCCGGCTGGCTCCGCTGCTCGCCGGGCTGCGCGAAGTCGGGGCCGAGTGGCTCGCCTACCCGGGGCAGGGGCTGGTCTGGGCCCGCCTCGCCATCGACACCGCGGCTCCGGAGGCGAGCGGAGAGGAGGCCTGGCGCGCGCTGCAGGAGCTGGCCGCGGGAGTCGGGGCCGGCCTGCGCCTGGAGGCCGCGCCGCTGGCGGTGCGCGGGCAGCGCGACGTCTTCGGCCAGCCGGGGGGGCTGCCCCTGATGCGGGCGCTGAAGGCGCGCTTCGACCCGGCCGGCGTCCTCAACCCGGGTCGCTGCGCGGGCCGGCTGTGAGCGGCGAGGTCTCCGCAGGTCGGCTGCAGGAGCTCGGGCTCGGCACGCTCGACTGCGTGCACTGCGGGCTGTGCCTGCCCGCCTGCCCCACCTACCGGGAGACCGGTCGCGAGGCGGCCTCGCCGCGGGGTCGCATCTACCTGATGCGCGCCGCCGCCGAGGGCCGGATCCCGCTGGCGGGCGCGCTGGCCGACGAGGCCTCGCTGTGTCTGGGCTGTCGGGCCTGCGAGACGGCCTGCCCCTCGGGCGTGCGCTACGGCCGGCTGCTCGAGCAGACTCGCGCCGCCGTGCGCGAGGCGGGGCTGCGCACGGCTCCGGCCCAGCGCCTCGAGTCGCTGGCCCTGCGGCACCTGGCTCCCCACCGCGGGCGGCTGGCCCTGCTCTTCGGGGCTCTGGCCCTGGCCCAGCGGCTGCGGCTCGACCGGCTGGCGGCGAGCTGGCTGCCGCGGCCGCTCTCGGACTGGGCGCGCAGCTCCCCGCAGCTGCCCGGCCACCGCGAGCGACGCCTGCCCTCGCTGCGCGTCCCCGCCGAGGGCCGCCGGCGCGGGCGGGTCGGCCTGCTGCTCGGCTGCGTCGCCGCCCAGCTCTTCGCGGACGTGAACCGCGCCACGCTCCGGGTGCTGGCCCGCAATGGCTTCGAGGTGGTCGTGCCGCGCAGCCAGGGCTGCTGCGGCGCCCTCCACGCCCATGCCGGCGACTCGCAGGCCGCGGCCGAGCTGGCGGCGCGCAACCTGCGGGCCTTCTCCGGGGTGGACGTGGTCGTGACGAACTCCGCCGGCTGCGGCGCCGCGCTGCGGGAGGCGGGAGACTGGCTGCCCGGTGCGGGCGAGGCCTTCGCCGCGGGCGTGCGCGACGTGAGCGAGCTGCTCGACGGCGAGGGGCTGCGGCCGCCGCGCGGCTCGATCGACGCGCGGGTCTGCTACGACGACCCCTGCCACCTGGTCCACGGCCAGCGGGTGGCCGCGGCACCGCGGCGGCTGCTGGCCGCGATCCCCGGCCTCGAGCTGGTCGACCACGCCGATGCGGCGGGCTGCTGCGGAGCCGCCGGGACCTACAGCCTGACCCAGCCGGAGATGGCCGAGGCGGTGCTCGAGCGCAAGCTCGACGCCCTGGCCGAGGTCGATCCGGACCTGGTCGCCAGCGGCAACCCGGGCTGCCTGCTGCAGCTGCGTCGAGGGCTTGCCGGGCGCGGCCTGCGGGCCCGGGTCGTGCACCCGGTCGAGCTGCTCGACCGGGCCTACGAGGCCAGACCCAGGCGCCGCATCTTGTAGCGGAGGCCCTGGCGCGAGAGTCCCAGGCGCTCGGCGGCCTGGCTGCGGCTGCCCTGGCAGCGATCCAGGGTCTCGCGGATGACCTCGCGCTCCAGGTGCTCGACCCGCTCGCGCAGGCTGCCGTCCGGCGCGGGCCGCTGCAGCGCGGTGCCGGTCGCCGAGACCAGGTGGTGGGCGCGCAGCGGCTGGTCCGGCTCGGCCAGGGCGATGGCGCGCTCGACGGCGTTGCGCAGCTCGCGCACGTTGCCCGGGAACTCGAAGCGGGTCAGCGTCTCGATGAAGTCCTCGTCCAGCGTGATGCGGCGCGCGTGAGCCGCCCCGAACTCCTCCGCGAAGTGCTGGGCCAGGAAGGGGATGTCGACGCGCCGCCGGCGCAGCGGCGGCACCTGGATCGCGAAGGTGTTGATCCGGTAGAAGAGGTCCTGCCGGAAGCTCCCCTCCTCAACCGCCGCCTCCAGGTCGCGGTTGGTCGCCGAGACCAGGCGCACGTCCACGCGCCTCGCGGTCGTCTCGCCCAGGGGGCGCAGCTCGTGGCTCTCGAGCACGCGGAGCAGCTTCACCTGGAGCGCGGGCGACATCTCTCCGATCTCGTCGAGGAAGAGCGTGCCGCCGTCGGCGGCCTCGAAGAGGCCCCGCTTGTCCTGGCTGGCCCCGGTGAAGGCTCCCTTGCGGTGTCCGAAGAGCTCGCTCTCGAGCAGCGGGTCCGGAAGGGCGCCACAGTTCAGCGGCACGAAGGGCCGCTCCGCCCGCGGGCTCTGGGCATGCAGGGCGCGCGCGACCAACTCCTTGCCCGTGCCGGTCTCGCCGAGAATCAGCACCGGGATCTGCGAGGGGGCCACCTGTCGGACCTGCGCGAGGATCTGGCGGATGGCGCCGCTCACCCCGAGCAGCACCGGGGCGCGGCGCTGCTGGGAGCGGGCGCCCTCGCCCGGGTGGGCGGCGAAGGCGCGCCGGACGGCGAAGCGCAGCAGCTCCTGCGAGATCGGGTAGCCCAGGGCCTGGGCCGGCTGCAGGGCCTCCAGGGCCGGCCCGGCCAGCCCGGCTGCGCCGGGCCCGAGCAGCAGTACCAGCGAGGTGGCGGCCGGGAGCTCGCGGGCCGCGCGGGCGGTCGCCAGCGTCTCGGGGCCGTCGCCGGCCTCGAGCAGCATCACCAGGGCCGCCGCATCCAGGTGGGAAGCCGGCTCGGCCAGCTCCTCGAAGCGGCACTCGACCACCGCGAGCTGCGGGGTCAGGAGGCGCGCCAGGTCGCGCCTGGCCTCGGGTCGG
This sequence comes from uncultured Spirochaetales bacterium, assembly GCA_964649065.1. GTDB lineage: Bacteria > Myxococcota_A > UBA9160 > UBA9160 > SMWR01 > CAZYOL01. Next base: position 3,105 of record CAZYOL010000253.1, read on the forward strand.
CTCGCCGCCGCCAGCACCCGGGCCTGGGTGCGTTCCTCGCCCACCCTCAGCGCGCCCCCGCCGGAGCCGCCGTCCCGGGCCCACGAGCTCGCCGGTGGCCGCGCATCGGCAGGTCCTATCGACCGTCGCCTCCCGATTCCTGAGGCGCGGCGTTCCCTCGTCGCGGGGCGGAGCGGCTACTCGTAGAGAATGGCGTCGGAGGTCTTGCGCGGGCGGCGCATGCGCGGGAAGGCGGCCAGCGAGAGATCCGTGAAGGAGCCCTGCATCACCAGGTCGAAGGGCAGGATCGACTCGCGCCGACGCAGGATGCCGTAGCGCTCGCGGACGCTCCGGAAGCTGTAGCTCGAGCTGGCCCCCGGGCGCCTGTCGATCAGGTCGGTGCGTCCCAGCCGGGCCTGGTCGAAGAAGCGGTCGCGCTTGGCGTCGGGAAGCTGCTGGTCGAGCGGATCGAGCAGCGCATTGCGGAAGGAGGTCTCCTCGAGCAGCGCCACCACCCGCGCCAGGTGCTCCTCGGAGAGCTCCTCCTGGCGCGTCTCCGGGGCATCCTCCTCGTGGCTGCCCGGAGCGATGAAGGCGAACTCCACGACCCGTCCGCCCAGCAGGGCGACGCCGGCCGGGTGCAGCTCTCCGTTGCGCACCACCCCGTCGAGCAGCTCCGGACGCAGCGCCAGCCCCCGCGGCCCGGCCAGGCCCGGGTTCTCCTCCAGGTAGTCGCGCGAGATCGAGATGCGGTGCGGAGTGGCCTCCTCGATCTCCCGGCGAAGCCGGTGGCCCGCAGCGCGGCCCGCGTCGGTGAAGGGGAACTCCTCGCCGATGCGCTGGAGCAGGCCGATGCGCATGGCGCGACTCGGGTGGCGCAGCGCGGCCCGGAGCGACTGCAGCGACGCCATCTCGCGAGCCTCGGCGATCCGCGCCGGATCGGCGCCCGACTCCTGGAGCAGCTCCAGGGCGGCCAGCCAGTTGCCGCGGCCCTCCTCGTGGCCCACCAGCCACTCCTCGACCTCTTCCCGGTGGGCGCCCTCCGGGAAGCGCGCCAGGTAGAGGCGCCCCCGGCGGGCGGTCAGGCTCTCGTGGCCGGCGGCCCGCGCCCAGGGAAGCTGGAGCAGCCGTGTCGGCGCCCCGGCCAGGTTCCTGGGCAGCTCCGGCAGGCCGAGCGCCCACTCGAGCCAGCTCGGCAGGCCCCGGCTCGGCGGCCCCGTGGACCAGGTGCCCAGCAGGGCGTGACGCAGCTTGGCGTTGCGCACGCTGCGGCGGGCGATCTCGAAGGCCAGGTGGGGATTCGACGCGGGATCGTCGACCAGCTGGCGGGCGTGCCGGGCCATGTTGGACTCGTCCTCCTCGGCCAGCTCTGCGAGCTGCTCCCAGCCAGCGTCCTCCTCGCCCGCCTCCAGCAGCTGCCCGGCCAGCGCGAAGCGGGCCTCGTCGGCCAGGGGGTGGGCCGGATCGTCCTCGAGCAGGGACCGGGCCACCGCCGCCGGGTCGCCGTCCGGGCTCAGCAGCGCCAGGGCCAGCTCGCGGCCGCCGGGCGGGGCCACGTTCCCGTGGGCACGCACCGAGACGCTGCGGCGCAGCCGCTCGCGCTCCAGCAGCAGCTGGGTGGCCGCCGCGTCGCGCAGCGCGGAGGCCTGCTCCTCCTCGGGCAGATAGCGCAGCGCCCGGTCGGCCAACACCAGAGAGAGTCGGCTCTCGCCGGCGGCCAGGGCGCTCTCCGCCTGCTTGGTCCAGCGCTCGTGATAGGTGCGGTTCCACTCGGCCTGGGCCTCGTCGATCCTGGCCCGGATCTCCTCGGCGCGAGGATCTTCGGGATGGCGCTCCAGGTGCTGCTTCCAGAGCCCCAGGGCCTGCCGCTGCTGCAGCGTCAGGGGCTCTTCCTGGTACTCCTCGACGGCGTACTGGATCAGCGCCATGGCGAAGTAGTAGGGCGCCATGTTGTGATTCGTGATCGAGCGGGCCGCGGGCTCGGCCAGGGCGTTGAAGATGCGCGCAAACTCGATCATCCGGGCATCCCAGATGCGATCGCCGGCCAGGGCCATCAGGTCGTCGTCCTGGAAGATCTCCAGGCGGGCCTCGAGGCCCGGGTCCACCGATTCGTCGAGCAGGTCGTCGGTGGCCTCGCGGTAGGCCATGCGGTCGTCCAGGGCGGCGTTGGCCAGGTCGCGCGCGGCCGGGCTCAGGCCCGTGGGCCGCTCGCCCGAGGCGGTCAGCACCCGGTCGATCGCCTCCAGGCTCGCCAGCGCCCGCTCGACCTCGTCCAGGCCCCGGCCGCTCTGCGAAGCCAGGGCCGCCGCCGCCAGCCGCGCCGCGGTGTAGTCCGCGACGTCGGGAACGGCGATCGCCTGGCGGTGGCCCGGGTCCACGGCGGAGCGCACGGGCAGGCCGGCCGGCGCGACGCAGCCGGCCGCGAGCCAGAGGACGAGGGCCAGCGCGCAGCCGAACCGCGGGCTAGGGCGTGAAGCGGTCACGATCCACCTGGAGTGCGAAGGCGATGCAGGCCTCGAGGCTGCGCGAGGCCTCGAGCTTCTCGGTCGAGCCGTCCTGGTTGGTCACGACCTCGTAGAGCCGCGCTCCCGAGTCCACCAGCTCCTGGAAGCGCACCGGGTCGAAGCTCAGGCTCTCGGGCGGCCGGTCCGCCACGTACTCGGCGGCCATGTCGCAGTACAGGTCCGCCAGCGACATCATGTGGCGACTGGCGTTCTTGCTGTCGCGATGGCTCAGCACCAGCCGCTGCAGCTCCGAGACCGCGCGCACGTCGCCCCGGGGAATCGCCTGCCGCAGCCCGATGAAGTAGCGGGCGCGCGCCACGTCGGCGCGCTCGATCTCCTCCTGCACCACCGAGCTGTGGTGCGTGCCCTCGGCCTGGACGAGCAGGGCTTCCAGATCGGCCGTGCGCTCGTCGAAGCGCGCCAGCACCGCTTCGACGTCCTCGGCCTCGGAGAGCGGCGCGTCGCCGTCCTCGAAGTCGAGATCCAGGCCCTGGATCTCGTAGAGGCGCTCGCAGAGCGCGGCGCTGCGCAGGGCCTCCTGCTTCAGGCGGGGCTCCCGCTCGGCGGCGCTGCGGTACTCCCCGGCCGCCAGGTCGTAGGCCCGCAGCCGTTCGAGGGCCCGGCCCTTGGCGAAGGCGACGACGCCGTCGAGGTGGCCGGCGCGCAGGGCCGGGGCGTGCACGCGCTCCAGGTTCTCCAGCCGCAGCAGCGAGCTGCGATAGACGTTGCGGTCCGTGAAGTCGCGCGCCGGGGCGAAGCGGTAGGTGTCGTCGGGCACGTGGCGCCGCAGCACCGCCACCACCTCGAGCACGTTCTCGGTGGGCTGGTAGGCCGGCGGGACCGCCTGGCCGGAGGCGCAGCCGACCGCGAGGAGCAGCAGCAGGCCGAGGCGCTTCACGGCGCCTTCCGCCGGCGGCGGCGCCGCCGCCCGCCGGCGCGCGCGAGCAGCATCTTCTCGGTGGCGATCACCGCCCCGGCCAGCTGGTCCGAGTCGC
>CAZYOL010000254.1:0-6580 GCA_964649065.1 uncultured Spirochaetales bacterium
GGGTCCCGCTCCTGGCAATCGGCCAGCTTGCCGGGCAGCCCGTGGTCGGCCAGGGCCCCTTTGCGGCGGGCCAGGTCGCGGGCCTTGCGCGCCGCTGCCCGGGCGCGCGCCGCTTCGGTCACCTTGGTGATGATCGCCCTGGCGACGGCGGGGTTCTCCTCCAGCTGGTCGGAGAGCTGGTCGTAGAGGGTCGCCTCCACCAGGCCGCGCACCTCGCTGGTTCCGAGCTTCGTCTTGGTCTGCCCCTCGAACTCCGGCTGCGGAAGCTTCACCGAGATGACGGCCGTGAGACCCTCCCGCGTGTCGTCGCCGCTCAGGCTCTCGCCGGCGTCCTTGCCGTTCTTCTGGTGGGTGTTGATGTAGCGGTTGAGCGTACGCGTGAGCGCGGTCCGGAAGCCGACCAGATGGGCTCCGCCCTCGACGGTGTTGATGTTGTTGGCGAAGGAGTAGAGCGCCTCGTTGTAGGACTCGTTGTACTGCAGTGCGACCTCGATCGTCACCGGGACGTCGCCGGCCTTGCCCGGGAAGGTCCGCTCGCTGCGCACGTAGATCGGCGGACGGTGGAGGGGTGCGCGGTTGCGGTTGAGGTGGTCGACGAAGGAGACGATGCCGCCCTCGTAGCAGAAGTCGTGGCTCTTCCCGCTGCGCTCCTCGCTGATCTCGATGCGCAGCCCGGCGTTGAGGAAGGAGAGCTCGCGCAGCCGGGTCGAGAGCGTGTCGAAGGAGAACTCGGTCACCGCGAAGATCTCGGGATCCGGGTGAAAGGTGACCCGGGTTCCGGTCTTGTCGCTGGTGCCGATCTCCTCGAGCGGACCCTGCGGCTCGCCGCGCCGGTAGGTCTGGCGCCACACCACGCCGGCCCGCCGAATCTCCACCTCGAGGCGCTCCGAGAGGGCATTCACCACGGAGACGCCGACGCCGTGCAGGCCTCCGGAGACCTTGTAGGTGGAGTCGTCGAACTTGCCGCCCGCGTGCAGGGTCGTCATCACCACCTCGGCCGCGGGCCGGCCCTCGGTGGGATGCTCGTCCACGGGGATACCGCGGCCGTCGTCGATCACGGTGACGCTGTTGTCCTGGTGGAGGACGACCTGGATGGCCTTGCAGAAGCCGGCGACCGCCTCGTCGACGGAGTTGTCTACGACCTCGTAGACGAGGTGGTGGAGACCATCGGGCCCGGTGGTCCCGATGTACATCGCCGGGCGCTTCCGGACCGGCTCGAGGCCCTCCAGCACCTCGATCGCTGTCGCGTCGTAGCTGCTCACGAAGAAGCTCTCGGGCCTGCCTTCACGTCGTCCCGCACGAGGGCGTCACTCTGCGCCTCGCTCGCCAATCTACGCTGGCCTCCGATGGCCGATCCAAGGGCCGGGATCGATCGCCGCTCTTGCGGGTCGCCGGCCTGGGGTGGGCTCAGCCGCGCCGCGGCTGGACCGACACAAGATACCGGAACCACAAATCAGCGTAAAGCCGCGGCGTGCAGCCGAAAAGCGAGACGCGCGGCCTCAGACCCGCATCGGCATCACGACCGCCAGGGTGTCCTCGTCGTCGGTCGGAACCAGCTGCGCGGGCGAGAGGGGATCCCGGAAGCCCAGACGGATCTCCTTGGCGCGGATGACGCTGAGCGAGTCCATCAGGTAACGGGCGTTGAAGGCGATGGCGATGGGCTCGCCGCCGTAGTCGATGTCCAGCTCCTCGTGGGCCTCGCCGAGGTCCGGGTTGGTGGAGCTGAGGCGCAGCGTGCCCTCGGAGAGCTCGAGCTTCACTGCCCGGCTGCGCTCTGCGGAGAGCAGCGCCACGCGGCGCAGCGCGTGGATCACCGTCTCGGCGGGGAGCACCAGCGAGATGCCCTGCTCCTTGGGGATCACCTGCCGGTAGTTCGGAAACTCGCCCTCGATCAGCCTCATGACCAGCTCGACCTCACCCTTCCGAACCAGCCCGCTGTTGCCCTCGAAGCCGATCTCGATCTCGTCCGCGTCGTCCTCGTCGACCAGGCGCTTCAGCTCGGCAAGCGCCTTGCGCGGCACGATCACGCCGCTCGCCAGGCTGGACAGGTCGTCGGCCAGTGCGCGGTCCACGTAGGCCAGCCGGTGCCCGTCCGTGGCCACCATGCGCAGCTTCCCGCTGTCGCTCAGCACCTCGAGGAAGACGCCGTTCAGGTTGTACCGGCTCTCGTCCGCCGATGCGGCGTACATGGTGCGCTCGATCATCTCCCCCAGCACGGCGGCCGGAGCCGTCACGGTACCCCCGGGAGAGGCCGTGGGGAGCGTGGGGTACTCCTCGGCGGCACTGCCAGCGAGGCTGAACCGGGAGCGCGCGCAGCGGATGTCGAGAAAGGAGTTGGCGGTCGCCTCGAGCTGGACCGGCTCGTCGGGCAGCTCGCGGACGATCTCGAAGATCTTCTTCGCCGAGACGCTCAGGGCACCCGGTGTCTCCACGCTGGCGGGATGGTGGCCGCGGATTCCCAGCTCCAGGTCCGTGGCCAGCAGCGTCAGCCGTGGCGCGTCTCCGGCCTCGGCCTCCAGCAGCGCATTGGCCAAGATGGGCATGGTGTTGCGCTTCTCGACGATCGACTGGATTCGCGCCAGCCCTTTCAAGAACTCGGTCTTCTCGATCGACAGCTTCATTTCCGTCTTCCTGAATGTCTGACGAGGAGAGGGTGATGGGAGGCCTGCGGAAGCCGACAAAACGCCCTCAGCTCCCTGGAACGGCGGGGCTTTCGACGCTGTCGCAATGTGTCCGGATGCCCTCCGATTCGGGGCGGGGAGGGCCGCTCACCCCTGGAGGCGAGGGTATCACGCCTGCGTCTGTCGGCCGGGGGGCCCTCTGTGTCGTCTTTCGTCGGCCGGCGCTACGCATTGCACGGTCGCGTCGGCAGCAGCTATGCTTCGCGGCCTCGCGATCGGTGGCGGAATCTGCGCGCCGCCGCCGGGCCTCCGGAAGGACCCCATGAAGCGGACCTATCAGCCGAGCCGAATTCGGCGAAAGCGGGCGCACGGCTTCCGAGCGCGAATGAAGACGCGCGGCGGGCGGGCGGTCCTGAAGCGGCGCCGCGCCAAGGGCCGCAAGCGACTCGCAGCGTCAGTTCCCTCGAAGTAGCCGTGGCCGTTGGGAAGGCACCGCGCCGGCGCTTCGCGCGGGCGGACCGGCTGCTCCGTTCCCGAGAGTTCCAGGCGGCGAGCCGATCGGGGCGCCGCGCCGTGAATCGGGACTTCGTGCTGATCACGGCCCCGAGCCAGCGCCGCGATGGAATCCACGGCCCGCGGCTGGGCGTCACGGTGAGCCGCAAGATCGGAGGCGCGGTGCAGCGAAACTACGTGAAGCGGCGCATCCGCGAGTGGTTTCGGCAGGCGCGTCCGGGGCTTCCCGACCTCGACCTGGTGGTGATCGGGCGGCGCGGCTGCGCGCAGCGGAGCGGATGCGAGATCGCGGAGAGCCTGGAATCGCTGAGTCGCCGCGGACGGGGGCGGCGGTGAGCGGCCAGCTGAGGGCTGCTGAGGTGCCGCGCGGGCGGCGGCTGGTGATCGGCTGCATCCGTGCCTATCAGCTGTGTCTCTCCCCGCTGCTGGGTCCGGCGTGCCGCTTCGAACCGAGCTGCTCGCACTACGCCGCGGAGGCGGTGGAGCGATGGGGTGCCTTGCGGGGCGGCTGGCTGGCCGCGAGGCGCCTCGGTCGCTGCCACCCCCTCGGGGGCTCCGGCTATGATCCGGTTCCGTAGGGAGGACGCGTGGACCGCGACCTGCTGATCGCGATTGGCCTCTCGATGTTGGTCCTCACCGTCTGGCAGGTGCTGGGCGGCGTCTGGTCGGCGCCGCCCGTCCCGGATGCGGGACCGGAGGTGCCGAGGCAGGCGGAGCGGCCGGCCGTGCCGGAGGCGCCGGAGCCGGATCCGGGCCCGATCGGCGAGCTTCCGACACTGCCCGAGGAGCCTGCGCTGCCCAGCGGGGAGCAGATCGCCTTCGAGCGCAGCTTCACCTACGAGGGCCGCGGGGAGGGCTACCGGGCGGAGCTGAACACCCGGGGCGCCGCCCTGCAGCGCTGGGAGCTGCGGGGCTACGTCAGTGGAGGTCCGGAGCCGGAGCCCATCGTGCTCACGACGGGCCAGCAGCCCGACGACCTGGTCGGGGTCACTCCCTTCGAGGAGCTCGGGCTGGGCGACCTCTCCCGAGAGCTCTGGCAGCTGGAGGCCCGCGACGGGGAGAGCGCCCGGCTCTCCTTCCAGCGGGAAGGCGTCACGATCCGCAAGACGTGGAGCTTCGGCGACGACTACACCTTCCGGGTTCGCGTGGACGTGGAGAACGGCTCGGAGGCGGATGTCGCGCCGAGCTTCGCAATCGGCTGGCCCGCGCACGTGCGCGACGGCAACGACTTCCGGGAGCAGGCCCTGGCGGGGCTGCTGCAGGGCGACCTGAAGCAGGAGCTGCTGGTCGGCCTGGGCCAGGTGAGCCTGCCGGGGCGGCTGATCGGCCGCACGCCCCAACCCGTACTCGACTTCGACGGCGCCAAGGGCTGGGACTGGGCGGGGCTCCAGACCACCTATTTCCTCGGCGCTCTGCTGCCGGACGACCCGAGCCAGGCCAAGGCTCGCATCAGCGCGACGCGGACGGGCGAGGCCGGCATCGCCTGGCTTCTATTCGAACGTGTTCGCATTCCTCCCGGGCTGGCCGCGTCGCGGGAGTACCGGGGCTTCGCCGGACCGAAGCACCCCGAGCTGCTGGCCCGGGTAGGCGGCGAGACGATTCGCTCCATCGATCGGGGCTGGGCGCCTTTCCGGCCCCTCACCAGCTTCTTCGGCTGGCTGCTCCACCAGATCTACGCTGTGGTCCCGAACTACGGGGTGGCCATCATCCTGCTGACGGTCCTGGTCCGGGTGGTGACCACGCCGCTCACGATGAAGCAGATGCGCTCGATGGAGCGCATGCGGGCAATCCAGCCGCGGCTGAAGGAGATCCAGGAGAAGTTCGCCGACGACCGCCAGAAGCAGTCCGAGGCCATGATGGCCCTCTACCGGCGGGAGAAGGTGAATCCGCTGGGCGGCTGTCTGCCGATGCTGCTGCAGTTGCCGGTCTTCCTGGGCCTGTTCTACGCCCTGCGCAGCTCGATCGACCTGCGCCAGGCACCCTTCTTCGGCTGGATCGAGGACCTCTCGGCTCCGGAGACCCTGTTCGTCATCCCCGGCCTCGAGGTCCCCATTCGCGTACTCCCGCTGATCATGGGCGGGACCATGGTGCTGCAGCAGCGGATCACCCCGATGCAGATGGATCCGGCGCAGGCGAAGATGATGATGACGGTGATGCCGGTCGTGCTGACCGTCGTCTTCTATCAGTTCCCCTCCGGACTGGTGCTCTACTGGATGGTCAGCAACGTTCTGGCCATCGCGCACCAGCTCTGGGTGGGCCGACAGATGCGGGCCAAGGGGGCCCCGGCGTAAGATCGGCGCGGCCGAGGCCTCGGGCGCGCATCAGCCCGCTCCGCTCGATCCGGCGGGGCGATTCAGCAAAGAGATTCAGAGAGATTGGAGGCAAGGGGTGTACCAGCCCAGCAATGAGGCCCACGAGTTCGTGGGTGATTCGGTGGAAGAGGCCCTGCAGCGAGCCTGTCAGTTCTTCGGCGTCGCGCAGGATGGCCTGCTGGTGAGCGAGCTCCCGGCAGGAGAGGTGTACGGCGCGGCGGGCCGTGCGGTGATCGTGGCGCTGCGCAAGGACCGGGACCCGGTGCCGAGCCGCGGCGGAGGAGAGCGGCGGGAGCGCGAGCCTCGCGGGCGCGAGGACGACGACGACTCCGACGGCCGGGGCGGCCGGCGCCGTGCGCGGCGGGATCGCCGCGGTCGGGGCCCGGCGCGGGAGGCGGCAGCTGCGGAGGAGCCGGCGGGCGAGGCGATCGAGGCGACGGAGGGCACGGTCGTCGGCGAGCTCGGGGAGCTCGGACAGTTCGTCTTCGGCATCGTCGAGCGGCTCGACCTCGGCGTCTTCGAGGTCTCCGAGAGCAGTCAGGACGACCTGCTCGTGATCCAGGTGACCGGCAACGCGGCCCGGCGCATGTCCGCCGGCGAGGGGCGGGCGGCAGACGCGCTGCACCTGATCGCGAACCAGGCCGCTCTGCGCGGAGAGGATCCGCAGCGGGTGGTGGTCGACGTCGAGGGCGACGCCGAGAGCCGAGAGGCCTTGATCGGATCCCTGGCCCAGCGGGCCGCCAAGCGGGCCCGGAGCACGGGACGAGCCATCGCTCTGGATGCCATGAATCCCCGGGATCGCCGCGCGGTCCACCTGGCGCTGCGCGAGGAGCGGGACATCGCGACCATGAGCATCGGGGAGGGGCGCTACCGGCAGGTCGTCGTGGTCCCGGAAGGCGCCCCCGAGTACGAGGAAGCCCTCCGGCAGTCCGAGCGCTCCTCGGCCTGAGCCCGTTCCACGTGGAACGCCCGCCCCGACCAGGCGCCCGGGCACCGTTCCACGTGGAACGCGCGCGAGGCTGAGGGGTGGGCGCACCCGGCGAGCAGCGCGCCCAGCGCGCGCGGCTGGACGCCGCCCAACCCGCGCTGGGCCACCCGCCCCCCCCCGACGTCGGGGCCCCCCACGGACGCGCG
>CAZYOL010000255.1:0-6547 GCA_964649065.1 uncultured Spirochaetales bacterium
TTGCCGCGCCAGCGTGTCGTACGCCTTGTAGCCGTCGCAGATGGCGACGCCCGTGTAGTCATCGAGCACGCTGCGCGCCGCGTCGGTCGATCGCGAGGAGAGCAGCTGGTAGCTCACGGCGTCTTCGCTACTTCGTCAGCGGGGGGAGCCGGCGAGGACGACCACGTCGGCCAGCGTCGGGTAGCGGCGCGCCAGCGCGTTCAAGCGTTCGAAGGCCCAGCGGGCCCCCGCCTCGGGCAGTGCCTGGGCCAGCCGCGCCCAGCTGCGCAGCCCCCAGCCGAGCGAGATGCCCTCCACGTAGCGAAGGTCCAGGCTGGTCGAGGCCTGCTCGCGCATCAGCGCGAGCTCGTAGCGCGTGAAGTGGTCGTGGGGCACGTCGTAGCCGCGGCGCCCGCGCGGCGGCACGCGGCCCAGGCCGCTCTCCAGCGCGTCGTCCCAGGCCCGCGCCGCGCGGCAGGCCAGCGAGTCGAAGTTGGCGATGGCCAGCACCACCGTGCCGCCGGGCCGCGTCACCCGGGCCATCTCGGAGATGGCCCGCTCGGGGCGGTCGAAGTGATCGAGCGCGCCCTTGCAGAAGGCCGCGTCGAAGCTCGCGTCGGCGAAGGGCAGGCCGTCGGACCAGCCCCGCACCCAGCGCGGCCGGGCCTCGGCGGGCAGCCGCTCGTCCTGGGTCATGCGCGCCAGCGCCGTCATGCGGCCCGAAGGCTCCGCTCCCACCACCCAGGCGCCGCGCTCCGCCAGCGCCACGGCGTCCTGGCCCAGGCCGCTGGCCACGTCCAGGATGCGCCGGCCCGGCCCGGGCCCGGTGAGATCGAGGGTGCGCTCCGTCATGCGCGCGAAGAGCAGCTCGCTGTCTCGGGAGGTCCCGGTCGGGATCACGTCGCGCATGTCGCGATCCAGGTCGACGACGCGCATGGCGCCGCACACTAGCGGGATCCCCGGGCCCGCGCCCGGGCCCTGGCGACCGATTGTGTACCCTGGTGGGCCAGAGATGCCGGAAGCCGCCGCTCCGCAGGGTGCCGAGGCCGCCGCCGGCCCGGCGCCGGGCCCGCCCCAGGCCAACGACCCGGCCTCGGCCGGCATCGAGCGGCTCGCCTCCTTCCGGATCACCTACGTCGCCATCTTCGTCTTCGTCGTGCTCTCCTTCCAGAGCATCGACGTGGCCGAGGAGCTGCTGACGAGCCACTACCGCAGCGCCATCGCCGCAGCCCTGCGGGTCAACCCGGCGAACGGCCCGATCATCGGCCAGATCGAGGAGCGCGTGCACGGGCTGGTCGAGGGCTCCCCCTGGACGCGCCTGGGCGACGTGCGCCTCGACGTGGTGGTGCTGGGCGCCGACGGTCGCACGCCGCTCTACCTGGTCGGCCGCGGCATCCCGCCGCCGCCCGGCCTCGACCCGCACCGCCAGTTCGTCGACGCCATCCGGCTGCTGCCGGCCACGGCAGAGGTGAAGGTCTCGGTGCCGATCGTGTCGCGGCTCTCGGCCGGCATCGTGATCGTCTACGGCGCCGTGCTCCTCACCTTCCTCTTCCTCTACAACCGCAGCCTGCTGCACCGCGAGCTGAGCCTGCTGCAGACCGCCACGGAGGCGCGCGACGCCAGCGCCGTGCGCGCCCAGGAGATCGAGTCGGAGCTCTCGCGCGTGCAGGAGCGGCTGCACAAGGTGGAGCCGGCGGAGCGCGAGTCGGCCGAGGAGATCCGGCGGCTCTCGGCGGAGCGCGAGTCGCTGCGCCGCAAGCTGGAGGGCCTGGCCGAGCGCGAGGCGGAGCTGCGCGCGCGGGCCGCGCGCGCCACCGAGCTCGACGAGGAGCGCCGCACCCTCGAGGACCTGCTGGAGGAGGCGGTCGAAGACCTGAGCCACAAGGAAGGCGAGATCCAGGAGCTGCAGGACTCGCTGCGGCGCGCCTCCAGGCCGGCGAAGGGCGGCCGGGGCCGCGCTTCCGAGCAGCTGGCCCGGCGCCTGCGCACGCTCTACAAGGGCCTCGAGGTCGACGACCGCGCCATCTCGGACCTGGTGGCGCTGGGCGACGAGAATCTGCGCCTGCGCGCCGAGGAGGCGCTCAAGCGGCTCTGCGACGATCCGGACTCCGCCTCCATCCGGCGCAAGGTCGGCGGGCTGCCGCCCCAGCTCTCGATCTTCGAGCTGGGCTTCGCGGGCAAGGGGCGCATCTACTACTGCCGCGGTCGCCAGCAGCGCTACCGGGTGCTGGCGGTGGGCGCCAAGAACACCCAGAAGACCGATCTCGAATACCTGAGCCGGCTTCAGGCCGACTGAGCCGCCAGGGCCTCGCGCAGCGCGGCCTTGAGCTCGGCGTCGCGCCAGGGCTTGCTGAGCAGCGCCGCCACGCCGACGGCCTCCAGATCGCCGGGGGGGATCTCGGCGGGCCAGCCCGTCAGCACCAGGCGCGCCGCCTCCGGCCGGCACTCGGCCACCCGGCGCAGCAGCTCGATGCCGTTCATGCCGGGCATCTTGTAATCGGTCAGCACCGCGTCGAAGGGCTGCGCACGCAGCGCGCGCAGGGCCTCGTGGGGACCCTCGGCGCTCACCAGGCGGTAGCCCTCGCGGCGCAGGCTGCGCGCCAGGGCCGAGAGGATGCCGGGTTCGTCGTCCACCAGCAGCAGGCTCGGCGCCTCAGGCACCGTCGAGCTCCGCGGGCAGGAAGAGAGTGAAGGTGGCGCCCTCCCCCGGCCGGCTCTCCACGCTCAGGGTGCCCCGGTGCCGCTCGGCGATGTGGAAGGAGGTGGAGAGGCCCAGGCCCGTGCCCTCGCCGACCTTCTTGGTGGTGAAGAAGGGATCGAAGATGCGCGCCTGGTGCTCGAGGGGGATGCCGAGGCCGTCGTCGCTCACCTGCACGGCAATGCCGCCGGCCCGGCGCTCGCTCACCAGGCGGATGCGCCCGCGGCCCTCGCCGCCGTCCAGGCGGGCCTGGATCGACTGGAAGGCGTTCACGATCAGATTCATGAAGACCTGCTTCAGCTGCATGGGGTAGCAGGGAATCAGCGGCAGCTCCGCATAGGACTTCTCGAGCACGACGAGCTGCTTCATCGAGGGCCAGACGATCTGCGCCGTGGACTCCAGACACTCGTTCACGTCGGCCTCGATGCGCTCCTCGGTGTCGCGATGCGAGAAGTCGCGCAGGTCGCGCACGATGTGGCGGATCCTTTCGGAGCCCTCCTGCGACTCGCGCACCGCCTTGGCCAGGTCGCCGAGCACGAAGGGCACGTCGACCTGCTCCGAGATCGCCGCCAGCTCGCGCGCCCGCGCCCGGAGCTCCTCCGAGCCCTGGGCCAGCGCCGTCTTCTGCAGCGCGTCGACCTGCTCCCAGATCCGGCGCAGGTCGCTCACGTACTCGGCCATCTGGAAGAGGTTGGCGTGGATGAAGCCCATCGGGTTGTTGATCTCGTGGGCCACGCCGGCCGCCAGCTGCCCGATCGAGGCCATCTTCTCGCTCTGCAGCACCTGGCGCTGCAGCTGCTTGATCTCGGTCAGGTCCTGGAAGATCGCCACGGCGCCCAGCCGGACGCCGTCCGCATCGAAGAGCGGAGCGCCCGACACGCCCACCGGCACCTGGGAGCCGTCGGCGCGCCGCGCCGTGCCCTCGGCGCCGCGGAAGCGCCGCGCCGAGCCGAGCGCACTCTCCAGCAGGCTGGCGGCGGGGCCCTCCACCAGCCACTCGTGGACCGGCTGGCCGCGCAGGCGGTCGGCCGAGGCGCCGAGGATGCGCTCGGCGGCGGCGTTGCAGAGCGTGATGCGGCCGCCGGTGTCCACCACCAGCAGCGCGCTGCTCAGGTTCTGGACGATGTTCTCGTTGTAGCGCTCCAGCGAGCGGATCCGGCGCTCGGCGGCGCCGCGCTCGCGCAGAGAGCGCCACTGCTGGAGCTGCTCGAGCACCACCTGCGGGAGCGGAGAGTCGGCGCCGGGGCCGACGCACTCGGCAGCGCCGCGCCGGTGCAGCTCCAGGGCACGCATCGGGCTCGGCTCGCAGATCACCACCACCGGCGGCCCGTCCCCGGCCAGGGCGTCGAGCAGCGCATGGGTCTGGCCGGGCGCGTCCTCGCGCCATTCGGCGACCACGCAGTCCACGTCGCCGGCCCGGCAGCGGGCCACGACCTCCTTGAGATCCCCGCTCCGCTCCACCGCCACGCCGGGCCCCAGGCGCGCGAGCGCCTGCTGGCTTCCCAGGGCGTCGTCCGCATCCAGCGGGCGCACGAGGAGAATGCGTACGGTCGTCAAGATTCGCTTGTCGGGGGGCTGCGCGACGGTATCGCAGGGCCTCGAAGCCGGCGAGCGCCCCTAGCTCCCAGGCGCCAGCCGGTGCTTCGCCATCTTCCGGTAGAAGGTGCTGCGGCCGATGCCGAGCCGCCGTGCGGCGATCGTCGCGTCCCCTCCGCACTCCTGCAGGGCGCGCTCCAGCGCCGAGCGCTCGTAGGCCGCCAGCGACAGCGGCAGGTGCTCCGGGGCCGGCGCCGCCGCCGAGCAGGCCCGCTGCAGACCCAGGGAGAGGTCCGCCAGACGCAGGGCTGGCCCCGGCGCCAGCGCCGCCGCCGACTCGATCGCGTTCTCCAGCTCCCGCACGTTGCCCGGCCAGGGGTAGGCCCGCAGCGCGTCCAGAGCGGCCTCCTCGACCTCCACGATCGGATTCCGGGCGCGCCGGTACCGGGCCAGGAAGTGCCGGACCAGCAGCGGGATGTCCTCGGTCCGCTCGCGCAGCGGCGGAATCTCGATGCGCACCACGTCGAGGCGGTAGAACAGGTCCGCCCGGAACCCGCCCTCGGCCACCATGTCGGCCAGATTCCGATGGGTGGCCGAGACCACCCGGATGTCCACCGGGACGGTGGAGGCCGCGCCGACCGGGCGCACCTCCTTGTGCTGGAGGGCGCGGAGCAGCTTGGCCTGCACGGCCGCGGGAATCTCGCCGATCTCGTCCAGGAAGAGCGTGCCGCCCTCGGCCATGCGGAACAGGCCCGGCGCGCCCACGGCGCCGGTGAAGGCCCCCTTCTCGTGGCCGAAGAGCTCGCTCTCGATGATCGACTGGGGCAGCGCTCCGCAGTCCACCGGCACGAAGGTCTCGGCGGCCCTCGGGCTCATCTGGTGGATGGCCCGGGCCACCAGCTCCTTGCCGGTTCCGCTCTCCCCCTGGATCAGGACGTGGCTCTCGTTGTGGCGCAGGCTGTGGACGGCCCGGGCCAGGGCGCGCATGCGGGGCGAGCGCCCCACCAGCTCTTGGCCCGTGCCCTGGGAGCGCAGCTCCTCCTCCAGCTCGCGGTTGCGGCGCAGGAGCCGCCGGCGCTCGAGCGCCTTGTCGACGGTCGTGCGCACGCGGTGGATGTCGTCGAAGGGCTTCGCCAGGTAGTCGAAGGCGCCGCGCCGGATGCAGCCGACCGCGCTCTCGATGCTGGCGTGACCCGTCATCATGATCACCTCGAGCTCGGGCCGGCTGCGGCGACAGTGCTCGAGCAGCTCCAGCCCGTTGCTGTCGCCCAGGAAGAGGTCCAGCAGGACCACGTCCAGGCTGGGCTCCTCGAGGATCGGCAGGGCCTCGGCGGCCGAGGCCGCCAGGGCCGTGCGGTGCCCGCCCGCCTGCAGGATGCGCTGCAGCGAGCGGAGCAGCAGCGGCTCGTCGTCGACCAGCAGCACCAGACCGGGGGCCTCGACCGCGGGGGCGAGCGCCTCCCCGAAGCCTGCGGCTGCCTTGGGGGCTCCCATGGGGCCCGTATCGTCCCGTTCCGGAGACGCTTGAAGGGGGAAGCCCCTGGAACTAGTATTCGCCCGCCCCCCTCCGCGGAGCGGAGGATCCCCTGCGCAAGGCGACCGTTCTCGTCGTGGACGACGAGGAACTCTATCGGCGGGCCCTGGAGCGAATCCTGCGCCGTGCCGGGCACGAGGTACTGACGGCCCGGGACGCGGGCGAGGCGCTGCAGCTGGTCTCGAGCCAGAGCGTCGATCTGGTGCTCTCGGATCTGCGCATGCCGGGCCTCTCGGGCCTGGAGCTGGTGCGGCAGATCGGCGAGATCGCCCCGGACCTGCCCTGCATCGTGGTGACCGGCTTCGGCGGCATGGACCAGTCGGTGGAGGCCCTGCGGGCCGGCGCCTTCTGGTACCTGGAGAAGCCCTTCGAGCAGTCGCGGCTGGACGTGATCCGGCGCCTGGTGGAGCAGGCCATCGAGACGGGCCGGCTGCGGGCCGAGAACCGCTTCCTGCAGGGGGAGCTGCGCTCGCGCTACGGCTTCGAGAACGTGGTGGGCGGGAGCCCGGCCCTGCGCTCGGTGCTGCAGGTGGTCGAGAAGGTGGCGGACTCCGAGAGCACCGTGCTGATCACCGGCGAGAGCGGCACCGGCAAGGAGCTGATCGCCCGCGCCGTGCACTACAACAGCCGGCGCTGCGAGCGCCACTTCGTCGCCGTCAACTGCGGCGCCATCCCGGAGGAGCTGCTCGAGTCCGAGCTCTTCGGCCACGTGAAGGGCGCCTTCACCGGCGCGGTGAGCCGTCGCCAGGGCCGCTTCGAGCTGGACGAGGGGGGCACCCTCTTCCAGGACGAGATCGGGG
>CAZYOL010000256.1:0-6489 GCA_964649065.1 uncultured Spirochaetales bacterium
AAGATCCGCGCGAGACGCGCGAGCTCCTCGAAGCTCAGGATCTCGCGGCGCGGCAGGAAGGCGTGGTGCTCCCCGAAGAGCTCGGCGGGCATGCAGTAGGGACAGCGGAAGTTGCAGCGGTCGGTCACCGAGATGCGCAGGTCGCGCAGGGGGCGGCCCAGCCGGTCGCTGGGGCCGGCTCCGGCCTCGCTGGGGGGGGCGTCGCGCACGCGAACTCCAATCTTGACTCGCAGGTATACTATCGTACCTTCCCCCTCGTGCAGCTTCTCGCCAGCGAGGAATACGGGCTCCGCTGCCTGCTGCGGGTGGCCGTCAGCGACGGGCGCCCCGTCGCCATCTCCCAGATCGCCGAGGCCGAGGGCCTGTCGCCCGAGTACACCGCCAAGCTGATGCGCCAGCTGCGCCTGGGCGAGCTGGTGACCAGCGTGCGCGGCGCCGAGGGTGGCTATCGGCTCGCGCGGCCCGCCGGCGAGATCGACGTGTGGAGCGCGCTCCGCGTGCTGGGCGGCGAGTTCTTCTCCGAGGCCTTCTGCGACTGCCATCCGGGGCACCGCAGCCAGTGCGTGCGCAGCACGGACTGCTCGCTGCGCGCCCTGTGGCGCACCGTGCAGGGCACCCTGCGCGAGACCCTGGAGCGCATCAGCCTGGCCGACCTCGCCCGCGACGAGCGCGCCATGGTCGTGTGGCTCGAAGCCACCGGCGAGGTCAAGACACCCGTTCGACTCTGAGAGACCGAGAAGGAGGAGGTCCCCATGTCCCTCGACGATTCCACCCGCAAGCGCCTCGACGAGGTCATCGCCTCGGATCGCGTGGTGCTCTTCATGAAGGGCCACCGCCATCAGCCGCAGTGCGGCTTCTCCGCCCAGGTGGTGCAGATCCTCGATCACCTGATTCCGGACTACACCACGGTGGACGTGCTCTCCGACCCGGAGATCCGCCAGGGCGTGAAGGAGTACTCGAGCTGGCCGACGATTCCGCAGCTCTACGTCGGCGGCGAGTTCATGGGCGGCTGCGACATCATCACCGAGATGTTCCAGAGCGGCGAGCTGCAGGAGAAGCTCGACTCCAAGGTCGCAGTCGAGTCACCTCCCACGCGATGAGCAGCGCCGAGGCCGGCGGCGCCCGCTGGGTCGTCGACGTCGGCGACGAGGACTTCGAGCGCGAGGTGCTCGAGCGCTCCCGGGAGCTGCCGGTCGTCGTCGACTTCTGGGCTCCCTGGTGCGGACCCTGCCGCACGCTGGGTCCGCTGCTCGAGCGGCTCGCCGAGGAGCACCAGGGCGCCTTCCTGCTGGCCAAGGTCGACACGGACCAGGCGCCCTACGTCGCGCAGGGCTTCGGGATCCGCAGCATTCCCACGGTGATGGGCTTCCGGGACGGCGAGGTGGTGGCGAGCTTCGCCGGCGCCCAGCCCGAGCCGGCGCTGCGCGACTTCCTGGGGCAGCTCCTGCCGAGCCCTGCGGACCGCAGCGCCCGGGAGGCCGAGGCGCTGCGGGCGGCCGGCGACGCGGCGGGTGCCGAGGCGCTGCTGCGCGGCGCCCTCGAGAGCGAGCCCCGCAGCGGCCCTGCCCTGCTGGCGCTGGCGCGGCTGCTGATGGAGCGGGAGGAGCTGGAGGAGGCCGAGGCGCTGCTCGAGCGCGTGGTGCCCGTCGGCAAGGTGGCCGCGGAGCGCGACCAGCTCGCCGCCTCGCTGCACATCCGCCGGGCGGCGCGGCCGACGTCGACGCCCTGCGGGCCGCCGTCGCGGCGAGCCCGGAGGCCCTGGATCCGCGCCTCGAGCTGGGCCGCGCCCTGGCGGCCCGGGGCGATCACGAGGCCGCCCTCGAGGAGCTGCTCGAGCTGGTGCGGCGCGACCCGCAGCACGCCGACCAGGCGGCGCGCAAGGCCATGCTCGACCTCTTCGAGGTGCTGGGAGCGGAGCACGATCTCACCCGGCGCTTCCGCCCCGCGCTGGCCCGCGCCCTCTTCCGCTGAAGACCGCTACCCTGGGCGGCCGATTCCGAAAGGAGCCCCCATGATCTCCGCGGAGGAGCGCTACCCGAAGCAGAAGGCCCAGGTGCGGGGACGCCAGATGGCCTACGTCGAGGCCGGAACGGGCGATCCGATCCTGTTCTTACACGGCAACCCGACGTCGTCCTATCTCTGGCGCAACGTCATGCCCGCGGTCAGCCACCTCGGCCGCTGCATCGCGCCCGACCTGATCGGCATGGGCGACTCGGAGAAGCTCGAGGACAGCGGCCCGGAGCGCTATCGCTTCGTCGAGCACCGGGAGTACCTGGACGCCCTGCTCGAGGCCCTCGGCGTGCGGGAGCGGGTGGTCTTCGTGATCCACGACTGGGGCTCGGCGCTGGGCTTCGACTGGGCCAATCGCCACCGCAGCGCGGTGCGCGGCATCGCCTACATGGAGGCGATCGTGCGACCGCTGTCCTGGGCCGACTGGCCCGAGGCCGCAGCCAAGGTCTTCCAGGGCTTCCGCTCCGAGGCGGGCGAGGCCATGGTCCTCGAGCAGAACGTCTTCGTCGAGCGGGTGCTGCCCGGCTCGGTGCTGCGCAAGCTCTCCGAGGCCGAGATGGAGGTCTACCGACGTCCCTTCCGCGAGCCGGGCGAAAGCCGCAGGCCCACCCTCACCTGGCCCCGACAGATCCCGATCGACGGAGAGCCGCCGGAGGTGGCGGACCTGGTGAAGAGCTACGCGGAGTGGCTGGCCGCCAGCGAAGTGCCCAAGCTCTTCGTGAATGCGGATCCGGGCGCCATCCTGACCGGGGAGCAGCGCGAGTTCTGCCGCAGCTGGCCGAATCAGCGGGAGCTGACCGTCTCGGGCAGCCACTTCATCCAGGAGGACTCGCCCGACGAGATCGGGCGCGCCGTGGCCGACTTCGTGCGCTCGCTGCCCTGAGCCCGCGAGGGGGCCCGGGCCCGCGATACACTGCGGACATGGCGCAGGCTCTCCCCCGCTGGACCCAGCGCCTGGCCTTCGCGCTCGGCGTGGCCGCCTTCGCGCTGGCCGCCGCCGGCGGCTTCGGCTACGCGGTCGTCGTCGAAGGGCGGCTCCCCGCCATCCGCAGCGAGTACGACCTGCGCCAGAGCGCGGAGGACCTGGAAGGGCTGGCGGCCCTCCAGCCCCGCAACCCGATGATCGTGGCGCAGCTGGGGCTCGAGCTGGCGGCCGAGGGCCGCAATGCCGAGGCCATCCGCGTGCTGGAGCGCGCCCTTCTGCTGAATCCGGTCCCGGTCGCGGTCCACGAGCGGCTCGCCGTGCTCTACCTGCGGCAGGGTCGCGTCGAGATGGCGCGACGCCAGGTACGCGCGGCGCACGGCAAGGGCGGACGGGTGGACGATCGGGTGCTGCGGGCGGTCGGTCTGGTGCGGACGCCCTGATGGCCGAGGCCAGCCTGTCCCGCAGCCACCCGGCCCCGGCCCTGCCCCTGGGCCGCGCCTTCGTGAGCCCGCTCTTCGACCTGCTCCTGATCGGAGGGGGCCTCACCCTGCCGCTGCTCGCCTGGCTCCTGTGGGCTCCGGAGTCCGCCGGGGAGGTGAGCCGCCGGGCCATGCCCTTCGCGGCCCTGCTGGTGACCCAGGCCCACTTCGCGGCCTCCACGGTGCGCCTCTACACCAAGCCCGGCGCCTTCCAGAGCTTCCCCTTCCTCACCATGGTGCTGCCGGTCCTCACCTTCGCGGTGCTCACCGGCTTCGTGGCCTTTGCGCAGGACTGGGGCTGGCATCTCTTCACGCTCTACGCGAGCTGGTCTCCCTTCCACTACGCCGCGCAGACCTTCGGCCTCGCCTCGATGTACTGCTTCCGCTCGGGCTGCCAGCTCGACTCCGGCGAGCGTCGGCTGCTGCGCGCCACCTGCCTGATGCCCTTTCTCTGGTCCTTCCTGGCGGGCACCCCCACCGGCGTCGGCCTCGGCTGGTTCGTGCCCATGTCGGCCCTGAGCTCCCAGCCCTGGCTGCTCCAGCTCTGGCAGGACGCCGTCGACGCCACCCGCATCCTCACCTTCGCCGCGCCGCTCGGCCTGTGGCTCTGGATCGCGCGGCGCTCCCGGGCCTCCGAGCCCGGCCGGGAGGCCCGACCGGGCCTGCCGCTCGTCTCGTTGCTGCTGATCGTGACCAACGGCATCTGGTGGGTGGTCTTCAACGACGACTACTTCAACGCCTTCATCTGGGCGACCATCTTCCACGGCCTCCAGTACCTGGCCGTGGTCGCCATCTTCCACGTGCGCGAGCAGACGGCGCGCCCGGGGAACCGCCACGGCCGCAGCTGGCACGTGGCGACCCTCTACGCGGCCTGCGTCGGCCTCGGCTACCTGCTCTTCCAGTGCTGGCCGCTCTTCTACGTGCCCCTGGGCTGGGGCCGCACCGAGTCGCTCTACCTGGTGGTGGCGATGATCAACATCCACCACTTCGTGGTGGATGCCTTCATCTGGCGGGTGCGCGGCGACTCGCGCAACCGGCAGGTCGTCGCCAGCACCTAGTCCGGCGCCGCGGGCTCGTCGCCGAGGTAGCCGAGCTCGCGCAGGCGTCGCGAGAGCTCGGCGTCGAGGGGAGCGGCGCGCCGCTCGGGCCGCTCCAGCTGCTGAACGCTCAGGTCCAGTGCCGCCCCCAGGATCTCCGCCACGCGCCGGTGCTCGGGCCGGGGCGCCTCCTGCTCCAGCAGGTCGAGAGACTCCTGCGGGTCGGCTTCCAGGTCGTAGAGCGAGTAGGCCTGGCGCTTGATGCGCCCGTCGGGCCCGCCCTCGGGCTCGGCCAGCAGCTTCCAGCGCCGCGTACGCAGCGCCCGGTGGGCGGGGCGCTCCATCACCCCCTCGCTCACCAGGTAGCGCGGCTCGCGGCCCGGGCCTCCCGGCAGCCAGCTCGAGCCGGCGATCGGCGACGGGCAGCGCAGGCCCAGGTAGCCGCAGAGCGTGGGCAGCACGTCCACCAGGCCCACGGCGCAGGAAACGGGTAGCTCCCCCACCGGCTCCACGCCCGGCAGGCGCGCCGCCAGCGGAATGGCCAGCTCGTCGTCGAAGAGACCGTGGCCGTGGTTGCCGTAGCCGCGCTCGTAGAGGGCCTCGCCGTGGTCCGAGGTGACGATCACGGCCATCTGCGGCCAGGCCGGGTGGGCGCGCAGCCCTTCGAGCAGCACGCCGAGGGCCGCGTCGAAGGCCTCGATGCCCGCGTCGTAGGCCATCCGCAGCAGGGCCGGCGAGATCCGCAGCAGGCTCCCTCGCTCGGAGCCCTCCCCCTCGAAGCGCAGCAGGGGCGCCAGCTCCTCGACCTGCTCCGGCGTCAGCCGGCCCGCGTCCTCGCGGAGCTCGGTGGCGCGCCCCAGCGTGCGCTGCCAGTCGAGGGCGCCGTAGGGCCGGTGGCTGTCGATGGTGTGGACGTAGAGGAAGAAGCGCTCCCCCGGCTCGAGCTCTTCGAGCCATTCCAGGGCGGCCCGACTGAGCGCCACGCCCGGGGCTCCCCAGCGGGCGAAGCGGTGGTCGTAGCGCTCGAAGCCCTGGGCCAAGCCGAAGCGCGGGTCCATCCAGGGATTGCTGACGAAGGCGGCGGTGCGCAGCCCGGCGCCGCGCAGCAGCTCGGCCAGCGTCGTGTCCGAGTCGGGGAGCACGTCCGAGGCCGCCAGCGCCGCCCGTCCGGTAGCGCCCTGGGCCCCGCGCGGATGCGTAGTGACACCGTGCTGCGACGGATAGAGGGAGGTGAAGAGGCTGGCGACCGAGGGCGCGGTCCAGGGGGCCTGGCTGACGGCGCGATCGAACCAGAGGTGCTCCCGGGCGAAGGCGTCGAAGGCGGGGGTCCGGGCCGGCCCGCCGTAGACCCCGAGGCGATCGCGGCGCATGGTGTCGTTCACCACCAATACCACGCTGGACGCGGCCGGCGCTCCATGGAAGCGCAGCTCCTGACAGGGCTCGACGGGCGGCGCCGGCGACTCCGGGCCCCGACAGGCGAGGGCCAGCAGCAGGACGGCCGCTGCGAGCCGGTGGGCCGCTCTCACCCCCGCTCGACGGAAGCCAGCAGCGGCAGCCGTTCGCGATCGGAGACCACCACGCCGCCGGGCTTCTCCACGGTGATTGCAAACAGGGTGGGCTCGACGATCTGCAGCGCGGCCCGAATCGGCACCACGGTCTCACCGTCCGGGCCCACGTCGAAGACCCCGCCGTCGACCGGGTAGCGCTCGTCCTGCGCGACGTCGAAGATCCAGAGCTGGTACTGCTCGACCTGCGGGTCGTTGGCCGCCAGGCCCTGGAAGCGCATGTAGCCCTCCTGGCGCTCGTCACTCCACACCACGTCGCCGGCGGCTCCCCGGGCGGCCGGATCGTCAGTGGCGCTCCACGCCACCCGCAGCGCGTCCGGCGCCTCGGCCAGCAGCGCGGCCCGCAGCTCGGCGGGGCCCGCAGCCCGCTCGGGCAGCACCTCCGGGGCATCGACCCAGGGCGGTGTCGCCCCAGCCATCCAGAGCAGCAGGGCCGCCGCCGCCGCCGCCCACCCGGAGGCCGCCAGCCAGGT
>CAZYOL010000257.1:0-6458 GCA_964649065.1 uncultured Spirochaetales bacterium
GCCGAGCGCATGGAGTATCCGGTGGACAAGGTGCGCACCGTGCTGAAGATCGCCAAGGAGCCGATCAGCCTGGAGTCGCCGGTCGGCGAGGAGGAGGACAGCTCCCTCGGCGATTTCATCGAGGACAAGAACGCGCTGAACCCCCAGGACGCGGTGCTCTCGAGCAACCTGGGCGAGTGCGTCCGCAAGGTGCTGGCCACCCTGTCGCCGCGCGAGGAGCAGGTGCTGAAGATGCGCTTCGGCATCGACGAGCGCTCGAACCTGACCCTCGAGGAGGTCGGCCAGGACTTCGAGGTGACGCGCGAGCGCATCCGGCAGATCGAGGCCAAGGCGCTGCGCAAGCTGCGCCACCCGAGCCGGAGCCGGCAGCTGAAGAACTTCGCCGAGGGGTGAGGCGCTGCTGAGCCGGGACCCCCACCCGACCCGGCTCGGAGAACTCCGCAGCCGCGCTAGCTGCGGCAGGCCAGGGTGTGGCTCATGCCCGCCAGGTAAAAGCGGGTCGTCAGCTCGGACAGCTCCACCACGCTTCGGCCCTCCCGCTCCATCAGGCGCGACAGCGCACAGGGCGCCGTCAGCGCGAACCACACGCCCACGGCGTGCTGCACGTCCACGTCGCTGCGGAAGTGGCCCTGCTCGCGGCCCCGCTCGACCAGCTCGCCGAAGAATCTCTCGAGGGCCTCGCGGTCGACGCAGTCGGAGTACTCCTCCGGGGCCGCGCCCCCGAAGAGCGCCACCGCCAGCTGGCCGTATCGTTCGAGGGCCTGGAAGCCCACGCGCATGCAGGCGGCGATGGCCGCGCGGGCGTCTTCGATGGCGGCGGCCCTGCGCAGACCCTCCTCGACCTTGGCCTTCATCTCCTCGATGACGGCTCGCACCAGGGCCTCTTTGGTGGCGAAGTGCCGGTAGGCGGTGCCGGTGCCGATCGCGGCCACCCGGAGGATGTCGCGAATGTCGGCCTCGAAGCCCCGGCTGTGGAGCACGCTCCTCGCGGCTTCGACGAGGCGCTGCCCGCGCGCATCACTGCGCGCCCTCTGCTGCTTCTGCTGCTGCTGGGTAATGGAACTCACGCGAATGCTCCTGGCGCACACGGGTGTCGGGCCGTCGGTCCGGCCGGCACCGTGCTCTGCGACTGGGGCCGCGGGGCCTACTCGAGGCAGGGCGGCGTCACCTGCCGGATCCAGTCCGGAAAGCTGCCGCCGTATCCCACGGCTCTCTGTCGTTCCTCTACACGCGCCAGAACACTGCGAAGGACGTCGGGCTCGAGAGGCGGGCGGGACGCGATGGCTCCTGCGACCCGATCCGCCACCCGAGCGGCTGCACTGCGAATCGGGGAGGCGACGTCCTCCTCTCCCCGATGTCCCGCTTCTCCGAGGCCCAGGAAGGCCTCGATCACGGCTTCCGAGATCCCACGGGCGTGCTTGCGTGACGCCACGATGTTTCCCTTGCCGGTGACGATGTTACCAGCGGAGAAGACGGTCGGATAGTCCGCGAGCCGACCCAGCTCCCAGTCGACGAAGTCGAAGAGCTCGCCGCGCATGGGAATACCCCCGATCGGCTCCGGGATGCTGCCGATCGAGCTGACGACGCAGCTGCCGCGGCGCTCGAAGGTCTCCTCCGTGGGGCGGGGCCGGCCGTCCAGCATGCGGGTGCGCCGGAAGCGCAGCCCGACGAGCTGCCCGTCTTCGACGATCAGCGCGTCGGGCATGCACAGCGGCTCGAGCCGGAAGCGGTACTTCTCCATGGCCTTCTCGAGCAGCTTCTCGCGGCTGCGCCGCACCTTGGCCTCGCGCTCGGGGCCGGCCCCTTCCGGGATCTCGACCAGCGGCATGTCCTCGCCGCGGCGCCGGTAGAAGATCGTGCAGCCGGACAGCCCCAGCTCCTCGAAGCGGAGCCCGTGGGCGGCAAGGGTGCGAGGAATTCCCCTCACCTCGAGCTCCACGGTGCCCACCTCGATGCCGCGCTCGCGCAGGGCCGCGCGGGTGGTCTCCAGCATCAGCACCTTGGCCACGTCGATCGAGGCCAGGCCCCCGCCGACCACCAGGGCGCCGTCGCGCACGTCGAAGACCTGGCCGGCGTAGCCGGGCTCCTCGCAGTGGTTGAACCAGACGATCAAGGGGTTCTGGTAGACCAGGCCGCGGCCCACGTACTCGTCGGCTCCCTCGACGGGCAGCGGGCGGGCGCGCCAGGCGCCGTTGGCCAGCACCACGCCGGTGAAGCCCCAGTCTTCGACCAGGTCGCGGAAGTCCAGGTCCTTGCCGATGCGGGTCTTGGGGACGTAGCGGACGTTCGGGTGGGCCAGCTGGGCATCGATGCGCTGGTACTCCTTCTTGCGAAGCTCCACGTGCCAGCGCGGCAGGCCGTCCTCGATCTTGCCGTAGGGACGGGGATTCTGGTCGAAGACGACCACCTGCACCCCAGCATCTGCGAGGCGACCGGCAACCTCGGCGCCGGCGACCGCGCCGCCGATCACCGCGATGCAGTGACGAGGGCCGCTCATGTCGGCCAGCATACCGCGTATGACGTCGGGTCAGAAACGCCGTCCCGGGCGAGCCCGGAGGGCGCTCCCGGCAGCAGCCGGAAGCCGGCGCGCCCGAAGCCGGGGCGCGGGCGCTTTTCCCGTCGCGCGATCGCCCAGCTGAGCTAGCACTCTCCCATGGGCAAGGCCGTGCTGCAGGCCCTGGTGGGCATCCCGGTGATCCTGGCGATCGGCGCGGCGATGGGCTGGGCGGGCAGCCAGGGCGGGCACACGCTGGCGGGCCTGCCCGTCTTCGCGCTGCTGGGCGCCCTGTGCTTCCTGGTGCAGTGGGCCGTCTTCGTCCACGCCTACCGCGCCCAGACCGAGCGCTACTTCGACCTCACCGGCAGCCTCACCTATCTGGCGGTGGTGGCCTTCGGCCTGCTGCTGGGCAGCCGCGACCCGCGCGCCCTGCTGCTGGCGCTGCTCGTGGCGATCTGGGCCCTGCGCCTCGGCAGCTTCCTCTTCCAGCGCATCCGGCGCGACGGGGCCGACCGCCGCTTCGACGCCATCAAGCCGAGCTTTGCGGCATTCCTCATGACCTGGACTCTCCAGGGGCTCTGGGTGCTGCTCACCGTGGGCTGCGCCCTGGCCGCCATCACCGCCCGGGAGCCCGAGCCGCTGGGCGCGCTGGCGGCGCTGGGCACCGGCGTCTGGCTGGCCGGCTTCGCGCTCGAAGTGCTGGCCGACGCCCAGAAGCGCCGCTTCCGCGCCGATCCGGCCAACCGCGACCGCTTCATCCAGAGCGGCCTGTGGGCCTGGTCGCGCCACCCGAACTACTGCGGCGAGATCGTGCTCTGGGCCGGCGTGGCGCTGGTGGCGCTGCCGGCCCTCTCGGGCTGGGCCCACCTGACGCTCGTCTCGCCGCTCTTCGTCTATCTGCTGCTCACCCGGGTGAGCGGCATTCCCATGCTCGAGGCCCGCTCGCGCAAGAAGTGGGGCGACGATCCGGCCTACCGGGCCTATCTCGAGCGCACGCCGGTGCTGTGGCCGCGGCCGCCGACCTCCCCGCGGGGGCAGGAGGCGGCGTGAGGTGGCGGCTCGAGCCGGCCGCCGCCGCCCGGCGGCTGCCCGAGGCGCCGGCCAGCGGTCCCGCCCGGCCCGCCCCCGCTGGTCCGCCCGCGAGGGCCACCTAGCCTAGACAACGCGGAGGCGTCGCCGATATTCCCTGCCTCGGAGCCGACGCTTCACCCCATCACGACGACCCTAGGAGGAACCCATGGCCCAGGTTGGACAGCCCGCACCCGAGTGGTTCACCACCGCCTACAAGAACGTCGAGGAGATCACGATCAGCAGCAAGACCTACGAGGGGAAGTGGCACGTCATCTACTGGTACCCCCTGGACTTCACCTTCATCTGCCCCACCGAGATCAAGGGCTTCCAGCAGCTGCTGAGTGACTTCGCCGACGACGGCGTCGAGGTGATCGGCGTGAGCACCGATTCCTACTTCAGCCACAAGGCCTGGTTCGCGGATCGCAAGACCTTCCCGGACGAGGTGACCCACCCGGTGGTGGCCGACACCAACCACACGATGTCGCGCGCCTTCGGCGTCCTCAAGGAGGACCAGGGGGTGGGCTACCGGGCCACCGTGATCGTCGACGACAAGGGCATCGTGCGCTCGATGACCGTGAACGATCTGAGCGCCGGCCGCAGCCCCGAGGAGGCCCTGCGCACGGTGCAGGCCCTGCAGAGTGGCGGCCTGTGCGGCGCCAACTGGAAGAAGGGCGAGGCCTTCGCCGGGTGAGCCGCCTCGAGGCCCTCGACGGCCAGGCCTGGGAGGACTTCCTGGCGGCGCCGGTGGCGGTGCTGGTGCTCGGGAAGTCCGACTGCCAGGCCTGTGCCCAGTGGAGCGAGGAGCTGGAGAGCTACCTCGAGGACGACGGGCGCTGGGAGCAGGTGCGCTTCGGCAAGATCCTGCTGGACACGCCCGGCCTGGCCAGCTTCAAGAAGGCCAACCCCTGGCTGGCCGAGCTCGACGCGCTGCCCAGCACGCAGATCTACCTGCAGGGCGAGCGCGTCAAGAGCTTCGCGGGTGGTGGCGTGGTGCGGCTCGAGAGCCGCCTGGGCCGGCTGCTCGATTCGAACGGCTAGCCGAGCACAAAGCGGGGGCCCGTCGCGGGCCCCCGCTCTCTCCCACCCTGTTTACGGGAAGGTCGTCTCGAGTCTTGCTCTCGGGGAGGCGCGCTAGACCTGCTGCTCGCCGCCCTCGGGGTGGTGCTGCAGGTAGAGCTCCAGGTACTCCTCCCAGGAGGTCTCGCCGTTGCCGTCGAGATCGCTCTGCTCGAAGGTCAGGCCGTAGCCGCCGAGCCCCGCCTCCTCGTACTCGGCGGCGCTGAGCAGGCCGTCGCCGTCCGTATCGGCGAACTGGAAGATGTGCAGGACGACGGTCTCGGCGTTCTGCTGGCCACAGCCCTCACCGGCAGCGGCCGGGGCCGGCGCCAACAGCGCGGCCGCGGTCAGGGCCAGGGCCCCACTGATCCATCCATGTAGACGACGCATTTCCTCTCCTCCTCGCGGGCTCTGTCGACGGTAGGAGGCGGGTCCGGGCCGTCAAATCCGCTGGCGGGCCGGGGGCTCGCTCGTACGGGGCCCGGCTCCGGGCCCTTCTTGCGCCCCGGCGCCGCCAGCTGGGGACCTCCGCGTCGGCCGGCGTTGCCCCGGGCCCTCGCGCGCTGTCACGAGCCCCGGCGCCGCCGCCCCGGGCCCGGGTAGTCTCTGCCCAGGACACCCGGAGGGCCCTCCCGCATGGCCGACGAGCCGGCGCCGAAGATCGTCGACGCCTGGATGCAGCACCCCACGCCGGACTTCCTCGCTCACCCGATGTTCGCCTCGCTGCGGCGCTGGACGCGCTCCGAGGCCGAGCCCACGGAGCTGCCGCTGGAAGCCACCCTGCAGGCCATGGACGCGGCCGGCGTGGGCCTGGGCCTGCTCTCGGCCTGGTGGGGGCCCGGCGGGCCGCTCATCTCCAACGACTTCGTGGCCGCCGCGGTGGCGGAGCACCCCAAGCGCTTCCGGGGCGTGGCGGCCGTCGACCTGGCGCGGCCCATGGAGGCGGTGCGCGAGCTGCGCCGCTGCGTGCAGGAGCTGGGCTTCGTGGCGCTGCGCGTGGTGCAGTGGCTGTGGGGCTGGCCGCCCAACGACCGCCGCTACTACCCGCTCTACGCGGCCTGCGTCGACCTCGGCGTGCCGGTCTGCCTGCAGGTCGGTCACACCGGGCCGCTCCAGCCCAGCGAGCCGGGCCGGCCCATTCCCTATCTCGACGAGGTGGCGCTGGAGTTCCCGGAGCTCACGATCGTGGGCGGGCACATCGGCTACCCGTGGACCGAGGAGATGATCTCCCTGGCCACCAAGTATCCGGGGGTGCACATCGATACGTCGGCCTACGTGGCCAAGCGCTACCCGCGGCCCCTGGTCGAGTTCCTGCGCGGCCACGGCCGGCGCAAGGTGCTCTTCGGCACCAACTTCCCGATGCTGCCCCACGCCCGCTGCCTGGCCGACCTCGACGCCCTCGACCTCGACGCCGAGACCACCCACCTCTTCCTCTCCGCCAACGCCGAACGCGTGTTCCGCCTGGGCGACGGAGGGCCACCGTGAGCGTCAACGCAGCGGTTTTCGTCCGGTTGAGGCCACGCAGCTGTATCCGGTTCTTCGAGGTGCTGCTCGGCTCTCGAGCTGGACCACGGGTCGCCGTCGCGTTTTGCCCCACGCGAAACTTCTTCAATATTGTCGGTGAGTTTCCGATCTGAGGTGATCAAGCTCTCCCAGAGCGCATCGCCTATGCCGGTCAAGTCCGATTCTTGCTGGATTTTCGGGAGGGGGACGCCTCCTCGATTTTCGCGATCGCGGGCTCGTGAGCCCTCCTATACTCGGCGGTCCTCGCCGACGACCTGTAGCTGCTTTCGCTCGAGTGGCTTGACCACGATCCCGCGCCAGCTCTCGGACG
>CAZYOL010000258.1:0-6419 GCA_964649065.1 uncultured Spirochaetales bacterium
CAGCAGCACGGGACGTGCCCGGCGCGTGCACCCGCGCAGCACGGGCACGCCGACCAGGATCGTCAGCAGGAAGGGCGCGAAGTCGGTTGCCAGGTAGACGAGATCGGAGCCCCCGGTGTCGAAGCCGGAGAGCCGGCCGGCGTAGTCGCCATGCGTGGGCTCGACGAAGGGGAAGATCCTGGCGAGCAGCGTGGCGCCGTAGGCTGGGTCCAGCTCGAGGCGCGTCACGCTGCCGCCGGTGGCCAGGCAGCCGGCCACGTGCAGCAGCTCGTGGACCGGCACGTACAGGAACCAGCCGATCACCACGCCGACGGTCATGAGCAGCATCGCCCGGGCCGGGCTGCGCGACTCGCTCAGCCGGTCGAGCGCCGCCGTGACGTCGTCGAGGGGCGCGAGCAGGAGCTCGCGCAGGCGGCTGCGTCGGGAGGGTGTGGACATCGGAGGGCTCGGCGCGCCGGCCGAGCATAGCCTCGGCGTACCCCTTCGGCCGCGAGCGCATACAATGGCCGCATGCCGCGCCCCGGGCTCCGACTCGCGCTGCTGACGCTGCTGGCCTGCCTGACCTGCTCGCTGCTCCCGGCCCGGCCGCGCTCCATCCTCCTCGTCAGCGTCGATACGCTGCGCGCCGATCGGCTGGGGGCCTACGGAAGCCCGCTCGGCCTCACGCCCCACCTGGACGCGCTGGCGGAGCGCAGCCTGGTCTTCGAGCACGCCTACGCTCCGGCGCCCTTCACCCTGCCCTCGGTCTCGGCGATGCTCACGGGGATCCATCCCGACGAGCTGGGGGTTCGCTCGAACGCGGCCGTGCTCGCGCCCGGCCTGCCGACGCTCGCGAGCCAGCTCGCCCAGGGCGGCTGGCGCACGGGAGCCGTCGTCAGCAACTTCGTGCTGCGCGGCCGCAGCGGAGTCGGCCAGGGCTTCGAGCTCTGGGACGACCAGCTCGCGGATCGCGAGAGGGTGCGCGGCGTTCCGGAACGCGAGGCCCGCGCGACCACCGCTGCCGCGCTGGAGATCGCGCAGCAGCTGGCCGACGGGGGCGAGCCCTTCTTCCTGTGGGTCCACTACCAGGATCCCCACGGCCCCTACACGCCCCCGCCGGGCTATCGCGAGGCGCGCCTCGCCGAGGGGCCGCCGGATTCGCGTCGCCTGCCCGTCGCCGGAGACGATCGGGGCCTGGGCGGCATTCCGCCCTACCAGCTGGTCGAGGGCCAGCGCGACGCCGCCTTCTACCGCGCTGGCTACGACGCCGAGGTCGTCCATGTGGACGAGCAGATCGGACGCCTGCTGGCCGAGGGCCCCTTCTCGGAGGCGATCGTGCTCTTCGCGGCCGACCACGGGGAGGGGCTGGGCGAGCGCGACCTCTGGTTCTCGCACGGCGAGCACCTGGACGAGGCGATGCTGCGCGTCCCGCTGCTGCTGAAGGTGCCCGGGCGGGCCCCGGGGGTTCGTCGCGATCTGGTGTCACTTCTGGATCTCGCGCCGACGCTGCTGGCCCTGGCCGGGCTGCCGGCCTCGGAGCACGTGCGCGGTCGCGACCTGCTCGCCGCGGGCGCCGAGCGGGTGGAGGCCCCGCTGCTCGCCACCACCTTCCTCGAGTCGACGGTGCCGCGGCTGGCGCTGCTGGAGGGCGGCTATCGCCTGGTCCTGGGCCTCCGGGCCGGCGCCGTCCAGACCCGCGAGCTCTACCGCCTCGGCGACGATGCGTCCGACCTGGCGCCGGAACGGCCCGAGCAGGCCCAGTCGATGCAGCGCCGGCTGGCCGAGCTGCGGGCCGAGCTGCGCCGACCGCGCTCGCGTCGGCAGCAGCTCGGCGACGAGGAGCGCGAGGCCCTGCGCGCGCTGGGCTACGGCTCCGACGCCGAGACCGGAGAGCGGTGAGCGAGCGGCTGGCGCTGCTGGCGGCCGCCGTGCTGCTCGTCGCCAAGCCCTGGATCGCCCTCGACACCGGCCGCGCCGTCGACTTCTACCAGTTCTGGGCCGTCGGGGCGGCCCGCAGCCTGGAGCCGGGGCTGCCCTCGCCCTGGTCGGACCCGGACGCCTACCGGGAGCCGCTCTCACGCTCCCTCGAGGACGCGAGCGACGAGGCGCGCCGGGTGCATCGCTTCCGCATGCGCGAGCTCGAGCTCTTCGGCTCGCCGCTGCTCTACTGGAGCTTCGCGGCGCTGCCCGCGGACTACGAGGCGGCGCTCGCGGGGTACCGGGGGCTGCAGCTGCTGGCGCTGTGCGTGGCGATCGTGGTCCTGTGCCGGCGGCTGGGCTTCGGTCGCAGCTCCTGGCTGGCGCCCGGCCTGCTGCTCGCCGGCTACCGCCCGCTGGGCGACGACCTCTACGCCGGGAACCTGAACGTCCTGCAGCTCGCCGCCCTGGTGGCCGCCCTGGAGCTCGCCTGGCGCCTGCGGCTGGCCCCGGAGGCGCGACGCCCGCTGCTGGCGGCGGCTCTGGTGACCGGCCTCGGGGGGCTGCTGCTCCTCAAGCCGAATCTGCTGCTCGCCGGCGTCGGGCTGGGCCTGGCGCTGCGCTCGCGCCTGACCGGGGGCGAGGCGCTGCGGGCGCTGGCGCTGGCGCTGCCGGCGCTCGCGCTGCTCGCGTGGGCTCCGATGCGCTACTTCGGCAGCGCGGCGGTGTGGGGCGAGTGGCTGGGGCGGGTCTTCGTCGCGGAACCCGAACGGCTGGCCGCCTACGCGGTGCTCGCCGGCAACACCTCGGCCGCGCGTTGGCTCGAGGAGAGCCTCGGCCTTCCCGCGCTCCTCGCGAGCGGCGGGCTGGCTCTGCTGCTGGGCGCCAGCCTGTTGCGCGCTCCGGGCGCCTTTCGCGACCCCGACCGGGCCGCCGCGCTCGGGGCGATCGGCATGCTGGCCCTGGCGCCGCTGGTCTGGTTCCACTACTGGGTGTTGGCCCTGCCGGCCTTCCTGTGGCTGCTGCGAGCGAGCGGCCCGCCGCGCTGGCTGGCCGGGGCCGGCGGGCTGCTGGTGTCGGGGGTCTATCTGCCGCTCCTGCCGCGCGAGTTCCTGCCCGTCGTCCGATCCCTCTGGTGCTTCGCCTGGGCGCTCCCCTGGGTCGCGCTGCTGCTCACGGTGCGGTCCCGGGGCCGCGTCGCTCGGCCCGGCGCGCCTGCATGCGACGGAACAGATCGACGTTCGGCGCGGTGAGGAAGGCCGCCACCAGCTGCGCCGGGGCCACCTCGCCCAGCTCGACGGCCTCGATGCGCCAGCGGGCGTCGCCTCCGCGGCGCAGCGCGAAGCGGGCCGTCAGCGCGGGAGCGACCGGATCCCGGACGCGCACCGACACCCAGGCCCGGTCTCCCCGGACCCGCTCGAGGCGGGTCTCGCGCTGCAGCCTCGGGCTCTGCAGGGCGAAGATGCGCCTCGACAGGACGCTCAGCCAGCCGAAGCGCGCGCGCTCGAGCTCCAGCCCGGCGTCACCGCTGGGGGTCGCCCGCCGGGCCTCCGCCGGGGCGAAAGGGCGTTCGCCCACCTCTTCGAAGCGCAGTCCGTGCGCGGCGTGGAAGGCCGGCTCCAGCAGATCCAGGCTGCGCACCGGATCCCGGCCGAGGCAGCGGAGGTAGAGCTCCACCACCTCCTCGGGCTCGCGCGCGGGACCGCCGCAGGCCAGCAGGGCGAGGCCCAGCAGGGCGGCGAGCCTCAGCCCCACCAGCCGTAGGTCGTCACTGCCGTCGAGGCGGTGGCCAGTCCCAGCAGCGCCGCCCGGACCGCGAGGCGGGCTCCGCCCGCCAGCGCGCCGAGGCCCACGCCGATCAGGTAGGAGGCGGGCAGCAGCGCCGGCAGCAGGTAGCTCGCCTTCACGGCCGAGTAGTGCGGAAACAGCCAGGTCTGCAGCACGAAGGCCAGGGCCAGCAGACCCGCGAAGACGAAGGGGGCCAGCCAGCCCGGGTGGTGTCGCGGCTCGCGCAGCGCCCGCAGGCCGCCGAGCAGCGCCAGAGCCGTCGGCAGCAGACCGCCGACGGCGAGCAGCGCCTGAGCGGGCAGGATGCGCGGGTCCGCCGCCGGCGGCAGCAGGGCGGCGTGAGCATCGGCCCAGGTCGAGGCGTAGAGCAGACCGGGCACCGACTCGAGCATCCCCGGCTCCAGGTAGAAGGGCCGCAGGAGGGTGGCCGTCGGGACGCGCAGGTAGTCCCCGAGCCCGCGCTCGCCCGGGGGCTGGCTCGCCATGGCGGCCCGGGCGTCGGGGGAGCCCACGCCCCCCGAGACCACTGCCAGGGGCGAGCCCCCGGTCTCTCCCAGGAGCCTCAGGGCGTGGGGTGCAGTGAGCAGGGCGGCCGTCCCCACGAGGACGCCCAGCGCCGGCGCCCAGCGGCCGGGACGCTTTCGCAGCCTCCAGAGCAGGGACAGCGCGGCGGCGGCGATCGCCACCAGCCCCGTCGACTTGGCCAGGGTGGCGGCGCCGGTCAGCAGCCCGCTGACGGCCGCGTCGCGGATCGGTGTCGCGACGGGCCGCAGCTGCCAGGCCAGGGCCGCGGTGACCAGCAGCGCGCACAGGCACTCGTTGCCGATCATGCTGGAGGCGATGGCGGTGACGGGCGCACAGAAGGCCAGGGCGGCCACGATGGCCGCGTCGGCCGTCGGCAGCCGCAGCCACAGGACCCGGGCGACCAGCGCGACCGCGCCGGCGGCGGCGGCCGTCGACGCCATGCGCAGCAGCGCGTGGACCGGGACGGCCTCGGGCGCGAGCCGCCAGAGCGCGGCCCCGAGCGCGTAGGCGAGGGGAGGGTGGAAGCCGGACCAGGAGCGCGGATCCGGCCAGCGACCCGAGGCCAGCGCGAAGCTGTTGAGGGCGTGGCCGGCGCCGTCGAAGTCGAGCAGGGCCGGGTAGGCGAAGGCGTTGTGGAGGCGCGAGGCGAGTCCGAGTCCCGCGACCGCAGCAGCGGCGAGCTCCCACCTCATGAATCGCGGCCGAGCCTATCCGAGCGCAGCCGAAGCAGCACCCAGACGCGGCCGCGCTGCGCCGCGGGCGGATCCGGATCCCGCTGCCAGTGCGCACGACCCCGCTCGAGCCAGGCGTCGGCGATCGGGTGGCCGAGACGTCCCTGGGCGAGCGCGCGCGGATCGACAGCCAGGACCAGGGAGCGCACGCCGCGCCGCTGCAGCAGGGAGAGCGCCTCGTCCGGATCGCCGCGCGCGTCGAAGAAGAGCTCGCCGTTGCGCGACCAGTGCAGGTTGTAGACGGGGTGCGGCATCCAGGCGACGGCCCCGCGCGGGATCGCGACGATCGGCTCGGCCCGGGCCACCATCTCCGCCAGCGCCACCTGGTCGGGAAAGCTGGCCAGGCGGTAGGCGTCGGGGTGCGCCAGGGCGGCCACGCGCGGCAGGTGGGCCCGGAGCAGCCACGCCCCGTGGAGCAGCAGCACTGCGGCGAGTGCCGCGCCCAGGGCGGAGCGCGCGCCGGCCCCCGAGCGGGCCAGCCGATCGCCCCCGACGGCCGTCGCGACGGCCAGCCAGGGCAGCCAGGGAGCCCCGAAGCGCACGGCCGGCATCAAGGCGAACTGGAAGGCCAGGAAGAGCGCGCCCATGACGGCCAGGCACAGGCTCTCGCGCGAGGGTCGCGAGACGGCCAGCGGCGCCAGGGCCAGCGGCAACGGGCCGAGCAGCCCTCCGATGTGGTAGGCGCGCCCGAAGGTGAGCGAGCTCAGGTACCAGAGGAGGCCCGCGGCACTGCGCTCGACGCGCACGTAGTGGTAGACGTCGCCGCGTTTGGCCGCCAGGTGGGCGGCGTCGCTCGGGCCGTAGCCGAAGGTCTCCCCGAAGAAGGGGAAGAGCGGATTGCCGGTCGTGAGCGCCGTCTTCAGGACCCACGGCGCGACCACGGCCAGCACCAGGGCGCCGCCGCCGCAGGCCTCGGCGAGCGACGGCCGCCGCCCCCCGACGCAGGCGAGCGCCAGCACGGCCGGGGCCAGCAGCAGGGCGTGGAGCTTGGCGTTGGCCGCGAAGCCGAGGCACAGGGCGGCGAGCAGCAGCTCGGAGCGCGAGCCGCACCGAGACCCGCGCGCGGCGCTGCGCAGGGCCTGGAAGCCGTAGGCCCCGACGGCCAGGTCGACGTAGGCACTGGCCGCATTCTCGACCGTGAAGGGAGCCAGCAGCGTGAAGAGCCCGGCCCAGGCGCCGACGGCGGCCGTGCTGCGGCGCGCGACCTCGGCGCGCACCTGGACGGCCAGCGCGATGGCGAAGGCCGCGGAGACGCCGGCCGCCGCGTCGGGCTGGCCCGCGCTCAGCGCCGGGATGTAGAGGAGGTCGACACCGGCCCGCAGCTCGGCGTCGAGCATGCCCGGAAGCGCTCGGATCGGTCCCTCCGCCCAGGCCTGCGCGATCGGCAGGTGGTACTCGAATCCGTCCCAGAAGGTCTCGGGCGCCAGCGCCGACAGGAAGGTCAGTGCCGCCCAGCGCGCGTCGAACGCCTCCGCCGCA
>CAZYOL010000259.1:0-6374 GCA_964649065.1 uncultured Spirochaetales bacterium
CGGCCTTGCCAGCGCTGCGCCGCGGAGCGCCGGCCGTAGCCTATGAGGGCCGGCGCCAGGCGGCGGCGGCGCTGGTCGCCGCGGGCCTCGACGAAGGCGAGGCCCCGCGCCTCGGCGCCCTCCTGCGTCACGCCGGGAGCCGTATCACGCCGAGAGCCACAGGCCCGTCAGGTATTCGCCCTCCGGATGGTCGACGGAGACCGGGTGGTCCGACGCAGCGCCCAGCGACTGCAGGATGCGCACCGCGCGCCCGGCGTCCCGGGCCGCACCCGCCACGATCTTGCGGAAGAGCTCCGCCCCCACGTGGTGCGAGCAGCTGAAGACCAGCAGCCAGCCACCCGGCGCGGTGCGGCGCAGCGCGTGGAGGACGAGATCCTTGTAGGCGCGGGCGGCCCGGGGCACGTCCGCGCGGCGCCGGGCCAGGGGCGGTGGATCCGCCACCACCAGGTCGAAGGCCGGTCCGGGCTGCCGGGCCACCTGGAAGGCGTCCTCGCGACGCAGCTCGGAGGCGACGCCCGGCGCGTTGGCCGCCAGGCTCTCGCGGGCCAGCGCCAGGGCGCCGGCCGAGGAGTCGACCAGCGTCACCGCCTCGGCCCCACCCGCGGCCGCCGCCACGCCGAAGCCGCCCGTGTAGCTGAACAGATCGAGCACCCGGCGGCCCGGCGCCAGCCGCGCCACCAGGTCGCGGGCCCCGCGTTGATCGAGATAGAAGCCGGTCTTCTGCCCCGCCAGCGCGTCGACGGCGTAGCGCCGGCCGTTCTCGCGGATCCAGAGCGGCCGCGCCGGCGGAGCCCCGAAGACGGGCCCCTCCCGGACCGGCATGCCCTCGCGCCGGCAGGCCGCGCCGTCTGCGCGCTCGACGCAGGAGGCGACGCCGGTGGCCTCGCGCAGCGCCTCGACCACGCGCTCGCGCAGGCGGGCCAGGCCGGGCGACGTGAAGCGCAGCACCAGGGCCTCCGCGTAGCGATCCGCCACCAGGCCGGGCAGGTCGTCGCCCTCGGCGTTCACGAGGCGCAGCGCGTCCGTCGCGGCCAGCGTGGGGTCGGCCCGCCGGCTCGCGACCGCGGCCGCGATGCGGCGCTCGAGCAGATCCTCGGGCGGAGGCTCCTTGCCCAGGCTCCAGATGCGCAGGCGCAGGCTCGAGGCCGGCGAGAGGTGGCCGAAGCCGAGCACCTCGCCCTCTGCGGAGCGCACCCGCACCAGGGCACCGGGCTCCGCCTCTCCCTCTACGGCCGCGACGGCGCTCGCCAGCAGCCAGGGGTGACGACGGCGCAGCGATCGGTCGCGTCCAGGGTGCAGCACGACGTCCGACATCGGGTCGGTTAGTGTAGCGACGTGGCGAATCGTCTCGGCGCCGAGAGCAGCGCCTACCTGCGGCAGCACATGAACAACCCGGTCGACTGGTATCCGTGGGGGCCCGAGGCCCTGGAGACCGCACGCCGGGAGGACAAGCCCCTGCTCGTCTCGATCGGCTACAGCGCCTGTCACTGGTGCCACGTGATGGAGCACGAGTCCTTCGAGGATCCCGAGACCGCGGAGCTGATGAACCGCTGCTTCGTGAACATCAAGGTCGACCGCGAGGAGCGACCCGACGTCGACCAGATCTACATGGACACGGTGGTGCGCCTGGCCGGCCACGGCGGCTGGCCGCTAACGGTCTTCTGCACGCCCGAGGGGAAGCCCTTCTACGGGGGCACCTACTTTCCGCCCCGGGCCCGCCACGGCCTGCCGGCCTTCCGCGACCTGCTGACGCGGGTCTCCGAGGCCTGGTCCGGCTCTCGCGGCGAGATCGAGGAGACGGCCCGGAGGATCCTCGCCGCCCTGGCCGAGCGCCCGGGCGGCGGCGCCGGAGAGCTGCCCGGCCGCGATGCGGTGCTGGCCGGCGCGGGCCGCCTGCTGCAGCGCGCCGATCCGGAGCACGGCGGCTTCGGCGGTGCGCCCAAGTTCCCCACCCCGCCCAACCACCAGCTGCTGCTGGCCGCCGTCGATGCGCTCCCGGAGCGGAAGGCCCGGGAGGCCCTGGACCACGTGCTGCTCTCCTGCCGGGAGATGGCGCGGGGCGGTGTCTACGACCAGCTCGGGGGCGGCTTCCACCGCTACAGCGTGGACGAGCGCTGGGCGGTCCCGCACTTCGAGAAGATGCTCTACGACCAGGGCCAGCTCCTCTCGGTCTACGCCGAGGCCTGGCGGCGCAGCGGCGACGACGACCTGATCTGGCCGATCCGGGAGACGGTGGAGTGGCTCCGGCGCGAGATGAGCGCCCCGGAAGGCGGCTACTTCGCCAGCCAGGACGCGGACAGCGAGGGCGAGGAGGGTCGCTTCTACGTCTTCGACCCGGAGCAGGTGGCGGAGGTCCTGGGCGAGGCCGCCCCCGCCTTCTGCGAGGCCTACGGCGTCAGCGAGCGCGGCAACTTCGAGCACGGCACCAGCGTGCTGGCGGATCGGGCCCGCGGCCCCCGCGAAGAGCTCGCCGACGAGCGGGCCCGGCTGCTGGAGCAGCGCTCGAAGCGGATCGCGCCGGCCACCGACCGCAAGCGGGTCGCCTCCTGGAACGGCCTGACCATCTCGGGGCTGGTGCGCGCCGGGAGCCTGCTCGGCGACGCCAGCCTGTGTCGGGACGCCGAGGCCTGTGCCGACTTCGTGTGGGGCCGGATGCGCGACGAGCGCGGTCGCCTGCTGCGCGTCTTCGATGCGGGGCAGGCCAAGGTGACGGCCTTCCTGGAGGACGTCGCCGCCCTGCTGCAGGCCTGCCTGGATCTGTACCGCGCCGGCTCCGGCGAGCGCTTCCTGGCCTCCGCCCTGGAGCTGGCGGAGGACGTGGTGGCGCGCTTCTACGACGAGGCCGAGGGCGACCTCTTCCTCACCCCCTCCGACGCCGAGCCCCTGGTGCACCGGCCCCGCTCCGACCACGACGGCGCCATGCCCCACTCGACGGGCCTGGCGGTGCTGGGCCTGGTGCGCGCCGCGGAGATCAGCGGTCGCGGCGAGCTGCGGCAGGTGGCCGAACGCGTGCTGCGGAGCCATGCGGCCGTGCTGGAGCGCCATCCCGAGCACCACCCGACCCTGGCCCGGGCGGCGCTGCTGGCGGAGGCGGGCCTGGCCGTCGGCGTCGTCGTCGGCTCCTCCGACGATCCCGGCACCCGGGCCCTGGCCGAGCGCGCGCGGCGCGTGCTGGGCCCGGAGGACGCCGTGATCGTGGCGGCGGCCGGGGAGATCCCGGCGGGCGTCGATCCGGCCTGGCTGGCCGGGCGCGACCCCGTGGAGGGGCGCCCCACCGCCTACGTGTGTCGCGGGGTCCACTGCTCGCTTCCGGTCGTCGATCCGGCCGAGCTGGTCGAGGATCTGGGCCGATGAGCGACACGCGCGACGCGCGTCGCTACGGGGGGGGCGTCGAAGACGGCCTGGCCCCGCTCAGCCCTCTCGACTTGGCCGAGACCGCGAGCGTCGACGCGTTGGTGCGCGCCATGAGCCAGACCGCTTTCGGCGGGCGGCGCCTGGGCGAGGCCGCCGACGCGCTCGAGGCCATGGTGCGCGACCAGGACTGCTTCCGCGTCGTCACCGTCTCCGGGGCCATGACC
This sequence comes from uncultured Spirochaetales bacterium, assembly GCA_964649065.1. GTDB lineage: Bacteria > Myxococcota_A > UBA9160 > UBA9160 > SMWR01 > CAZYOL01. The sequence continues at coordinate 3,579 of CAZYOL010000259.1, forward strand.
ATCGCCAAGCAGGGCCTCGTGCTCTGCGAGATGATCGACCGGGGCTGGGTGCAGGCGGTGGTGACGACCGGAGCGCTGATGACCCATGGCCTCTCCGAGGGCGCCGGCATGCTCCACTTCAAGCACCGCCGCGACATGCGGGACGAGGAGCTCTACCGGCGCGGCTACAACCGCGTCTACGACACCATCGAGCTCGAGAAGAACCTGGACGACGTGGAGCGGATCCTGAACCAGGTGCTCGAGGAGCTCGCCGAGGACACGGTCCTCTCGAGCCGGCTGGTGACCGAGCTGCTCGGACGCCACCTGGCCGAGCGGGCGCCCGGCCGGGCCATCCTGACCAGCGCCTTCCGCGCAGGCGTCCCCATCTACGTGCCGGCCTTCACCGACTCGGAGCTGGGCCTCGACCTGGCCATCTGCAACCACCTGCGCGCGCGGCGCGGCGCGCGTCCCTTCCCCTTCGACCCTTTTCTGGACCTCGAGCACTTCGCGCAGCAGCTGAGGCGGCACGAGACGCTCGGCATCTTCACCGTCGGGGGCGGCGTGCCCCGCAACTGGGCCCAGCAGGTGGGCCCCTACCTGGAGATCCTGCGCGTACGCCTGGGCGATCCCGAACCGCTGCGCCGCTACAAGTACGCGGTGCGCATCTGCCCCGAGCCCGAGCACTGGGGCGGGCTCTCGGGCTGCAGCTACAGCGAAGGGGTCTCCTGGGGCAAGTTCGTGCCGGAGGCCGAGGGGGGTCGCCACGTGGAGGTCTTTGCCGACGCCACCATCGCCTGGCCGATCGTGGTCCGGGCCGTCATGGAGCGGCTGGCCTAGATGCGCGCCGCCGTCGTGAAGGGCCCGGGCTCGCTGGCCATCGAGACGCTTCCCGATCCGGAGCCGCGACCGGGCGAGGTGCGGGTGCGCGTGACGGCCTGCGGGATCTGCGGCACCGATCTGCACTTCCACCACGGCGGCCTGTGGCCGGTGGGAGCCACGCCGGGACACGAGCTCGCCGGCGTCGTCGATGCGCTGGGCGACGGCGTCCTCGGCTTCGAGACCGGCGAGGCGGTGGCCATCGAGCCGCTGCAGTCCTGCGGGGGATGCCGCAGCTGCCGGGTCGGCCGCGAGGCGACCTGCGACGCGCTGGAGGTCTTCGGCATCCACCGGCCCGGGGGCATGGCCGAGCTGCTGTGCGTACCGGCGAAACGCCTGTTCCGGCTGCCGGCCGGGCTGGCGCCGGGCGTGGCGGCCCTGGCGGAGCCGATGGCCGTGGTCGTGCACGGCGTGCGCCGCGGCCGGCTGCAGCCGGGCCAGCGCGTGCTCGTGCTGGGGGCGGGCACCATCGGGCTGCTCTCGGTGCTCGCCGCCCGGGCGCTGGGCGCCGGTGAGGTCTGGCTGACGGCGCGGCATCCCCACCAGGCCGAGGTCGGACGCAGCCTGGGCGCCAGCCGGGTGCTGCGCGAGCCCGAGGCGACCGTCGAGGCCCTCGACGGGATGGGTCGCGAGGCCCCGATCGACCTGGTCGTGGAGACGGTGGGCGGGGCCGCCGACACGCTCTCCCAGGCCGCCGCGGCGGTGGCCCCCGGCGGCTGCATCTCCGTCGTCGGCGTCTTCATGGGTCCGATCCAGATCGACGGCCTGCGCCTCTTCCTCAGGGAGGCCGACCTCGCCTTCTCGAACTGCTACGTGCACCCGGAGCAGGGCGCGGATTTCGAGACCGCCGTGGAGCTGGTCGGCAACCAGCGCAGCGCACTGGCCGCGGTGGCGACCCAGGCCCGGCCCCTCGACGATGTGAGCCGCGCCTTCGAGGTCGCCTCGGACAAGCGGGCCGGTGCGCTCAAGGTGACGCTGATTCCCTGAAGGAGAGCCCCATGGATTTCGAGCCCTCGGACCGCGTGAAGCTGCTGAGCGAGCAGATCGAACGCTTCATGGACGAGTACGTCTACCCGAACGAGGACGAGGCGATGGCCCAGATCGAGACCTACGAGGGCGCCGATCCGCCGCTCATGCAGGAGCTGCGGGCCAAGGCCCGGGGTCTCGGCCTCTGGAACCTCTTCCTGCCGGACCCGGAGCACGGGCCGGGGCTCTCCAATGCCGAGTACGCGCCGCTCTGCGAGATCATGGGCCGCAGCGGCATCGCACCGCGGGTCTTCAACTGCAACGCACCGGACACGGGCAACATGGAGATCCTCGCCGAGTTCGGGACGCCCGAGCAGAAGCAGCAGTACCTGCAGCCGCTGCTCGACGGAGAGACCCGCTCCTGCTTCTCGATGACCGAGCCCGAGGTCTCCGGGGCGGACCCGACCGGCCTGCGCACGCGCGCCGAGCGCGACGGCGACGAGTGGGTCCTGAACGGGCTCAAGTGGTACACCTCGGGCGCCTGGGGCGCGCAGGTCGCGATCGTGATGGCCGTGACCGATCCGAAGGCGCCGCCGCACCAGCGCGCCAGCATGATCCTGGTGCCGACGGACGCGCCGGGCTTCCACCTGCAGCGCCGGGTCTCGGTGATGGGACACGCCGGCGGCCCGGGCCACTGCGAGATCCGCTACGAGGACTGTCGCGTGCCGGCGGAGAACCTGCTGGGCCCGCTCCACGGCGGCTTCATGATCGCCCAGGCCCGGCTGGGGCCGGGCCGCATCCACCACTGCATGCGCGCCATCGGCGTGGCCGAGCGGGCCTTCGAGATCATGTGCCGCCACGCCAACGACCGCGTGGCCTTCGGCGGCCCGATCGGCGAGAAGCAGTTCGTCCAGGAGTGGATCGCGACCTCGAGAATGGAGATCGACCAGGCCCGCCTGCTGACCCTCTACGCCG
>CAZYOL010000260.1:0-6329 GCA_964649065.1 uncultured Spirochaetales bacterium
CAACGCTTCATCACGATTACGCTCCTCCAAGGCCTCGGAGTGGATCTGAACGAGCTGGTAGAGCGCAGCCAAACGATACATGGCGACCTCTGTTCCAACCGTCCTCGCGGCGCGCTCGAGAAACTCGCTTGCCTTGCCGAGGTGTCCGTAGGCATAAGTGATGACGCCGAGGGCGAGCTGCACCCTGACCCATTCTCTCGAACCCTCCGCAAGAAGGCCCGCTGCTCTCCGAAGCGCAGCTTCCGCGTCGTCGAGGCGGCCGACATCCACCAGGAGGTCCACCGTCTCCAACTCAAACCTGCCGCGGTCGCCCCGTGCCGCCTTGGGGAGCAGACTGATCGCTTCCTCCATGAGAACCAGCGCTCTCTCGCGGTCGACTTGAACGACGCTCGCCAGCGCTCGAAGCCGCAGAGTGTGACAGAGGGACAGCGTACGGGCCTCCAACGCGGCCTCGTTCCGAGCAAGCGCTCGGCGGTCCCGAGCTTCGGCTTGCGCCAGCTGGTCCTCCACGCCGTGTAGCTCTCTCGCTGCGATGGACTCCTGCACCTTCCTCCTGAGGACATCGACCTCCGGGTCATCACCGCGGAGCTCCTTCACCTCCTCCTCGAGAGATTCGAATGCGTCCACAGCGCGGTAGAGGGCGGGGCCATAGTCGGACGGAGCAAGGTTCCGCTGCCCCATCCGTTCTAGAACAAAGGCGAGGAGTTCGTCCGGAAGGCCTCCTTCCTTCAGTCTGCGGATGTCGTCGGACAGCGCGGTGCGAACGCCTTCAACGATCTGCTCGATTTCTACCGATGGCTCCTTTGGCGCCGCTGGCTCAGGCCCAAACACCCTGGCTACAAGCTGGTGTACGTCAGTTCCTCCTTCGCGAAGAAGCGACCGATATATCTCATCGATCGACGTCCTCGCTCTCTCTACCTCGCCCAGTCGGTCGAACAAGCCTGAGGCGATCTGCTTGATCATGCTCGGTCCCGAACCGCGTAGCGCCACTCGCCCGGTCAGAAGCTTGCTGAAGTGGGCTTCGCTCATCCCCAGGGACTCGCGGGCGAACCTACCTTGTGTGACCTGCAGTTCCCCTCGCCACCGGTCCAACGCCGCCTGGTCTAGCAGGGTGCCCAGGTAGGCCCGTTTCTCGTCCTTCCGGGACTTAGACCTTGCCATGACGGCTCCTGTGCACCGTGGAGCGAAGCGAATCAGAAGACAGCGGCGAACAACGGGAGATCATTCGCGTTTCATTCCATAGCCACCATGGTCCACCGAGTTAGCGGCGGCCAAGGACCCTCGAGCGGCGCCTTGAGCCAACAGGAGCCAAGGATACCCAGGTTCTGGGGGCCGTGGCCGCCGCCCCGACTACGGAGCTGGCGATGCCGCGAAACGCCCCCTCAGACCTCAACGACGACGCCCCTGACGTCACGACCATCCGGCTCACCCGTCGCCTTCGGAGGCGCCTCGACGAGCCCGTCGCGCGGTGCGCCGATCTCGCTCCCGGCCACTTGAGCCTCAGCGTGGTCGTGCGCGACATCCTCGAGCGCGGCCTCGACGAGTTCGAGCCTTGGGCATGCGAAGCGGGCGCTGAGCCTTCGGTTCAGATTGGCGAGGTCCGTCCCCAAGTCCGCCGCGAGGCACCCAAAGAGCATACCGAGGCGCTTCGTGAGCGGACCAAGGTCCTCGATCGACTCGCGCGCTCCGTGGAGCGCGCCTTGGAGCATCTGCCGGACCTGGACCGCGGCGTACTCCAGAAGCCCCCCGCCTGTAGCTGCTTCTCCCAGCCGGCGTCTCGCGCCCAGGACGAGTCGGACGGCAAGGAATGACCAGATGCTCTCCATCAAGAAGCTGGGTCGCGGTAGCGAGCGCTACTACCTCGGGCTGGTAGTAGAGGACTACTACCTCGAGGGTGGAGAGCCTCCCGGCTATTTCCTCGGTAACCGCTCGGGACCGGTCACCCACCGAGCACTCCGAAGCCTGTTGCAGGGTTTCGACCCAGAGACTGGGTCGCCCCTCGTTCAGAACGCCGGAAGGCCCAACCGCGCGTCTGGATGGGACGTCACCTTCTCGCCGCCCGGCTCAGTTTCCGTCGCCTGGGCGCAGGCACCCTTAGCTCTTCGTGAACAGCTCGAGGCAGCCCACGCCGAGTCCGTCGCGCACGCGCTCGGTGCGCTCGAAGCGATCGCCGGTCGCTCTCGCATGGGGAAGGGCGGGCGACTCAGCGTACCCGCCCGCCTCATCGTAGGCGTCTTCGAGCACGGCTCCGCTCGAGCAGTCGACTCGAATCTTCCTGATCCACAGCTTCACACCCACTGCGTCATCCCGAACGTCGGGTTCCGGCGCGACGGCTCTACCGGTGCGTTGGTGTCTCATGGATTCTACGAGTATCAGCTGCAGTTGACGTCCATTTACCGCTATGAGCTCGCTCGCCGGCTCCGAGCGCTGGGCTTCGAGATCACACCTCTTGGCAAGAAGCTCGGCTTTCGACTTGACTGCATCCCCAAGGAGCTCGAGCAGCATTTCTCCAAGCGGCGGGCCCAGATCACCCGGTCCTTGGAGGAGCACGGGACTTCTGGCGCCCGCGCGTCCGAAGCCGCCGCCCTCAGCACCCGCCAGCGGAAAGGCCGGACTCCCCCCCGCGCTGATCTCTTCGCTGCCTGGCAGGCGGAGGCCCGTGCGCTGGGTCACACGATCGAGTGGCCCGGCACCGCTGCACCCGCCGAGCCCTCCAGGAGGCCTCGTTCCACGCCGAATCAGCGTCGGTTTGCTGCTGCCGTCATCGAGCGCGAGGCCGAGCTCCTCTCACAGTACAAGGGCCGCTTCGACCGGGACGAGCTCCTCTGTCGCACGCTCGACAAGACGGTCGGGAATCGCATGCCCTCACTCGAAGTGGCGAAAATCCTCGAGCGCTATCTCGCCGGGAACAAGCTCGTCACTCTCGAGAACGAGCGCGGCAAGACCTTCTACCGGACCCGCCAGGCCGCGCGGGCGCGGAGCCACCTGAAGCAGCTCATCGAGCGAGAGCGTCGGAGCACGAGCCGAAGGGCCACCGCCGTCTCGGCCGCAACTCCCGGTCCCGCCCACCTGGGAGCCCTCTCTCGCGACCTGCGTCGCCAGGGCAATCACGTGGTTGTCCTCTCTCGGTCGAGGCGCGCGGCCGAGGCGCTCGATCGAGATACGAGGCTCAGCTGGGAAGATGGCACGAGGCGCAAGGGCACTGGCGTGGAGGCAACGACGCTCGCCCGCTTCCTCTGGAATGTCGAGCGAGGGGATTTCCACGTCGGTCCCCTGCCGCCGGCATGGCTTCGGGAAACGGCCCGTGCCCTCGGCGCCATCACCGAAAGGGCTCGCCGCTACCTCGCATGGTCGTCTGCAAGACGGCCTCTCCAGATCGACCGCCGAAGCGTAGTCCTGGTCGATGCCGCGCACCTTCTGACTGCCGCTGAACTCAGCGCTCTCCTCGAATCCACGAAGCGCCACGGCGCTCGCCTGGTGTTCTTCGGGGCGGAGCGCGGTGCCTACGGCGACTACGTACTGGGGCGCCTCTCTCATGAGTCCTCGCGCTCCAACAAGCACCGAACCCGGAACGAAGCTCCCGAGTTGGAGGTCTCCCGATGAAGCTCACGCTCCGCGGCATCCTCGTGTCTCTCTTGGTTCCTGCCGGCGTCGTGACAGCGGCCTGCCTCTACATCCTCGTGGCGGACCACCCATTGCCCCCGGAGTTCGAACGCCTCTTCCCACATGTCTTCGCCTATTCCACGTGCGTCTTCCTGGTTCTCAGTATCGCCTTCGTGGTCCTGTTTCCGCCGGAGCGTCCCTCACCGTCGCTCCTCTACGGCAGGCATTGGATCGGCGGAGCTCACGATCGGCTCGAAAGCTGGCAGTGGAAGGCGGCGCTCCGGGCGGTTCGAGAAGAACCCTATAGCTACCCCGTTCAAGCCGGGCCGGTCTGGCTGCCTGATACCCTCGGGCGCCTTGGCCTGGTCCTCTTCGGAGCTGCCGGGTCGGGCAAGACGCTTAGCCTCCGCCTGTTGCTTCAGCGGCTCGTAGCGAGTCTCGTGAAAGGCGGCCCGGTTCGTCGCATCGTCGTCAGCGACCCGAAGTCCCGCGTTCCCGACTACAACCTCCTGAACTCGTTGGTCGCGATGGTCAACGCCCATGTCGGGGGGATGAGGGATAGCCAGCGATGCCCGATCTACATCCTCAACCCCTTTGACCCGCGCTGCTCTCGTCCGAATCTCACGGCGCTGGTCACGGAGCCAAAGCACGCACAAGCGATCGCAGACGCTTGGGTGCGGGACCCGGGGACCTCCGGCGACGGAATCTACTGGCGCAACGCGTCGCGAATCGTCTTGGCGGGAGAGATGGTTGTCTACTCGCGGCTCCCCAAGAGGACGCGCGACCGGGAGTTTCGCGACCTACTTCTAGGAATCCGTAGCCCGGAGACCCTCGCGCATGTCCTGGCTCAGGATCCGGAGACCGAAGGACTGGCGAAGGTGTTCCTGCACCTCTCGGAGCGACAGGCCGCGTACGTCTGCGGCACGCTCGTCTCCTACCTCCGCGAGTTCGAGCCGCTCGCAGCCGGCTGGCATCGAGCAGCCGGGTGGCAGTACGCGCCTGCCTCGGTCGACCTACGAGCGTGGGCCAAGGGTGAGTCGCCGGGGATCATCTACCTCGGCGGGGACGACGACAACGAAGCTCTCCTTGGCGCCTTCTGGAGCGGGCTCATTCAGCGAATGCTGAGCCTGAACATGCAGTTTCCGAGGGGTGAGACGTGGTATGTGATCGACGAGGCCGGCACGCTCGAAGCAAATCGCCGCCCGGGCGAACGCTCCACCCTCGCGACCCCACTCTCGCAAGCGCGACAGAAGGGAATCCGCTTCGCGGTGGCGTACCAGTCGTTCCTGCAGATGGTTACGAACTATGGCGAGGCCCAAGCCCAAGAGCTCCTGAGTCACCTCAGCAACCTCATCATCTTCAAGCAACGTGGTGAAGCAGGTGCCGACGCTCTGAGCAAGCACCTCGGAACCATGGAGGTTCTCCACGAGGTGCTGAACCACTCCGAGCAGTGGGGATACGGCGAGGTCGGCATGCGCCACACCAGCTCGGGCGAAGGGGTGAGCCGAGCGCATGGCTTCAAGCGGGTCTTCGAGCCCGGCGAGCTACAGGATCTTCCTCTGTGCACGAAGCAGGATGGCATGCGCGCGGTCCTGTCTCTGGAATCCGTCGGACGGTTCCGAGCGAAGATGAGCGGAGAGCGCCTGAGCCAGGAGCTGATCCCTCACGACACATCTGTCCCAGCCTATCTCGACTGGGATGAACCGCTGGAGCTTCAGCCGTGGAATGAAGAGGACTACCGGTCCCTCGGCCTGCCGCAGTTGCGCGAGGGCCTGGCCAAGCCGCCGACCGCTCACCCACCGGCGGCCTCACCACGAAGGTCCTTCGACGAGCTGCTTCGCGAGTATGCGCCAAGCGCGTACGAACAACTACATGCTGAGGATCTTTTCAATGACGAACAAGGAGACACGAATGAGACCGACCTACGATGAACTGGTTGCGCTGCCGTATACCGAGCTAGTCGCCCTAAGAGCCGATCTCGAGAACGCACTCCTCACCGTGAAGACGAGAACCACCGAGAATCTGCGAGAGGAGTACCGCCGTGCGGCCGAGGCGAGCGGGCTCACCCTCGAAAACGTCCTTCGCAAGCCTGGCAAGCCGAAGGCCGCAGCTCCGATCGCATACCGAGACCCGAACAACTCCAGGAATGCCTGGAGCGGCCGCGGTCGGAAGCCCAAGTGGGTGGAGGAGTACCTCGCCCAAGGACTCACGCTGTCGGATCTCAAAGCTCCGTCGTGAAGAGATTCGAACTGCCCAGGATGCGCCGAACGTGCCGCCGAAACGTGCGGCCCGGCGCCGAAGGAGATCGCGATGACTGCGCACCATGAAGTTCAGGACGGGCGAACAACTCCGCTGGGGGCAGCGCCGGCACCTCGAATGGCGATCGGCGCCGATGCGGTTGGGGAAGCCCTCGCGCGACTCGCGGCGCAGGAGGATGTCGAGAGGAGACACCACGCTCGGCTTCGAGAGCGATTGGCCGACCTCGAAGAGCCTTCAAGCGTGACGGAGGTTCTCAGCCGCTGGCGCATGGACATGAGGGCAGGCCAAGAGGAAATGCGGGAGCAGCTCACGCCCCTGGCCGAGGCTGCCGTGCAGGCCATCGAACTGGCCGCGGCTCATCTCCGGCTCCGTGGGTCGCCCACGGAGCCCCACACGGTCTCCGTGCGTCGGGTGTCCAGGGACGGCATCTCTTCCGCGCTAAGAGGACGGCTACTTTTCCGCACCTC
>CAZYOL010000261.1:0-6283 GCA_964649065.1 uncultured Spirochaetales bacterium
GGAGGCAGCGTGCCTACCGAAAGGCGCGCGGCCACTCGAACGGGCACTACTTCCGACACGGAAGGGTGTGGGTCTTGATGGCGACTTCGCCGGATTTCGTGCTGGCCGTCGATTCCAAGGAGAGAGTTCGAGACCTGCGGAAGACGCCGATTCGCGCGCATGGCTACGCGGTCTCTCTGCGGCGCGACGGTTCGACTCTGCGCAGAGGCGAGCACCGGGAACGTGCGAGCGTCCGCCTCGATGAGGAGACGTACCACGACCTCAAGGGGAGGTTCGAGTTCATCGCGCTCCGCCGGTCTCCGGAGGGGCTTCGAGCAGAGTTCTGGAGGCACTCTTCGCAGTGGCAGGCCTATGCCCCAGTTCGCCGCCAGTTCCTGTCCCTCCTCCGCCGTGTAAACGCCCGACGGGGCGCAGCGGGCCTGAGCCCCGTCTGTTCCACCTGCGTCCGCCGGTGTCGAGCCTGGCCGAAACAGTTCGCCTGACTCTCCGCCCCCGTGGGGCATGGAAACCCCTCAAATCGGTCCTCGAAATCGCTGGTTCCTCCTGAAAGGTGCTAGTAGCATGCCTTGGACCAGAGTGGACCAGATTCCCACCGCGAGGAGGCAGATGGCGTCTGCTCCCCCTGCGATGACCGTGCGTGAAGTCGCGGCCTACCTCAATGTGAATGAGAAGACCGTGTACCGACTGGCTCAGCGCCGGGACCTGCCCGCGTTCAAGGTGGCTGGGGCCTGGCGCTTCAAGAGGGAGGACATCGACCTGTGGATTGAGCGCCAGAAGGAGACCGACGCGACGGAGGCTCGGCGCAGATGACGTCTGCGCTGGCAGGTCGAATCCGTGGAGCGGCCGCCTCGGCTGCGTCCGCGTATCACCGCCTAGTCCTCGTGGTTGGGCCCATTCACAGCGGGAAGACCGCCGCTCTCCAGGAGGTAGCCGAGCGCAGCGGGTGGCCGCGCCTGAACATCAACCTCGAGCTGAGCCAGAGGTTGCTCGAGTACACACAACGGAAGCGGACACTGCGAGCGGCGCGTGTTCTCTCCGACATCGTCGATGAAACTGGCGCCGATACGGTCCTGCTGGACAATATCGAGGTTCTCTTCAGCCCGGACCTGAAGCAGGACCCGCTGCGGCTCCTGCAGGGCCTCTCGCGCAACCGAACGATCGTAGCGGCATGGCCCGGAGTCGTGGACGGAGACTCCCTGCTCTACGCAGACCCGAGCCACCCCGAGCACCAACGCTATTCGAAGCCCGGTGTCACCCTCGTCCTGGCAGATGGAGCGACCAGCGCGGAGGAGGGTCAGGGCGCTGCGACTGGAGCGAGTCCGGCCCAACAGGAGCATGCATGAGGTACGGGGATCTCATCCACTTCGAGCCCATCGAGTCGGTGATCCAGCTCCGCGAAGCGGACGCCGAAGCCGAGGCGCGTCGCCTCGTCGAGAGCTTCGCCATCTCCGAGCGGATGGCCGAGCAGCTGACCGACCTCGTGCTCCCGCAGCTTCAGTTCGAGCAGCCCGCCGACAACAAGGGCCTGATGGTGGTCGGCAACTACGGCACCGGAAAGTCGCATTTGATGGCGATCATTTCGGCGGTGGCCGAGCACGCCGACCTGGCGCCTGTGCTTTCGAACGCGGGCGTCCGCGACGCCGCTTCGGCTATCGCCGGGCGCTTCAAGGTGATTCGGTACGAGATCGGCTCCACGACGATGACGCTCCGGGACATCGTCTGCGGTGAGATCGAGGAGCAGCTTGGGGACCTCGGCGTTTCCTACTCGTTCCCGAGCGCCGCCGAGGTCTCGAACAACAAGGACGCCTTCCACGAGATGATGGCGGAGTTCGAGAAGTTCTACCCGGAGCAGGGCCTTCTCTTCGTACTCGACGAGCTCCTCGATCACCTTCGCAGCCGGAAGGATCAGGAGCTCGTCCTCGACCTGGGCTTTCTCCGCGAGATCGGCGAGGTGTGCAAGAGCACCCGCTTCCGGTTCCTCTCGGGCGTTCAGGAGAGCCTCTTCGACAGCCCGCGCTTCCAGTTCGTTGCGGATTCGCTACGACGCGTGAAGGACCGATTCGAGCAGGTGCGGATCGCCCGGGAGGACGTCGCGTATGTCGTTTCGGAGCGTCTGCTGAAAAAGACCCCGGAGCAAGAAGGTCAGATTCGGGAACATCTCGAGCAGTTCGGGCCGCTCTACGGGTCTATGAACGAGCGCCTGGACGAGTTCGTACGGCTCTTCCCCGTCCATCCCGCCTACCTGGAGACCTTCGAAAGGGTCACGGTTGCCGAGAAGCGGGAGGTTCTCCGAACGCTCAGCGGAGCGATTCGGAATCTGGTCGATCAGGACGTGCCTGGGGACGCTCCCGGCCTCATCGCCTACGACAGCTATTGGGAGAACCTCAAGGACAACCCCTCCTTCCGTTCCGCGCCGGAAATCCGGGAAGTGATCGACAAGAGCGAAGTCCTGGAGGGTCGAATTGAGCAGGCCTTCACTCGGCCGCAGTACAAGCCCGTCGCCCTCCGCATCATCCGCGCCCTCTCGGTGCATCGCCTGACGACGGGCGACATCTACGCGCCGCTCGGGGCGACAGCCGAAGAGCTGCGTGACGACCTCTGCCTCATCCTTCCCGTTCCGGAGAAGGATGCCGAGTTCCTCAAGACGATGGTCGAGACCGTCTTGAAGGAGATCCTGAAGACGGTGAGTGGCCAGTTCGTGAGCTTCAATCGCGAGAACGGCCAGTACTTCCTCGATCTCAAGAAGGATATTGACTTCGAGTCGCTGATCGAGAAGAAGGCTGAGACCCTCGACCCGTCACAGCTCGACCGGTACTACTTCCTCGCGCTCCGGCAGATCGTGCTCGAGAACCCGGAAGACGCCCCGCATGTAACCGGATACAACATCTGGGAGCACGAGCTCGAGTGGCGAGAGCACAAGGCCGGGCGAAGCGGCTACCTGTTCTTCGGCGCCCCCAACGAGCGATCGACCGCGCAGCCGCCGCGGGACTTTTACCTCTACTTCCTGCAGCCCTACGAGCCTCCGTACTACAAGGACGAGAAAAAGCCGGACGAAGTCTTCTTCCGCCTGAAGGAGCGGGACGATGCGTTTGAGACGGCGCTGCGACTGTACGCTGGCGCCCGTGAGCAGGTGACCAGTGCGTCCGGAAGCAACAAGAAGATCTACGAGGATAAGGCCGTCGACCACCTCCGTTCGCTGACCAAGTGGCTGCGAGAACACATCACGACCGGTGTCGAGATTACCTACCAGGGCAGGGCGAAGACGCTCGCGGAGGTGCTTCGGGGAAAGATGTCCGGCGGAGGCGCGCAGAGTTCCGTCCGGGATCTGATCAACACAGCGGGTTCGGTGTGCCTGGCGCCGCAGTTCCAGAACCACAGCCCCGACTACCCCGTGTTCAGTGTCTTGGTTACTCGGGAGAACCGAGAACAGACAGCACAGGAAGCGCTGCGGTGGATCGCCGGCGGTGTCAAGAGCAAGGGTGGCACGGCGGTGCTCGATGCCCTCGAGCTACTCGACGGCGACCAGCTTCGCCCGCGCGAGTCACGCTACACGAAGCACGTCCTGGAGCTTCTCGGCAAGAAGAAGCAGGGACAGGTGGTGAATCGCAACGAGCTCGTGGCGGATGAGCACGGTGTTCCGTACTGGACGCGTTTCCGTCTCGAGCCGGAGTTTCTGGCAGTCGTTCTCGCAGCGCTGGTGCATAGCGGCGACCTCGTCCTGAGCATTCCGGGTCGCAAGCTCGATGCGAGTGCGATCGACCAGCTCGCCAAGATCGGCATCGACGATCTGGTGAACTTCAAGCACGTGCAGCGGCCGAAGGACCTCCCGGTGGCTCCCCTTCAGGAGCTCCTCGATCTACTGGGGATCGCGAAGGGCCTGATCGTCAACCCGGCCAGCCGCGATGAAGCGGTCCAGCAGCTTCAGACCGAGGTCGCCAAGCGGGTCGAGAAGGTGGTCCTCGCCCAGTCAAAGCTGCAGGCGGGGCTCGGCTTTTGGGGCAAGCCGATCCTTTCGGAGGGAGAGCTCGCGGATTGGGTCCGAAGGCTGGGCGAGCTGAAGGCCTTCCTTGAGTCGCTCCAACCCTTCAATACCGTCGGCAAGCTCAAGAACTTTCCCCATGACGTCGACGCGGTCGCGTCTCAGAGGGCGGGAATCGATCTCGTGCGAGAGGTGGATGGGCTCATCGATCTCGTTCAGCAGCTCAACCCTCTCACGTCTTATCTGAGTACCGCAGAGGCGGTGCTCCCCACGGAGCACCCGTGGTTGGTGGAGGTCAAGGACACCCAGGGTGACCTCCACGCCAAGGTAGGAAGCCCCAAGCATCGGGCGGATCCGAGCTTCCAGCGCGCTCTCGGACAGCGGCTCGCGGAGCTGAAGGCCGACTATCAGGACGCCTACCTCGGCCTCCACAAGAAGGTGCGCCTCAGCGCGAACGAGGACAAGAAGAAGCAGAAGCTAACCAAGGACCCGCGCCTGGCACAGCTCCAGAAGCTCTCAGTGGTCGAGATGATGCCGACCCAACAGCTAAAGACCTTCGAGGGGCGATTGTTCGAAGGGCTCAAGACGTGCTTCGCACTCAGCAAGCAGGATCTCGACGCCGTGCCGGTCTGCCCCCACTGTTCCTTCCGGCCCGTCGAGGAGCAGGAGCGCTTGAAGGGTGAGAGTGGGTCTGCCGTGCTGGATCGCCTCGACGACGAGTTGGACACCCTCGTCGCCGATTGGACGCGCACCCTCCTCGAAAACTTGGAGGATCCTACGGTCGCCGAGAGCATCAAGCTGCTGGGTGACTCCAAGGGAAAGAAGGCAATCGGGGGATTTCTGGGTTCGAGGGAACTCCCGGATCCTGTAGGGCCAACATTCGTCAAGGCGCTGCAGGAGGTCTTGCAAGGGCTGGAGCGCGTTGTGCTGAAGATTGCGGAGCTTGATGCTGCGCTAGCGAGGGGGGGGTTGCCCTGCGACATGAAACAGCTCAAGGAGCGCTTCGAGGACTACCTAAGCACTCTCACGAAGGGCAAGGACCTGTCCAAGGTCCGAGTCGTGGTTGAGTAGTAGAGATGGCGAAGAAGGGCACCACTGATACGACAACGGGACGACTATTCTCCGACCGCCAGCCGGACTTCTTCGAGAAGTCCGCAGAGGAAGCGGCGGACGACGGCTTGCGCAAGCCGGTTGAGTGTCTCGGGACAACCTTCGCGAGCGACGCCGCTCGACGAGACTACTTCCTCAAGGAACTCCGCGGGAAGCTCCGCGACCCAGAGTTCAGAAAGCTCCCAGGCTTCCCGCGGGCAGACGACGAGGACATCCTTCTTCTCTCGGACCCTCCTTACTTCACTGCATGTCCGAACCCGTTTATCGTGGACTTCGTGAAGGCGCACAGTCGAGGGGCAGCCCTCGAATCAGAGACGTCGAAACCACCCTTTACCGGTGAGTTGGGCGCATCCAAGCGTCATGCCGTCTACATGTTTCACCCCTACCACACGAAAGTTCCGCCTGACGTAATTCGGAGGCTTATCGAGCACTACACCTCAGAAGGCGAGCTAGTACTAGACGGATTCTCCGGATCCGGCATGACAGGTGTGGCCGCTCGTGAGGCCAATCGAGATGCAATTCTCGTGGATCTGTCACCGATCTCTACCTTCGTGAGTTCCGTCAACACGTCGTCCACCGATTGGCGGCTCACTGTGAGAACACTGGCCCACCTCCTCGCGGAATCCGAGAAGCAGTGGTTGTTCCTGTATGAGACGAACGAGGCAGGAAAGGCACTCCCCGTCAACTACTACGTGTGGAGCGACGTGTTCACCTGCCCGGAGTGCGTTCATGAGTTCCCGTTCTTCCCGCACGGCGTTGTGCACCACGGGACCAAGGTTGAAACGCGGAAGTCGTTTCCCTGTCCCTCCTGCGCCGCTGACCTCAATGTACGTCGCATTGAGAGGGTCCTCGTCCACGAGGGCAAGAAGAGGGCCCTGGTGTGGGTAAACGCTGGAACTGGTCGCGCCCGGGTCAATCGAGAGCCGAACAAGCACGATCTGGATCTGGCGGCCGCGTGTGAGCAACGCCTGCCGGAGGAGTGGTATCCCACGGACCCGATTGACCCCGCCGGCTACTCGGCAAAGCTCGCTCAGCTCGGCGACAAGAAGATCACGGACATTTCGCGCTTTCTGTCGCGTCGCAATCTAATTGTCTTTGCGGACCTGTGGGCAAGGGTAGGCCGTATCGAAGATCCTGGGGTCCGGAATCTCGCAAAGTCAACTCTCACCTCGATCTAAACGGTCATCAATGATC
>CAZYOL010000262.1:0-6274 GCA_964649065.1 uncultured Spirochaetales bacterium
TCGTCAAGCAAGGTGAGGTCGCGCTTATGCGCGGCGCCCGCGTTCAGGCCATCGCTCAGGCACTGGGAAACGGCCACGATACCACCACGGGGGACGCACGCACCGTATCCGGTCATCGGCCGGGCGCACCGGAGGGCGTGTGAAACTTGCGTAAAACCCGTGGCGCGCGGATTTGCGCGCCGCCGGGGCCTTCTGGCAGGATCCATAGGCCATGTCGAGGTGGAGTCTCGAGCCCGCGGAAGAGCGCTCCTGGCGCGAGGACGGATTCTTCGTGCGCCGCGCGATCTTCTCCGAGAGCGAGCTCGAGGAGCTGCGCGCGGCCGCAGAACGCAGCGTCCAGCGCGCGCAGCGGGGGCTCGCCACCGCGGACGACTACGAGATCGACGGCAACCGCTACCGGGAGATCGAAGGAGCCACGCTCCAGTTCGAGCACAGCCCCCGCTCCCGGACGCTGCGCGTCATCGAGCCCTTTCACCCGCTGGATCCGCACTTCGACCGGCTCGTGGACGACCCGCGCCTCACCGAGCCGATGCGCGACCTGCTCGGCAGCCGGGAGATCTCGCTCTTCACGGACAAGCTCAACCTGAAGCGGCCCCGCGAGGGCTCGCGCTTCGACTGGCACCAGGACTCGCCCTACTGGACCCACTTCTGCGACCACGTGGACCAGCTCCCGAACGTGATGCTGGCGCTGGACGACGCCCACGAGAGCAACGGCTGCCTGCGCGTGGTCCGGGGCAGCCACCGGCACGGGCTGCTGCCGGGCCGGGAAGGGGAGGGGGTGCTCGGTCCGCTCTTCACCCACCCGGGGGCCTTCGACGCGAGCCAGCAGGTGCCGGCCGCCGTGCCCGCCGGCTCGCTGATCTTCTTCAGCCCCCACACGGTGCACGGCTCGGAGCCCAACGCCTCCGACTCCCTGCGGAGGGCCTGCGTCCTGACCTACCAGCCGGGAGCCCGGCGCATGTTCAAGGTGGATGCGAAGCGGGTCTGTCGCTGAGGCGGCCGGGCTACCTGGCCAGCGAGCGCACGTAGGCCACGACGTCCCAGATCTGCTCGTCCGAGAGGCTGCCGCCGAAGCCCGCCATCAGGGCCGACTTGCCGACCGCGGCGCCGCCCTTCTTCACCACCGTGAAGAGGTGCTCGTCGCTCAGTGCGGTCATGTAGGCCGCGTCCGAGTGCTTGGCCGGCTGCACCGGCAGGGCCGCGGCCAGCTCCCCGTCGCCCTCACCTCGCAGGCCGTGGCAGGAGGCGCAGTAGGTCTTGTAGTGCTGCTCTCCCGCCGCGGCATCGGCGTTGGCGATCCCTCCACCCGGGGCCTGGGAGCCGCTCTGGGCCGCGGGCGGGGCCGCCGGCGGCTCGGCGGGCGGGGCCGGCTCGGTGGGCGCAACCGGCGGGGCCGGCTGGCCGGCCGCCGGCTCCGATTCGGAGGAGCCGCAGGCCACGGCAAGGAGCGCCGCGGCCGAGATCAGCAGGGCGGGGGCGAGGGCGAGGCTCGTGGCGGTCTTCATGAGAGCTCCTGCATCGCGCGGTCGAGCTCGGAGCGTAGCTCCTCGTAGGTCGTCGCCACCGGAAACTGCGGGAACTCCCGGACCACATTGGGCGGGGGGCGGAACAGGATGCCGGCGTCGGCCTCGGTGAGCATGGTCGTGTCGTTGTAGGAATCTCCGGCCGCCAGCACCTTGAAGTTCAGGCCGTGCAGGGCGGCAACGCTCTTGCGCTTGTGGTCGGCGAGGCGGAGCCGGTAGGAATGGATGCGGCCGTCCTCGGCGATCTCCAGGTCGTGACACAGGAGCGTAGGTCGACCCAGCTGCCGCATCAGCGGGTCGGCGAAGGGATAGAAGGTGTCCGAGAGGATCAGCACCTGGCTGCGCTCGCGCAGGGCATCGAGGAAGTCGCGCGCTCCGGGAAGCGGCCCCATCTCGGCGATCACCGCCTGGATGTCCGGGAGCCCGAGCCCGTGCTCCGCCAGGATCTCGAGGCGGTACCGCATCAGGACGTCGTAGTCCGGCTCGTCGCGCGTGGTGCGACGCAGGGCCTCGATGCCCGTGCGCTCGGCAAATTCGATCCAGATCTCCGGGACCAGCACGCCTTCGAGATCCAGGCAGGTGACGAGCAAGGGACTCCCCCGGGGCTTCGGGGCGGTGTAGCAGATCGCCACCCGCGCGCCGCGTCGCGTCGCAAACCCCTGCCAATTCGAGGGTTCTACCTGGTCTGGAGGGCGTCGGTTACCCTGCCCGAATGCGCCGCGCCGCGCTCTCCGCGCCCGTTTCGTGCGCCCTGCCGCCTCGTGCGCGGGCGCGACGAGCCTCCCGCCGGGGGCCTCGGAGCCCTGCCACTGCGGCCGTGCTCGCCTCGGCGCTGGCCCTGGCCTGCGGCGGCGAGGCCGAGGGGCCGGGCTCCGGGCCGCCGCCCGTCACCGTGGAGGTGATGGAGGTCGAGGCCCAGACGCTGCGCGACGTGGCCACCTTCAGCGGCCAGATCGACGCCGAGCACTCGGTGGTCGTCCGGCCCGAGACCTCGGGCATGGTGGCCAGCGTCCACTTCGTGGAGGGCCAGCGGGTCGTCGCGGGCCAGGTGCTGCTGCGCCTGCGCAGCGACGAGCAGAAGGCGCGGCTGGCGGAGGCCCAGGCCAATCTCGAGCTGGCCCGTCAGGAGTCGGAGCGGGCCCGTGAGCTGCTGTCGCGGGACGCGGTCTCGCTCGCCGCCCGCGACCGCTCGGCCGCCGAGCTCGCCGTGACCGAGGCGCGGGTGGCCCTGGCGCGCGTCGAGCTCGATCGCACCGAGATTCGCGCGCCCTTCGACGGGGTGGCCGGGATCCGCCTGGTCGATCCGGGAGACCGCGTCGACGAGGACGTGGCGCTGGTGCAGATCGACGCCGTGGACCGCCTGCAGGTCACCTTCGCCCTGACCGAGCACGCGGTGCTCTTCGAGCGCCCGGGCGCGCGTGTCTGGATCCAGGTGGCGCCCTACCCCGGAGAGCTCTTCCCCGGTGACGTCTTCTACATCTCGCCCACCATCGAACCCAGCACCCGCCGGGTCTACATGAAGGCCTGGGTGCCCAACCAGGACGGGCGCCTGCGCGCCGGGATGTTCGCCAACGTCGACCTGGAGATCGGGCGGCGCGAGAACGCCATCCTGGTGCCCGAGTCGGCCGTGGTCTTCGATCGCCAGGGCAGCTTCGTGTGGAGGCTCGACTCCGAGGACGTGGCCTCCCGGGTGCCCATCGACCTGGGGCTGCGCAAGGAGGGCCGGGTCGAGGTCACCGTCGGGCTGCGCGCCGGCGATCGCATCGTCGTCTCCGGGACCCACAAGGTCAGTGAGGGCAAGAAGCTGATCGCCCGGGCGGCGAGCACCGCCGAGACCACGGGCCAGGCCCGTGGCGAGCCGCAGGGGAGCGCCTCCGCCGGGCAGGGCACGTGAGCGCCGCCCCGTGAGGATCGCCCAGATCTGCATCGAGCGACCGGTGCTGGCATCGGTGATGTCGCTCGTGATCGCGCTCTTCGGTCTGATCAGCCTGGGGCGCCTGCAGAATCGCGAGCTGCCCAAGATCGATCCCCCGATCGTCGCGGTGACCACCGTCTTCCCCGGAGCGGCCGCCGAGGTGGTCGAGACCTCCGTCACCGATCCCCTGGAAGACCAGCTGAACGGGATCGAGGGCGTGAAGCACGTCACCTCCCAGAGCCGCGAGCAGGTCTCGCTGATCAGCGTGGAGTTCGCGCTCTCCCGCGACCTGGAGGCCGCCGCCAACGACGTGCGCGACCGCGTGGCCCGGGCGCGCCGCGATCTGCCCGAAGAAGTGGAGGACCCGGTCGTCGCCAAGCGCGACTCGGACGCCAACGCCGTGATGTGGCTCGCCCTCTCGGGCGAGGGCTACGACCAGGTGCAGCTCACCTCGATCGCCGAGAACCGCATCATCGACCAGCTCACCAAGATCGAGGGCGTCGCCACGGTCATCATCGGCGGCGAGCGGCGCTACTCGATGCGAGTCTGGGTGGACAACCGGCGCCTGGCCGCCTACGACATGACCATTGCGGACGTGGCCGATGCCCTGGGGCGGGAGAACGTCGACATCCCCTCGGGCCGCCTGGAGTCCACGGAGGCCGAGTTCACGGTGCGCAGCCTCGGGGAGCTTCGCTCTCCCGAGGACTTCTCCGACATGATCCTGGCCAACATCGGCGGCGAGCTGGTCCGGCTGCGCGACGTGGCCCGGGTCGAGGTCGGACCGGAGGACGTGCGCAAGCTGGTGCGCTTCAGCGCCCTGGAGGCCGAACCGGGGCAGCGCCGCACCGAGCCCGGCATCGGCCTGGGCGTCGTCAAGCAGTCCACCGCGAACACCCTCGACGTGGCCGACGCCGTGAAGGAGCGGGTCGAGCAGCTCGCGAGCGAGGTCCCCCCCGGCGTCAGCCTGCGGGTGGCCTACGACGGCTCGAGGTTCATTCGCGAATCGATCCACGACGTGGCCCTCACGATCTTCGAGGCCGCGCTGCTGGTGGTCTTCGTCATCTACGCCTTCCTGCGCTCCTTCCGCGCCACCCTGGTGCCGGCCGTGGCGATTCCCGTCTCCATCCTGGGCGGCTTCGTCTTCCTCTACGCGCTGGGCTTCACCCTCAACACCCTCACCCTGATGGGCGTGACCCTGGCCATCGGCCTGGTGGTGGACGACGCCATCGTGGTGCTGGAGAACATCACCCGCTGGGTGGAGGACGGCGTGGCTCCCCTGGAGGCGGCCCGCCGCGGCATGGCCGAGATCTCCTTCGCGGTGGTGGCCGCGACCGTGTCGGCCGTGGCCGTCTTCCTCCCGCTCACCTTCCTGACCGACGAGACCGGTCGCCTGTTCCGGGAGTTCGCGGTGACGGTCGCCTCGGCGCTGGTGGTCTCGGGCTTCGTCGCCGTGACGCTCTCGCCGGCCCTCTGCGCGCTGGTGGTGCGACGGCAGCCGGCCGAGCGGGGCCTGAAGGGGCTGCTGGCCCGCTTCTTCGACTCCCTCAGCGCGGGCTACGACCGGCTGCTCGCACCGGTGCTGCGCCGCCCCGCATCCGCCCTTGCGGTCGGCGGCCTGTGGCTCCTGCTGGGCGTGCTGCTGCTGCGCGGCGTGGGCTCTCCCTTCGGCGGAGACGGGGCCTATCTCCTCGAGCCGCTGCGCGACGAGCTGGTCCCGCGCTCCGACCGCGGCGTCGTCTTCGTCTGGACCCAGGCTCCGGAAGGCTCGACGATCGAGTACATGGATCGCTACCAGCGCGAGGCCGAGCAGGTGATGATGGCTCGGCCCGAGGTCTCGCGGCTCTTCTCGGTGATCGCCCTCGGCATCGGGACCCCGGGGCTGGTGAACCAGGGCCTGGTGATCGCGCCCCTGATCGACCGCGACCAGCGCGAGCTGGCCGGCTTCCAGATGCTCGACGCGGTGCAGCCCGGCCTCTCCGAGATCTCGGGCATCAAGGCCTATCCCAGCGCGCCCTCGATGCTCACCGGCTTTCTCGCCTCGCCGGTCTCCTTCGTGATCCAGGGGGAGGATCTCTTCGAGCTGAAGGCCCTCTCCGAGGAGTTCGAGCGCCGCATCGAGGAGCGGGGGGGCTTTCGCAACGTCCAGAGCAACCTCTACCTGAACAAGCCCCAGCTCGAGGTCTCGATCGATCGCGAGCGGGCCAACGACCTGAACCTTTCGGTGCGCGAGATCTCCACCACCCTGCAGATCCTGCTCGGTGGCCTCGACCTCTCGACCTTCAAGCTCGGCGGCGAGACCTACAACGTCATGGCCCAGCTCGACCGCCACGAGCGCGACGATCCCCGCGACATCCTCGAGCTCTACGTGCGCGGCAACGGCCGCGAGCTGATTCCCCTGGCCGCCGTCGTCGACGTCCGCGAGACCATCGCGCCCCGGGAGGTGCCGCACTACGACCGCCAGCGCTCGGTGGAGGTGACGGCCAACCTGATGGACGGCTTCTCCCAGGGCGAGGGCCTGGCGGCGGTGCGCGAGATCGCGGAGGAGCTGCTGCCCGAGGGCCGCGAGCTGCGCTTCACCGGCGAGGCCGAGAAGTTCCTGGAGGCGGGCAGCGCCCTGATCTTCGCCTACGGCCTGGCCCTGCTGGTGGTGTACCTGGTGCTGGCGGCACAGTTCGAGAGCTTCGTCGACCCCCTGGTCATCCTGGTCGCCGTGGCCTTCTCCTTCACCGGGGCCCTGGTCGCCCTCAAGCTGGTGAACGAGGCCAACGAGGCGGGCTGGCTGGCCCTCTCGGGAACCCTCAACCTCTTCAGCAAGATCGGTCTGGTGATGCTGGTG
>CAZYOL010000263.1:0-6227 GCA_964649065.1 uncultured Spirochaetales bacterium
TTCGAAGAGCGTGATCTTCCAGCCGCGGAAGGGGCTGTTCACCTCGGGCAGGCCGATGTAGCCCGCACCGCCATTGTCGGAGGTGAAGAGAACGAGCGTGTCGTCTTCGAGGCCGTTGCGCTCGAGCGCATCGAGCACCTCTCCCACTCCGCGATCGAGGCCGCGGATCATCGCCGCGTAGACCCGCTCACGGTGATTCTCGATGTGGGACAGCGCCTCGTAGTCCTCTCGCGCCGCCTGCAGCGGCGTGTGCGGTGCCCAGTGGGCCAGATAGAGAAAGAACGGCCGGTCCTTGTTCGCCTCGATCACCTCGACGGCCTGCTGCGTGTAGTAGTCGGTCAGATATTCGTCGGGCTCGAAGGCCGGCCCTCCGTTGAACGACGCGGCGAACTGCATCGCCGCCCACAGGAACTGGTCGATCGGGTCGAAATCCTGCTTGGAGTTCACGACGTCGGGGTGGTCTTCGGGCAGGTAGAGCCCGCTCGCCATCAGCAGGCTCTCGGCGAAGCCCTGGTCTTCCGCCGCCATGCCGTGATCGCGACCGAGGTGCCACTTGCCGATGTGCACGGTGTGGTAGCCCTGCGCAGCGAGCAGCTCGGCGAGCGTCACCTCCGAGGCGGGCATGCCCATGTTCTCGTAGCCGATGTAGTCCGCGTCCTCGTCGACGATCATGCTGCGCAGGCGCCCTTCGGGCGTCGGCCGCAGCGGTGCGAGCTGCATCATGCCGGGCGGCGTCGGGGTGAACTCGAACCCGAAGCGCGTCCCGTAGCGACCCGACATGAGCGCGGCACGCGAGGGCGCGCAGGTGCCGTTGGCCGCATTGCCGTTGGTGAAGCTCGCGCCCGCGGCGGCAATGGAGTCGATGTGGGGCGTGGGGACGGTGCCGCCCGCGACGCCGCCGCCAGCGAACGTCAGGTCGTTCCAGCCGAGGTCGTCGGCGAGGATGAGGACGACGTTCGGCGGGCGCTCACCGGGCGCTCGACCGAGCGGGTCGGTCCCCGTGGCCCAGCTGATGTCCTGGTTCGGACCGATCTCCGCGCGCTGCTTCGCCATGAAACCGACGAAGCCGAGCACTACGTCCATCCGATGGGCCCACAGGACGGCGCCCGCCAGACCGACGACGGCCACGACCGCAATGACGCGCTTCATGCGCTGACTCACCTTCGTCTCCTCTGCTCGATCTTCGCAGCCATCGATCTCGGGGTTCAGTGTGCCGGTCGAATCGAAGGCTCACCCTTGCGCGCGCGAGCGGCCGCGAACAGCAGCCCCGCCATCAGCACTTCGGGCACGATGAACTGAGGCACGAAGGGGGCATGACCGGTCAGGAAGACGAGGGTCCGCATGACTGCGGCGCATCCCACGAGGATCGCCGGAGCGAGCAAGAGCCCCGCCTGTCCGGGCCGCTGGGCCAGGCCGACGAGCACAGCCACCGCCAGGAAGAGGCCGCCGATGTCGCCGAGCTGTGTGCTGGCGCCGACTCCTTCGAGCACGGACATGCCGAGCCTGTCCGCCGCGGCAGCCGGCGTGAAGGCGAATCGCATGGCGGTCACGAAGGCCCCCACCCCGATCAGGATGGAGATGATTCGTAGAGCCCTCTTCAAGATGTCCACTCCTCAGTCGAGATGTTCCTGAAGTGCAGCGAGCACCACCTCGGGCTTCGTGCGCCGTTGATAGTTCTCGGCCACGTCCATCCAGAGCACCTTGCCGTTGGCGTCCACGAGCAGGGACGTCGGAACCGGTAGCGCCTCGATCGGGTCGTCGGGCATGCCCGAGTGATCGCCCTGATTGCGCAGCCCAAACGCGTCCGTCACTTCGAGCGTTCGGTCGGAGAGCATGACGGCCTGCAGTCCGTGCACGCGTCGCCCCTCGCGGATCTCTTCGGGGTGATCGGTGCTGACGGTCAGCACCTGTACGCCGCGCTCGTCCAACTCCGTGCGAAGCTCGCTTTCCCATCGCCGTAACTCGGCGACACAGTAGGGTCACCAGTGGGCGCGGAAGAACTTGATCAGAACAGGATTCCCGCGCAGGCGCGCGGAATCGAAGAGCTCGCCGTGCTCGTCCGGAGCGCTGAATGCGGGGATCGTTTCGCCCACCCGGATGGCATTCGGCGGCAGGATCTGTTCGCTGATGCTGACCGTATAGGGGAGGAACAGACCGATGGCGATCGCCGGTACGGCCGCGACACGGCCGATCCATCCGGCCTTCACCAACGCTACGAAGGCGAGGGCAACCGCAGTGAGCCAGACGGCTACGAAGAGCGCCCGATCGTCGGGAATGCCCACGTCGCGGTTCATTCGGAACCACACCATGGTGCAACCGATGGCGAGCAGGGGAGCGGCAACACCGATCCCGTTCCACAGCCTCTTGGAATTCATCCCGAGTCCTCCTCCATCTGCTGGTTCCGACGCATCGGTCCGGTCGCAGTCATTCGAACCCCCTTGCCGCGCCCCGCCTCACGAAGAGCCTCGAGCGTCGCGTCGAGGGTGAGCAGCTCGCCAAGCAGCACCGGCGCCTTGCCGGGATCGGCGGGGTAGACGACGTACATCGGGACGCCTGCGCGGCCCCACTCCGCGAGCTCGAGGGTGATCGCGTCGTCCCGTGTGGTCCAGTCGGCCTTGAACGACGCGTAGCCCCACCGCTCGAGCTCGTCGCGCACGGCGTCCTGCGAGAGCACGACGGCCTGGTTCACCTTGCAGGTGATGCACCAGTCGGCCGTGAACTCGACGAACACGGGGCGGCCGGCGGCACGCTCGCGCGCGATCGCAGTGGGGTCGAAGGCGGCCCATGGAATGCCGTCTCGCGAAGTAGCGACTCTGCCGGATGATGCGACGCCGGGCGAGGGGTCGGAAGGTGCCACCGCGAGGGCCGCGACGACGAAGGCGAGGGTCGCGCCGGCCAGCCCTCGAGAGAGCCCGTGACGCGCCGCTGCCTGGGCAATGCCGATGGTCCACGCGAGGAGCGCAACCACGAGGAGGTACGCGATCAGCAGCGACTGCGCGTCGACCCCGAGTGCGCGGCCTGCCACCCACGCCAGCCATGCCACCGTCGCCAGGAGCGCGAAGGCGAGCACCTGCCGAACGCGCAGCATCCAGGGTCCGGGACGCGGCACGAATCGCGCCCAGCCGGGGACGAGGGCGACGAGCACGAACGGCGCCGCGAGCCCGATGCCGATCGCCGTGAACACGGAGAAGATCACGAGGCCTGAGCTCGCGAACGCGAACCCGACGGCGGTGCCGAGGAAGGGTGCCGTGCACGGCGTCGCCAGCGCGACGGCCAGCGTGCCCTCGAAGAAGCTGCGCGACGCAGGAGAGGGGCCGGCCGACTGTCCGAGATCGGGACCCGATGGCTGGAGCGTGATCTCGAACGCACCGAAGAGGTTCAGCGCGAACACGACCAGGACCGTGCAGATCACGGCCAGGAAGAGCGGGTCCTGCAGCTGGAACCCCCAGCCGACCGCGGCGCCCGCAGCGCGGAGCGCGACGACGACCGCGGCGAGCGCCCACATCGAAGCGACCACGCCTGCGAGATAGGCCAGGCCGTGGTGCACGACGTGTCCGCGCTCGGCCCGGGCGAGGTCGGTGATCGCGAAGATCTTGATCGCGAGGACCGGGAGCACACAGGGCATGAGGTTGAGGATCAGTCCACCCAGGAGCGCGAGCACGAGGGCGAGAGCGAGCGTGGGTGGACCGCGCCTCCGGCCTGCCGCACTCGCATGCTCCCCGTCGTCAGGTGTCGAAGGGAGGGCGGCGATCACTTCGAAGGCGGCGGAAGAGCCGCCATCGGGGTGCGGTGCAATCGGCACGTCCAGCGCGAGGTGCGCCTTGCCGTCGGCTCGCGCGAGGGGGATGACACCGCGCAGACGCTGTGCCGCAAGCTGCGGCGCGTCCTCGAACGCATGCGCGTTCATGACGAGGGAGAAGCCGCGCGTCGAGTCGCTTGCCGCGGTTGGTGGATTCGAGAGGCCGAGCGACGTGAGGCGCATGTCAGACCGCTCGGCAGGGATGAAGGCCTCGCTCGAATAGGCGGCGTCGAGCGTCCAAGGCGAGCAGTCCCGACCTCGTTCATGGCACGAAGTAATCTCCAGAACGAGCGCGAAGTCGTCACCCGCCACCGCCGCACCCTGGGAAGCGCGCGCCTCGACGGCGAGCTCGAGGGTCTCCGGCGTCCGCGGAAGACGTGAAGCAGCCAGGTCGAAACGCTCCCGGATCTCGGACGCCGCCGGAGAGAACGTCACATCGACGGGAATCACGTCGGCGAGCTGGATGCGCCCGGGGATGCACTCGATCTTGCAGGCGACGAAGTCGACATCCACCTCGAGGTCCCACGATTCGGTCGCATTCGGCGCAACGACGGCGGGGCTGACCAGCAAGACGTCGTCCTCGTACCCGAACGTCTTCAGTGCACCCTCCGCCTCCCGGAACACGCGAGGCGCCGGCCACTGGATGGGGCCGATCTCGCTTTCGGGCGCGCGCCAATGGAGCCCGGTCGCCGCGCCGGCGTCGCCGGGATTCTTCCAGTAGATGTGCCAGCCCGGCTCGAGCTCCAGCAGTACGCCGATGCGGACGTGATCGCCCGGGGCGACCTGGGCTGCTTCGACCAGCAACTCGGCGCCGACCCGTGCGCGGCTCTTTCCGACAGTGGTTTCGCCACGCGGGCCAGGGGCGGCGATTGCCAATGCAGATGAGGCGCTCAGCAAGAGCAGCCCGAGCACCGCAATGCCGATCATGGCTGCTCGCCTCATCGAACGGTGGCCCCGACGGCCAGCGGGTGTCGATCGGCAAGGTGTTGTCGCGGCGGCTTCGGGCATGCGTGCTGGCCTCACTCGGGCGCGGGGCGATGGACGGGCCCGGCTCCGCAGATCGAAGGGGCGCCGGGCCCGGTTGACACTACCGAATGAGAGTGCGAGTCTCATCCAAAAATGAGACTTCGACTCTCAAGAAGATTCGAGGAACGGGTGGGGTCGATGCTGGCTCCACCGATCCCGGGCGGGAGGCTTCGACCATGACCGAGGCGGCGGCGCCCGCGCCCGATCGCTTCCAGGGGTCTCCGGCGGCGAAGCGGCGAAGAGTTCGCACTCTGGACGCCTTCATCGACCTGGTGCTCGAGGGCAATCTTCCGCCCACGATCGAGCAGGTGGCCGAGCGTGCTGCCATCTCGAAGGCCACCTTCTTCCGCTACTTCGAGAGCCTGAATGCGATGCGGTACGACGCAGGTGCCCGCATGCTCGAACGCTTCCCCCTCCTCCACATGGCGGAGCCGGGGCAAGGACCCTTGCGCGAGCGCATCGAGCGCTTCGTCTCGCTCCGGGTCGAGCTGTGGGAGAAGGTCCATCTGCTTGCGCAGCTCCAGCGGACCATGGTGCTGCAGGATCCGGACGCCGCTCGCATGGTCGATTCCGTGCGGCAAGTGATGATGGATCAGGTTCGCGAGCACTTCGCGCCCGAGCTGCGGGAACGCACGGTGGCCCGACGTGACGACGCGGCCGCGCTCATCGCGATGACCACCTCGCTCGAGTCGTGGGAGCAGTTCCGCAAGGCCTACGGACGCAGCCCATTGCAGACCCGCCGCGCGTGGGCGCAGGCGATCGAAGCACTGCTCCGCACGTCGACGTAATCGAGGTACCTCACCCCATGGCGAACGTCTATCTCCACCACTACCCCGCATCTCCGTTCAGTGAGAAGGTCCGCGCACTGCTCGGGTATCTCGACCTCGAGTGGTACTCGGTCGAGACCTCGATCATCATGCCGCGCCCGCTGCTCATGCCGCTCTCGGGCGGCTATCGCCGGATTCCGGTCGCCCAGATCGGCGCGGACGTCTACTGCGACAGCAAGATCATCGCCCGAGCGCTCGCCGAGCACGCGGGCGACGACACCTTGTACGCACCGGGCTTTGCCGCGACGCGAGTGGCGGATGTCGCCGACGACCTGCTCTTTCGCATCATGGCCGCACTCTCGTTCCGGCCCGAGGCGATCACAGGCCTGGTCCAGAAGGGTAGCGATGGCGGTGGCGCGGGCTTTGGCGGCGTGTCGCTGCAGGATTTTGCGAAGGACCGCGCGGAGTACGACGGGGGGGCCAACCTGGCGGGCATGCCGGTCGTTCTCGCCGAAGGCGCCCTCCTGCACTGGCTGACGGAGCTCGAAGGCTCGGTCGCGTCAGGGTTCCTCTTCGGCGGGAAGCCGTCGATCGCCGACTTCTCCGTCTACCACCCGCTCTGGTTCCTGCGAAAC
>CAZYOL010000264.1:0-6214 GCA_964649065.1 uncultured Spirochaetales bacterium
GCTCGGCTCCCGTGGCCGCACACACGCCCGACGGCAGGTCGACCGCCAGCACCCGCAGCCCGGCGTCCCGCGCCCGGGCGCTGCGCAGCCGCCGGACGGCCGCCGCCGCGGGCCCCTCCACGGGTCGCGAGAGGCCCGTCCCGAACAGCGCGTCCACCACCCAGGCCCCGGCCGGCGGCCGCGACCTCGGCCCCTCGAGCGCGACGCCGGCGGCGCGGGCGCGGCGCAGGTTGGCCGCGGCGTCGCCGCGCAGGGCCCGGGCTTCCCCCAGCAGCGAGACCCGCACCGGCACGCCGAGGAGCTCGAGCTGCCGGGCCACGACCAGGCCGTCACCTCCGTTGCTGCCGGCCCCGCACAGCACCCAGACCGGCGCCCCAGAGCGACCGCGCTCGGCGAGCAGCGCCGCCGTCACCGCCCGCCCCGCGCTCTCCATCAGCAGCTCCCCGGGCACCCCGAGCCGCTCGATGGTGTGGTGATCGAGCGCGCGCATGGAGGCCGCACTCACCAGCGGCCAGGCTCCGCCGGCCAGCGCCTCGGCGGCCGCTCGGCTCGGGCGCCCCCGCCCCGGGCTCATGCCAGCAGCGCGCGCAGGTCGCGGAGCGCGCGGTCCAGACCGACCAGGAGCGCCCGCGCAACCGCCGCCCGGCCGACCGCCACCGACTGGGCCGCGGGAGCGGCCTGGACCAGCTCGCGCAGGCTGCGGTAGCCGAGCCCTCCACCCAGCCCCACTCCCAGCCGGAGCTTGGCCGCCAGCCGCGCCGCGTCGCCGAGGCGCTCGAGCTCGCGGATGCGCTCGGACGGGGGCAGATCGGCGATCAGCCGCGTATCGATCTCGACCGCCGCCGCGTCCTCCGCGTGGGCGATCTTGATGGCGTCGACGTCGGGGGGCACCCGCACGGCGACCGGGATCCCGGCCTCGCCGAGCGGCCGGATCAGCGCGCCGAGCGGCGTTCCCCGCTGCAGGCGCTCCAGCGGCTCCTCCGCGTCGAGCAGCACCCGATCGGGCCGGACCTCCAGGGCCTCCTTCAGCAGGGCCTGGCTGGGCGGCATGCGCAGCTCCAGCACCCGGGCCGAGCGCCGCGCCTGCAGCAGGTCCTCCGGGCGCACCGGCAGCAGCTCGTCGTTCAGCCCGAGGCGGACCCCGTCCACGCCGGCCAGCTCGGCCAGCGTGGCGGCCGCCGAGACGTCCAGCTCGGCCTGGGTGGCCTCGCGAAGGCTGGGCAGGGCATCCAGGGCCAGGATCAGGCGCCGCACCGGCTCAGGCCCCGCCCAGGGTGCGGCTCAGCTCGTCCGCCAGGTCGTGCGCGTACTGGCTGACGCGGCCCTCGTCCTCGCCCTCCACCATGACGCGGGCCTTGGGCTCGGTGCCGCTGTAGCGGATCAGCACCCGACCGCGGCCGGCCAGCTCCGACTCGACGCGCCGCACCGCCTCGACCAGCGACGGGAGGCTCTCGATGGGCCGCTTCTCGGCCACCTTCACGTTGACCAGCACCTGGGGAAAGCGCTCGAAGCCCGCGGTCAGCGCAGAGAGGCTCTGCTCCTTGCGGCGCATGATGCGCAGGGCCTGGAGGGCCGAGATCAGGCCGTCGCCGGTGGTGTTGTGATCGAGGAAGATCAGGTGACCGGACTGCTCGCCGCCCAGGTTGTAGCCCCCGGCGCACATGGCCTCGACCACGTAGCGGTCGCCGACCTGGGTGCGCAGCAGCCCCGCCCCGAGGCGCTCCAGGGCCTTCTCGAGCCCGAGGTTGCTCATCACCGTGGCGACGACCTTGCCCCCGCGCAGCTCGTCGCGCTCCAGCAGGTCGCGGGCGAAGAGGGCCAGCAGCTCGTCGCCGTCGGTGATGCGGCCCGTCTCGTCGACCAGGACTGCGCGGTCCGCATCGCCGTCCAGGGCCACCCCGAAATCGGCCCGCAGCTCGCGGACCTTGGCCGCCACGCGTTGGGGATAGAGAGCGCCGTAGCCGTCGTTGATGTTGCGTCCGTTGGGCTCGACCCCGATCGCAAAGACCTCGGCCCCCAGCTCGGAGAGCACCGTGGGACCCACCTTGTAGGCGGCGCCGTGGGCGCAGTCCAGCACGATGCGGAGCCCGTCGAGGGTGAGGTCATTGGGAAACGTCTTCTTGAGGAAGACGACGTAACGCCCTTCGGCGTCGTCGATTCTTCGGGCTCGGCCGATCTCGTCCGGCTCCGCCCGGCGCTCCGCGAGCTCGCCGGATTCGATCAGCCTCTCGATCCGCTCCTCCAGGGCATCGGCCAGCTTGAAGCCGTCGCTCCGGAAGAACTTGATGCCGTTGTCCTGGTACGGATTGTGGCTCGCGGAGATCATCACGCCGGCCTGACAGCGCATGTCGTGGGCCAGAAAGGCCATCCCCGGCGTGGGCATCGGGCCCACCTGCAGCACGTCCACGCCCATCGAGCAGACGCCAGCCGCCAGGGCGTCCTCGAAGAGATAGCCGGAGAGGCGGGTGTCCTTGCCGATGATCACCCGGCGCCGCTCGCCGGGCGCCTCGCCGATCACGTAGGCCAGCGCCTGCCCCAGGGCCAGGGCCACCTCTGCGGTCATCGGGTGGACGTTCGCCTTGCCCCGCACTCCATCGGTCCCGAAGAGACGTCTCTCTGCCATCAGCTCACCTGCTCCTGCGCCCCGCCCTCGCGGCCTCGGCCTTCGGGGGGTACCAGCGGCTCGACCTGGATGCGGATGGTGACCGGCTGGCTCTCTTCCATCCACACGTGACCGGCCCCGAGGGAGAGGCGTACCTCGCGCTCCAGGGTCTCGTCCAGGCCCTCCAGGTCGACGGTCTCCGTGACGACCTCCGAGAGCCTCAGCACCGAGCTCCGGGCGCCCACCAGCCAGACCCGCGGCGGCTCCACCGCGACCTGGGTCACCACGAAGCCCTCCGCCGGCTCTCCGACCACATCGGGACGAATCTCCACCGACTTGCGCCCGCGCCGCTCGAAGGTCACCTCGATGGCCGAGGGCGAGCGGCTGGTGATCTGGGCGCGGCGCGGCAGCTGGCCGTCGATACGGGTGGTCTCGACCTCGTAGAGCGCCGGCCCCGGCCTGGCCCCCGAGACGTCGATGGCGTACTCGAGCGGCGTGCGCGACAGCTCCCGAAGGTCGGCGCGGGTGCCGAGGACCTGGATGTTGACGACGTCGGCATTGCGCGAGGTCATGACCAGGGTCTCCGGGATCTCCTGGAAGGAGATCGGGATGTCGAAGCCCTGGGACTCGTTCGCGGCCCGGTGCGCCTGCAGCCAGAGCAGGCAGGAGGCGAAGATCGCCAGCAGCAGCAGCCAGACGTCCGAGGCGCTCCGGGGCATGGTCGGCTAGGCGCTCGAGCCGGAGCCGGTGACCGACCGGGCCGGGTCGGGCGAGCCGGCCACGGCGGGGGGCAGCTCGCTGTCGGCGGGCGCCAGCAGGTCGCGGAGATCCGGCCGCTCCCCGGTGGTGATCTCGCGCAGCAGCTCGCGGAGCCGCGGCGCGTCGAGACCGCGCACCATGTCCCCTCGCATCACCAGCGAGATGTGATGGGTCTCCTCGGAGACGACGATCACCACGGCATCGGTCTCTTCCGTGATCCCGACGGCCGCCCGGTGTCGCGTCCCGACCCCCTCGGGGAGATCGGTCTTGAGCGTCAGCGGCAGGATGGCACCCGCCACCGAGACGCGGCCGTTCTGCACCAGCACCGCCCCGTCGTGGATCGGCGAGTACGGCAGGAAGATGGCCGTCAGCAGCTCCTTGGTGATGACCGCATCGAGGGCCTGACCGCCCTCGATCTGGTCGTCGAGGCTGGTCTCGCGCTCGAGGACGATCAGGGCGCCGACCCGCTTCTGGGACAGCAGCTGTGCCGCCCGCACGATCTCCTCGAGGATCTGGGACTCCTCCTGGGCGGAGACGGTCGGGAAGAAGCCGCGGCCCACCCGGGCCAGGGCCCGGCGGATGTCGTTCTGAAACAAGATCACGAGGATGATGACGCCATAGGCCCAGAAATTCTCGAGAATCAGGGCCAGCGTATCGAGCTGGAGCGTCTGCGAGGCGAAGTTCGCGGTGATCAGCACCAGGATGCCGACCAGGATCTGCACGGCCCGGGTGCCGCGGATCAGCATCAACAGCCAGTAGATGGCCAGCGTGACCGCGGCGATGTCGACCGTGTCCCAGATCGGGTCGTAGTTCTCCCGGATGTAGGCGGCCAGGTCGAGGAGCAGCGACCAGAGCGTCTCGACGATTCCCCGCCGCGGCTCGCTCATGCGACCTCTCCGCGCGCTCGACGCAGCGCCCAGGCCACCGCCACCGCGCGGCGCGCGCCGGCCACGTCGTGCACCCGCACGGCGTCGGCCCCGCCGAAGACCGCCACCGCGCAGGCGGCGTGGCTGGCCAGGTCGCGCTCGCCCACCGGGTCGCCGGTCAGCTCGCCCAGGAAGGACTTCCGGGACGGCCCCACCCAGACCGGCAGGCCCAGTCGATCGCGCAGGCGTCCGAGCTGGGCCAGCAGGGCCAGGTTGTCCTGGAGCCGCTTGCCGAAGCCGATCCCGGGGTCGATGGCGAGGTGCTCGCGGCGCACCCCGGCGGCCTCCGCGCGGGCCACGGCCTCCGAGAGCTCGTCGCCGACCTCCCGCAGCGGATCGTCGAAGTGGGGCGCCCTCTGCATCGTCTCCGGAGTCCCGCGCAGGTGCCCGAGCACCCAGCCCGCCGAGCGCCGCGCCACCACGCCGGCCAGGGTCGGGTCGTGGCGGCCCCCGGAGACGTCGTTCACGATGCGCGCCCCGGCGTCGAGCGCGGCCTCAGCGACCTCGGCCTTGCGCGTGTCGATGGAGATCGGCACGTCGAGGCGTTTGCAGAAGGCCTCGACCAGCGGCAGCACCCGCTCGATCTCGAGCCCCGCCGGCACCTCCCGCGCCCCGGGACGGGTGGATTCGCCGCCCACGTCGAGCATGCCGGCGCCCTCGGCCACCAGCTCCTCGGCGCGGCGTGTGGCCCCGTCGACGTCGGGCGCACCGCGACGCAGGAAGCGTCCCCCATCCGAGAAGGAGTCCGGCGTCGCGTTCAGCACCCCGACGATCGTCACGCGGCCTTGCGGGAAGATCGCCGAGTCGGTCAAGAGCGACCTCCTAGGAGGGGACGGGCTCGGGCTCCGGAAGCTTGTCGCCCGAGAGGGGCTTCTCCGGCCGGGAGTCGGCCCGCTCGCGCGGCGGCCCGCCAGCCTGGGGCAGCGCCGGCTCCGCCAGCGGCGGCAGGCTGCGGCCCTCGATCAGCAACTTGAGCTCGCCGGCCTCGAGGGTCTCGCGCTCCAGCAGGGCTTCGCTGACCCGGTCGAGCAGCTGGCGGTTCGAGTCCAGCAGCTCGTAGGCCTCCCGGTAGAGCTCGCCGAGGATGCGGGTCACCTCGTCGTCGATCTCCTGGGCCTTCTGCTCGCTGTAGTCCTTGCGCTGGACGAAGTCGCGCCCCAGGAAGACGTCGTGATCGCTGTCGCCCAGCGAGACCGGTCCGATCCTGTCGCTCATGCCGTACTGGCAGACCATGCGCCGGGCCATGTCGGTGGCCTTCTTCAGGTCGTCCGAGGCCCCGGTGCTGAAGTAGTCGAAGACCAGCTTCTCGGCGGCCCGGCCGCCCATGGCGTAGCGGATGCGCGCCAGGATCTGCTCGCGGGTGAAGCTGTAGCGATCCTCCTCGGGCATGGTCTGGGTGAGGCCCAGGGCCATGCCTCGCGGGATGATCGTCACCTTGTGAACCGGATCCGAGTGCTCGGTGAGCAGCGCCACGAGCGCGTGACCCGCCTCGTGGTAGGCGGTGGAGCGCTTGTCCTCGTCGCTCATGATGAGACTCTTGCGCTCGGCCCCGAGCAGCACCTTGTCCTTGGCGGCCTCGAAGTCGCCCGGCTCGACCTGCTGGGCGTCGCGGCGCGCGGCCAGCAGGGCCGCCTCGTTCACCAGGTTCTGCAGGTCTGCGCCCACGAAGCCCGGCGTCCCCCGCGCGATCACCTGGAGGTCGACGTTGTCCGACAGCGGCACCCGGCGCGTGTGCACCTTCAGGATCGCGAGGCGTCCCCGGAGATCGGGGCGCGGCACGACCACCCGCCGGTCGAAGCGGCCGGGCCGCAGCAGGGCCGGGTCGAGCACGTCCGGGCGGTTCGTGGCGGCGATCAGGATGACGCCCTCGTTGCTCTCGAAGCCATCCATCTCCACCAGCAGCTGGTTCAGCGTCTGCTCGCGCTCG
>CAZYOL010000265.1:0-6176 GCA_964649065.1 uncultured Spirochaetales bacterium
CCCGCGAGCTGAAGCTCGCGGGCCGCACGGTGCCCGCCCGCCTGGCCCCGCGTCGCTACCGCAGCGAGTCGGGGCTCGAGATCTGGGTCGGGCGCAGCGATGCGGCCAACGACTTCCTCAGCACGCGCCTGGCCCGCGGCAACGACCTCTTCTTCCACCTGGACGGCGCGCCGGGCAGCCACGTGGTGCTGCGCACCGAGGGGCGCAGCGACCCGCCGGCCGAGGCCCTGCTCGACGCCTGCGAGCTGGCGGTCCACTTCTCGAAGGCCAAGAAGGCGACGCGGGCCGACGTCCACGTGGTGCCGATCAAGAACGTGTAGACGCCGTAGGGCGCCATGGCGGGCCTGGTGATGGTGCACGGCGGCAAGACGGTGCTCCTGCGGCGGGTGCCGGCGCGGCTGGAGCGCCTGCTGGCCTCGCGCATCGACGAGCCCTGAGCGGCGCGCCCGAGGTCCCTTCAGGGCTCCAGCAGCACCTTCAGCACGCCGCGCTCGCCGGCGCGGCGGAGGGCCTCGATGCCCTCGGCCAGCGGCAGGCGCTCGTGGATCAGGGAGCGCACGTCCAGCGTCCCCAGCTCCAGGGCGCGCAGCGCGGGGGGGAAGGGCCCGCAGCGCGAGCCCACCACCTGGATCTCGTTCACGACCAGCGGGGCCAGGTCGATCTTGGGCCGCTTGCCCACCGTGCTCTTCAGCACCAGCGTGCCGCGTGGCGAGGTCGCAGCCAGCGCGCGCTCGAAGCCCTCCGGCGTGCCGGTCGCCTCGACCACCAGGGAGGCGGGCACGGGGCGCCAGTCGCGCACGAGCACGGTCTCGATGTCGCGCCGCGCCAGGATCGCCAGCTTCTCCGGGTGGTGGCCGACGGCCAGCACCCGGGCCCCGGCCAGGTGCAGCACCTGCGCCGCCAGCAGCCCCAGCTTGCCGTCGCCCAGCACCAGGCACTCGCGCCCGGGCTCGACGTGGATCTGCTCCAGGATCTCGAAGGCGGCGGCCAGGGGCTCGGTGAAGACGGCCAGCTCGTCGGGCACGCGCTCGGGAACCGGGTGGACGTTGGCGATCGGAACGCGCACCCACTCGGCGAAGCAGCCGTCGGCGTCGAGGATGCCCATCACGCGACGCGAGGGGCAGTGGCGCTGCAGGCCCGCGTGGCAGACCGGGCAGCTCTCGCAGGCGAAGTTGATCTCGCCCACCACCCGCTGCCCCTTCCACTCTTCGGGGCCCTCCTCGACGCAGCCCACCAGCTCGTGGCCGAGGATGCCGGAGAAGCGCATGTAGCCCTTCACCAGCTCCAGGTCGGTGTTGCAGACGCCCGCCAGCTGCACCCGCACCAGCAGCTCGTCGGGCCCGGGGGTGGGCACGGGCGCGTCCACCAGCCGCGGCGTCGCGCCCTCGAGGCGCAGCGCGCGCATCAGTCGCCCAGGAAGCGCAGGATCGCCTCGGCCACGGCCTCGGGGCGATCGATCTCCGCCAGGTGCCCGGCGCCGTCGATCGAGCGCAGCTCCACCCAGCCGCCGATCGCGGCGGTGAAGCGCTTGGCGTAGCTGGGTGGCACCACCCGATCGTCGCTGCCCCAGACCAAGAGCGTCGGGGCGCGAATGCGGTGCAGGCGTCGGGCCAGGCCCCGGTCGCCCAGGGGCCAGAGCAGCCGGGCGGCCGACTCCGCCGCCCGGGTGAGCAGCAGCTGCCACTCGACCTCGTCCTCGCCGGCGGGGCGCTCGAAGAAACGCGCCAGGGCCTCCGGCTGCGTGGAGAGCAGCGCCGGCAGCTCGTGGGGCCGGCGCGCGAAGAGATCGGCGACCGGCTCGGCCGCGTCGAAGAGGCCCAGCGGTGCGACCAGGGCGAGCCGGCCCACGCTGGCCCGCGAGAAGGCCGCCACCTCGGCGGCCAGCAGGCCGCCGATCGACGCCCCGACCAGGTCGGCCCCGTCGAGGCCGGCTCCCTCCAGCAGGTCGAGCGTGGCGGTGACCCAGTCCGCGATTCCGTCGAGGCCGTCGTGGGGCGCCCCGCCCGGCATCCCGGGCAGCGACGGCGCCACCACGCGCCGCCGCTCCGCCAGCCGGTCGAGCACGGCGGGCCAGCGCGGCAGGCCCCGCAGACCGCCCAGGAAGCCCAGCGGCGGACCTTCGCCCTTCTCCCAGACGCGCACGCGGCTGCCGGCGACGTCGACGCTGCGCTCCGAGGGCCCGCTCACCGGGAGAGCTCGCGAGGTCTCGCGCGCTCCTCGCGTCCCATCGGGCTCGGCCACCAGGCGTCCTCCCAGGCGTCGTCGAAGAGGCCCCGGAGCTGGGGCATGACCCGCTCGGCGAAGAGCTCGGTGTTGTAGGTCGCCAGCTCGCGGCCCATGTCGCCGAACTGGAGCAGCAGCATCAGGTGGCCGACGTTGAGGGTCGTCGCCACCTCGCGCAGCTGCTCGGCCACCTCGTCGGGGCTGCCGATCACCACGTAGCCCTGGTCCACGATCGACTCGAAGCCGGCGCTCGCGCCGCCGGCCGAGCGCTGCGCCGCCCGGCTCACCATCGACTGCACCCGCGCGCGCAGGGTCTTCTCGCTGGCGTAGCCCGGTGGCATGGCGAAGCGCGGATCGACGTGGAGACAGCGCCCGTAGAAGTACTCCGCGGGGCCGCGGTAGAGCTCCAGGGCCTCCTCGCGCGACTCGGCCACGCCGACGAACTGCAGGAAGCCGGCCCGATAGGGATTGCGGTCCTTGCCCAGGCGCTCCATCTCCTTCCAGAAGCCACGCAGGGTGGCCTCGCCGGCCTTGTAGCCGAAGTAGGAGAGGTAGGAGTAGACATAGTCGCGCTCGGCGCACCAGCGCCAGGTCTCCACCGAGCCCCCTCCCGGAATCCAGATCGGGGGGTGGGGCTCTTGCAGCGGCCGCGGCCAGACGTTGACGTAGCGCAGCTGGTGGAAGCGGCCGTGGAAGACGAAGGGCTCGGTCTCCGTCCAGGCGCGCAGCACCAGGTCGTGAGCCTCCAGGTAGCGCTGTCGGAGCTGACTGGGGTTCTGTCCGTAGGCGAAGCAGGTGTCCATCGGCGTGCCCACCGGGAAGCCCGCCACCAGCCGGCCCCCGGAGATGCAGTCGATCATGGCCATCTCTTCCGCGACGCGCGTCGGCGGGTTGTAGAGGGCCAGCGAGTTGCCCATCACGACCAGGGCGGCGTCGCGCGTGCGCCGGGCCAGGCTCGAGGCGACGAGGTTCGGCGAGGGCATCAGCCCGTAGCCGTTCGCGTGGTGCTCGTTCACGCAGATGCCGTCGAAGCCCAGCTCGGCGGCCAGCTCGAGCTCGTCCATGAACTCGTTGTACAGCGCGTGCGCCTTGCGGGCGTCGAAGAGCCCCGGGTCGATGTCCACCCAGATGGAGGGGTGCTTCTCCGCGAAGTCCTCCGGGAGCTCCGTGTAGGGCATCAGGTGGAACCACAGGAGCTTCATGGACCCTCGCCTCCGCAGGGCGACGCTATGCGAGGCACCCGGGACAATCAAGCGGAGTTCGGGCCCTCGGCCTATGCTCCGAGGCGTGGAGCTGCCGGCCAAGGTCTGCCCTCGCTGTCGCGAGGAGTACCTGCGAACGGCCGAGAGCTGTTCCGACTGCGAGGTGCCGCTGGTCTTCGCCGACCAGCTCGGTCGGGAGGAGCCGGAGCTGCCGGAGGTCGCACAGCTGGAGGCGGTTCGCTTCGCGTCGGCGAGCTGGGCGGTGCGGCTCTCGGAGCGCCTGGTCGAGGCCGGCATTCCGCATCGGGTCGCGGAGGTCGCGGGCCAGAAGACCGGCGCCTACGGAATCTTCGTGCGCTCGGAGGACCTGGAGGCGGCGCGGGAGGTCGACGCCAGTCACCTGGCCCGCGAGATGCCCGACCTGCCGGCGGAGGCCGCGGAGCCCGGCTCCGAGGTGGAGGGCTGTCCGGCCTGCGGGGCCGACGCGCCCCCGGACGCCGACGAGTGCCCGGGCTGTGGCCTGGCGCTTCTCGGGGCCTAGTTGCCCCCGCCGTCGGGCTGCGGCGTCTCGTCGGCGTAGCCCAGCGCCCGCAGCTGCTCGGCCATCTCGGCCGGGATCTCCCGGTGCGCGGCCCCGGCCGGGGCGACCCGCGTCGACGCCAGGAAGCGATCGAAGGAGTCGGCCAGGGCGCTGGCGTCGGGTGCCGACTCGGAGAAGGCCGGCAGCGGCGCCCGGCCGTCGCGCCCCGGCAGCCGCGAGCTGCGATGGGAGCCCTTGCCGTCGCGCGCGCGCGACCACCAGACGTCTTCGGACACCATCGCCACGCGCTTCTGGTGCTCGGCGAAGGCCGGGCGCGGCTCCGCGGGCTCCCCGTT
Source organism: uncultured Spirochaetales bacterium (assembly GCA_964649065.1). Taxonomy (GTDB): domain Bacteria; phylum Myxococcota_A; class UBA9160; order UBA9160; family SMWR01; genus CAZYOL01. The sequence goes on from CAZYOL010000265.1 coordinate 4,302, forward strand.
CAGGGGCAGCGGCCGACCCTGGAAGCGGCTGGGAATCGCGACGCCTGCAATCCGGAGCAGGGTGGGGCCCAGGTCGATCAGGCTGACCGGCGTCTCCACCACGCGGCTGCGGTCCCCGGCGGCGCTCCGGTAGATCAGCGGTACGCGGATCAGCTCGAGCCCCACCGAGTGGCCATGGGCGAAGTAGAAGTCGTCCTCGCCGAAGGCCTCGCCGTGGTCGGCCGTCAGCAGGACGGCGGGGCGCGAGCCCAGCGAGTCGAGGGTCGAGATCAGGCGTCCGACGTGCGGGTCGAGCTGCCGGATCTCGTCGAGGTAACGGGCGTGATAGGCCGCGCGGGTGTGCAGCCCCGGGATGACCTGGTAGGCCGGAATTCCGCCGCGCCCCGAGTTGCTGCGCAGCGTGGGCAGCACCGGATCGCCAGCCCGGTCGCGGGCGGCGCTACCCGCGGGCGGATCGTAGGGGCCGTGCGGATCCTGGTAGTGCACCCACAGGAGCCAGGGCGTCCAGGAGTTGGCGAGGGCCCAGGCGAGGGCGTCGTCCGTGGTGGCCTCGGCCCCGCGCTCGCGCACGTTGGGGCGGTTGCGCTCGCGGCCGGTCATCTCCGCGTCGTAGATCTCGAAGCCCTTGCCGAAGAAGCGCGAGCGGTCGAGGACGGGGTTCGAGACGAAGGCCGCCGTGGCATAGCCCGCCCCGCGCAGCGCCTCGGCGAAGGTCACGGCCTGCTCGCGCAGGCGGCTGGCAGCGGCCTGGGAGACGCCGTGCTGCGACGGATAGCGGGAGGTCAGCAGCGAGGCCACCGACGGCACCGTGTGCGAGGCGGTCGCGAAGGCCCATGCGAAGCGCGTGCCCCCCTCCGCCAGCGAGCAGATCTCGCGGCCCACGTCGGGCTCGCCGCCGTAGCAGGCGAGGGCGTCGGCGCGCAGCGTGTCGATGGTGACGAGGAGGAGGTTGGGCGGCCCGCTGGGCTCCTCCGCGCAGGCGAGCGTCAACAGCGATACCAGCAGCGGGAGCGAGCGCCTCACGGGCCCTAGAGGGTACCGCCACCCCTGGTCTCTCGGGAGACCCCCGCCCGCCGGCCCGGGCGGGCGGGGGCGTCCCGGGGCCCCAGGCAGGGATCACCCTGGGGCTAGGACTTGATCGCGATGGTGCGCGGCTTGGTCTCGCCGCTGCGCGGGATCGTGAGGGTCAGCACGCCGTCGCCGAAGCTGGCCTGGATGCGATCCGCCTGGGCGTCGGCGGGCAGGCTGAAGGAGCGGCGGAAGGAGCCGTAGCGGCGTTCGACGTAGCGGGCGTGCTCCTTCTCCTCTTCGCGCTCGCTGCGCTTCTCGCCCCGCAGCACCAGCACGTTGTCGTGCACCTCCACCGTCACGTCGTCCTTCTTCACCGCCGGCAGCTCGACCGTGACCGTGTAGCGCTCCGGGTCCTCGTGGACGTCGAGGGCGGGCTGGAAGGCGCCGGCCACGGGCCAGTCCTCGAAGGGCTCGCCGAGCAGGTCGGCGAGCTGGCGCGGCCAGCCGCCCTCCCGCAGCGGTCGCCAGCGGCGCAGGTCGGCAAAGGGATCCCAGCGACTGGGGGTGGACTCGCGAGCTTCCTTCTCTGACATGTCGAATTCCTCCTGCTGTGCCCCATCGGGGACGATCCATGGGGAAGAGCAAGGGACGTGCCCAGCAGTCGCGTCGTCTGCCACGCCTGAGGAGACCCGGCTGGGTCAGGGCGCCGCAGGCCTGGGGCGCCTGGCGACAGCGGGGGCCGGGCAGCCCCGGCCCCCCGGGCTCCGGGCGGTGTACTGTTCGGGGCGGGGGGGGGGGGGGGGGGGCCGCCCCGCGGGGGGGGGGGGGGGGCCGGGCGGCGGGGGGGGGGGGGGGGGGGGGGGG
>CAZYOL010000266.1:0-6157 GCA_964649065.1 uncultured Spirochaetales bacterium
GCTCTATCGAGCGGAGCATGGCCACGAGAATCAGCTCTTCCTGATCGACTCGCCGGGCCACGTCGACTTCTCCTACGAGGTCTCGCGAGCGCTGCAGGCCTGCGAGGGCGCCATTCTGGTGGTGGATGCAGCCCAGGGAGTCGAGGCCCAGACCCTGGCCAACGCCTACCTGGCCGTGGACGCCGGGCTGGAGATCATTCCGGTCATCAACAAGATCGATCTGCCCGCCGCCGACACGGATCGCGTGTACCAGGAGATCGAGGACGTGATCGGCCTCGACGCCAGCGAGGTGATCCGCGTCTCCGCCAAGCAGGGGGTGGGCATTCCCGAGCTGCTCGAGCGGCTGGTGCAGAGCGTGCCTCCGCCCCGGGGCTCACCGGAGGCCCCCCTGCGGGCCCTCGTCTTCGACTCCTGGTTCGACTCCTACGTGGGCGCCGTGATGCTCGTGCGCATCGTCGACGGCGAGCTGCGCAAGGGCGAGCGCATTCGCATGATGGCCCGCGGGGCCGAGCGGGAGGTGCAGCTCCTGAACGTCGTGGATCCCTATCCCCGCCCGGTCGAGGCCCTCTCGGTGGGCGAGGTGGGCGTCGTCATCGCCGGGGTGAAGACCCTCGCCGAGGTCTTGATCGGCGACACGCTGACCCACGCGCGCGAGCCGGCCGAGCAGCCCCTGCCCGGCTTCCGCGAGGTCAAGCCCATGGTCTTCAGCGGGCTCTACCCCGTCGACGCCGACGACTACGAAGACCTGAAGGCGGCCCTGGAGAAGCTGCAGCTGAACGACTCCTCGCTGGCCTACGAGCCCGAGACCAGCGCGGCTCTCGGCTTCGGCTTCCGCTGTGGCTTCCTGGGCTTCCTGCACGCGGAGATCGTGCAGGAGCGGCTGGAGCGGGAGTACGGGCTCTCGCTGGTGACCACCGCGCCGACGGTGCGCTACCGGGTGGCGCTGCACTCCGGCGAGATCCTCGAGATCGAGACGCCGGCCGCGCTGCCGGATCGCAGCCTCGTCGACCGCATCGAGGAGCCGATGATCGAGGCCAGCATCCACGTGCCCTCGGACTTCGTGGGGCCGGTGCTCACCCTGTGCCAGGAGCGGCGCGGCGTCCAGAAGAACATGAGCCAGCACGGGAGCCGGGTCCAGCTGCAGTACGAGCTCCCGCTCTCCGAGGTCGTCCTCGACTTCCACGATCGGCTGAAGAGCGTGACGCGCGGCTACGGCTCCTTCGACTACGACATCCTCGGCTACGCGCCCGCCGACCTGATCAAGCTCGACATCCTGGTCAACGGCGACCCGGTCGACGCCCTCTCGCTGATCGTGCACAAGGACAAGGCCTTCCACCGGGGCAACGAGCTGGCCCGGAAGCTCAAGGAGTTCATCCCGCGTCAGATGTTCGAAGTGGCCATCCAGGCGGCGATCGGCTCCCGGGTGATCGCCCGCACCACGGTGCGCGCCCTGCGCAAGAACGTGACGGCGAAGTGCTACGGTGGGGACATCAGCCGGAAGCGGAAGCTCCTCGAGAAGCAGAAGGAGGGCAAGCGGCGCATGAAGCGCGTCGGCTCGGTGGAGATCCCCCAGGAGGCCTTCCTGGCCGCCCTGAAGCTGGGCGACTCGTGAGCCCGCCGGCGGCGGAGAGCCGTCCCGTGGACCTGCGCAAGACCCTCGCCGTCCTCTGGGAGCAGCTGAGCACGCTGCTGATCGCCATCGCGATCGCCCTGGGCATCCGCGCCTTCGTGATCGAGCCCTTCCGCATTCCCTCGGGATCGATGCTCCCGACGCTCCTGATCGGAGACCACCTCTTCGTCAACAAGTTCGTCTACGGCGCCAAGATCCCCTTCAGCGACCTGCGCCTACCGGCCCTGCGCAAGCCCGCCCGTGGCGACGTGGTGGTCTTCACCGTGGGCAAGGACGAGTCGGGCCAGACCTGTCCGCTGGACCGATGCGTCAAGCGAGTGCGCAGCGAGGAATTCGTGAAGCGCATCATCGGTCTGCCCGGGGACCGCATCGAGATCCGGGGCCTGAGCGTGCGGGTGAACGGCAAGAGCCTCGAGACCCGCCCCCTCGACGAGCGCTTCACCGACGAGCGCGCCCACGAGCTCGACGTGCTCGAGGTCGAGGTCGAGGGGGGCAAACGCTTCCGCATCCTGGACGACCGAAACGCCCGGCAGCCGGACCCTCCCCCCTTCGAGGTGCCCGAGGGGCGCTACTACATGCTGGGCGACAACCGCGACCACTCCCACGACAGTCGCTACTGGAGGCCGGCGAAGACGATCGGCCTCGCCGAGCTCAAGGGGCCGGCCTGGCGCCTCTACTGGTCCTGGGATTGGAACGGCAGTTGGAAAGAGCTCCTGAACCCGATCAAGTGGGTCCAGCTGATCGCCACGAAGGTCCGCTGTCACCGCCTCGTTGATCCGGCCCTGATGCTCTCCGGGCGCCCCCTGCTGGCCGCCCCCGGGCCTCGGCCGGTACCCTCGCCAGCGATCAGCCCTTTTAATTCCGTCCGGAGAGGCGGAGAAAGGCGCCGCTTGAGCCACGAGCCTTCTGCCCCCACGCCGCAGCCGCCGGCGCCTTCCGAGAGCGGCAGTCGCGCAATCTTCGACGACAAGGGCATTCGCCGCGCTCTCATGCGCATCGCGCACGAGATCCTGGAGCGCAACGAGAGCCTTTCGCAGCTCTACCTGGTCGCCATCCCCAACGGGGGCGTGCCCCTGGCCCGTCGGCTGGCCAGCAACCTGGGCGAGATCGCCGACTCGGAGCCGGTGGTGGGCATCCTGGACACCACGCTCTACCGCGACGACCTGACCCGGACCGGCGCGCGCCCCCGGCTGCGTCGCACCGAGATGCCCTCGGCCGTGGACGATCGGGTCGTGGTCCTCGTCGACGACGTGGTCAAGACCGGGCGGACGATCCGCGCCGCCATGGATGCGCTGATGGACTTCGGCCGTCCGCGAGCGGTCCAGGTGGTCGGGCTGGTGGATCGCGGCCATCGCGAGCTACCCATCAAGCTCGACTACGTCGGCAAGAACCTTCCCACGCACCCGGGCGAGCAGGTGCGCCTCCGGAGCGTGGCCGGGGCTCCGATCGGCCCGGAGAGCGCCGACGACGACCCGCTCGAGGTCGTCGTGCTGGCCGGCCCGGGCTCGGAAGAGGGGGGGAGAACGTGATCGGAATGGATCTCTTGGGGATCGAGGATCTCGAGGGCTCGGAGATCGAGAGGCTGCTCGAGACAGCGGCGCACATGCGCGAGATCGGGGAGCGCGAGGTGAAGAAGGTGCCGACGCTCCGCGGCCGCACCCTGGTGAACCTCTTCTTCGAGCCTTCGACGCGTACCCGGGCCAGCTTCGAGATCGCGGGCAAGCGCCTGTCGGCCGACGTCGTGAACTTCTCGCCCTCCTCCTCGAGCCTGAAGAAGGCCGAGAGCATTCTCGATACGGCGCGCACCCTGGACGCCATGGACCCGGACGCCGTGGTCGTCCGCCACGGCGTGGCCGGCGTGCCGAAGCGCATCGCGGACGTGCTGGACGCTCCGGTCATCAACGCCGGGGACGGGGCGCACGAGCATCCCACCCAGGCCCTTCTGGACCTCTTCACCGTGCAGCAGGAGAAGGGCCGCATCGACGGCCTCACGGTCACGATCGTGGGGGACATCGTCCACTCCCGGGTCGCGCGTTCGAACATCTACGGCTTCTCGAAGCTGGGCGCCGAGGTCCGCATCGCCGCCCCGCCGACCATGATTCCACCGGGCGTCGAGGCCCTGGGCGTGAAGGCCTACACCTCGCTGCGCGAGGCCCTGGACGGAGCCGACGTGGTGATGGCCCTGCGCATCCAGAACGAGCGCCTGCAGGGGACCTGGTTCCCGGGGATCCGGGAGTACTCGGCCACCTTCGGAATCGACCGCTCGAAGCTTCGCTACGCCAAGGACGGGGCCATCGTGATGCACCCGGGGCCCGTCAATCGCGGGGTGGAGCTCTCCCAGGATCTGGCCGATCACCGCCCCAGCGTGATCCTCGATCAGGTCCGCAACGGCGTCGCCATCCGCATGGCCGTGCTCTACCACTGCTCCGGGCGCCTGCCGCAGCGGCGCTCCGAGGCGCCGGCGTGAGCCGGCTCTGGCTGCGCGGAGGGCGGCTGCTCGACCCGGCCTCGGGCCGGGACGAGGCCGGCGACCTGCTGATCGAGGACGGGAAGATCGCCGCCGTCGGGGCCGGGCTGGAGGTGCGGGGGGCCGAGATCGTCGACGCCGAAGGGGGCTGGATCGTTCCCGGCTTCGTCGATCTCCATGCCCACCTCCGCGAGCCCGGTCAGGAGTACAAGGAGGACATCGCCTCCGGGGGGCGCTCGGCCGTGGCCGGCGGCTTCACGGCCGTCGCCTGCATGGCGAACACGCAGCCCGTGAACGACGACCCGGCCATGACCGACTACATCCTCGACCGCGCCCGGCAGGAGTCGCCGGCCCGGGTCCATCCGGTGGCGGCGGCAACCCGGCGACTCGAGGGCAGCGAGATGACCGAGATGTGTGCGCTGGTGGAGGCGGGCGCGGTCGCCTTCAGCGACGACGGGCGCACCATCATGGACGCCGGCACCATGCGCCGGATCCTGGAGTACTCGAGGCTCGTCGGGGCTCCGGTGATCGCCCACTGCGAGGACCGCCGGCTGGTGGCCGACGGCGTGGTGAACGAAGGGCCCGTCTCGACGCGGCTCGGCCTGCCGGGCAATCCGGCGGTGGCGGAGGTCGTGCACATCGAGCGCGACCTGCGCCTGGCAGAGCTCACCGGAGCTCACCTGCACGTGGCCCACGTCTCCACCCGTCACGGGGTCGAGGCCATTCGCGGGGCTCGGGAGCGCGGGATCCACGTGACGGCGGAGGTGACGCCCCACCACCTGGTGCTGACCGACGAGGCCACACTGGGCTACGACACGAACACCAAGATGGCGCCGCCGCTGCGCTCCGCCGCAGACGTGGAGGCCTGTCGCGCGGGGCTGATCGATGGCACGCTCGATGCCATCGCGACCGACCACGCCCCCCATGCCGTACACGAGAAGGATCAGGAGTTCACCGAGGCGCCGCCGGGCGTGATCGGCTTCGAGACGGCGGCGGCGGTGACCCAGGACCTGGTGCGATCCGGCGAGCTCTCCCCCCTGGAGTGGGCCCGGCGCCTGTCCACCAATCCGGCGCGCGTCCTGGGGCTCCCGGGCGGCAGCCTGGCCGTGGGCCTGCCGGGAGACGTCACGATCGTGCAGCCGGAGCGGTGCTGGACCTACGACCCGGCCAAGGGCTTCTCCAAGAGCCGCAACTCGCCCTGGGCGGGCCAGAGCCTCACGGGCCGCGTGCTGGCGACCGTGGTCGCGGGTCGCCTCGTCTACCACGCCGACCGCGGGGTGCTGGTCCCGTGATCGCCGGCAGCCTCGGACCTCCGCAGCCGGCCACCCTGGCCCTGGCCGACGGCAGCGTCTTCCGCGGCCAGCGCTTCGGCGCCAGCGCCCTCGGCACCGGGGAGCTCTGCTTCAACACCAGCATGACCGGCTACCAGGAGATCCTCACCGATCCCTCCTACGCCGGTCAGCTCGTCTGCATGACCTACACCCAGATCGGGAACGTCGGCGTGAATCCGGGCGACGAGGAGTCGAGCCGACCCTTCCTCCGCGGCTTCGTGGTGAAGGAGCTCTTTGCCGAGCCGAGCAGCTGGCGGGCCCAGGAGCCTCTCGACGCCTACCTGGAGCGGCACGGCGTGCCGGGCATCGCCGGCATCGACACGCGCGCCCTGGTTCGGCGCATCCGCGAGGGCGGCGCCCAGAACGGCGTTCTCTCCACCGACCCGGCGCGCCAGGAGGCCGGGGAGCTGGTGCGGCGCGCCCGCGAGGCGCCCGGCCTCGACGGCCGAGACCTGGTCGCCGAGGTGAGCTGCGGGGAGCCCTACACCTGGGAGGAGCCGCGCTGGCCCGGCATCGCGGGCCAGATGCCGCGGGCGCCGCGCCCGGAGCCCCGCTTCCGGCTCGTCGCCTACGACTTCGGCATCAAGCGGAACATCCTGCGGCGCCTCTACGAGCAGGGCTTCGACGTGACGGTGGTTCCGGCGCGGACCCCGGCCGAGGCGGCGCTCGCCCTCCGGCCCGACGCCATCTTCCTCTCCAACGGCCCCGGGGATCCGGCGGCGGTGCAGG
>CAZYOL010000267.1:0-6141 GCA_964649065.1 uncultured Spirochaetales bacterium
GACCTCGACGTCGACACCGACTTCTGCGCCATGTGCGGCCACGACTGGTGCTCCGTGCGCATCAGCAAGGAGATCGTCGAGTTCACCTCGGGCAAGGACGAGGCCTACTCCTGGCAGGAGCCGCGCATCAGCGCCGCCCTCAGCGCCGAGCAGCGCAGCGTGCTGGAGCGTCGGGGCGTGCTCTCTCCCGACGAGATCCACCGGCTGGCGACGAAGACCCGTCAGGCGATGGAGGGCGAGGCGGGCAAGGCCGCCTGCCACAGCGACGTCAGCGAGACGGAGTCCGCCCACGCCCTGCAGCAGGCACGCCTCGAGAGCGAGGCCTCGCGAGACTGAAGGCGTCGCCGCGCCGGCAGCTAGTTGCCGGCAGAGGCCGAGCGGGGCAGGAGCCCGATCCTGCGCCGGGCGTAGTCGAAGCGCACCCGGAAGCGGCGCAGGAAGGCGTTGCCGAGCAGGGCCCCGTCCGGCCCCGCCAGGTTCGTTCTGCGGTATCTGGAGCCCTCGCGCAGCGCAATGGCCAGCTCCAGGTCTCTCAGCTCCAGGGGACCGACCCGGGCCCGGTCGAGCCCCTGGAGCCGGGCGCGGTCGCCGCCCAGGAGGTTCCGCCCCAGCCGCAGGGGGCCGTCCTCGGCGGGCTCGATGCCCCGCTCCCGGGCCCCCTCTTCGGAGACGAAGAGATCGACGTTGGCGCCCGTGTCCACCAGGAACCAGGCGCTGCCGGATCCAAATGCGACCTCGAGGGTCGGGCGCAGGTCGCTGAGTCGCATGGGCACCACGATCTCGCCGGGCTCGGCGCTGGCCTCGGAGACCTGGATCCGCCTGGGGTCGAGAAAGCGCACCGTGCGCCCCTCGTAGTCGATCTCGAGCACGTAGCGCTCGAGGAAGTTGCCGCCGACGAGCCCCACCTCCACCCCACGCGCTGCAGTGTCACTCGAGGACGTGTCGACGAAGAACTGCAGATCGCGACCCAGTCGCGTGCGGCGGCGGTAGGGAGTCTGCTTGGTCCGGCGCACGCTCACGCCCATGCGCCGGGCGTAGCGCGGCGTCATCATCGAGTACGAGGCACCGGTGTCGAGCAGCATGACCAGGGGTCGATCCGGGTCGGGGGAGAGGTCGATCGCGATGTGGCTGTCGCGCACGGGGCCCAGCTCCGGAATCTCGTCGAGGAAGGGAAGCTCGACGAGCAGCGCGGCCTCGTCGGCCGGGGCCGGCCGCGGGAGCCCCAGACAGGCCAGCAGCAGGGCGCTGGCGAGGGCACGCCTGGTCCGAGCTCGCCCGCCGAGCCACCAGACGGCGCCCGCGGCGCAGCCGGCCGCCGCGATCCAGGCGGGTGCCACCAGCGGCGCTCCGAGCGGGGGCGCGGAGCGCCAGGGCTCGAGGAGAAGCCTCAGCAGCCCGACGCCCAGCAGCACGGTCGGAACGACGCGATGCTCGGGCAGGCGGCGCGTCGCGAAGTGCAGGCTCAGCAGACCCGCAATCTCGAGGAGCGGGATCGGCTCCCCGGCTGCTCCGTGGCAGCAGCCCGCGGCCAGGCAGCCGGCCCGCGCCACCGCCAGCGCCCCGGGCAGCGTCGCAAAGGCCGCTGCGCTCGGAGCCGCGAGCAGCAGGCCGAGGGGAACGAAGAGCACGCAGAAGCCGCTCGCTGCATCGAAGATCGCCCAGGGCCGAGCCAGCACGGCGGGCAGGTGCAGCAGGCACCAGCCGAGATGCGCCAGCAGCGCTCCCAGGGCCAGGCCCGCGACGAAGTGCCCGGGCCGATCGCCGCGGTAGAGCAGCACGCCGGTCCAGAAGGCGGCCGTGAGAAACGCGAGCTGGGTCGCCGTCGCCGCGTCGGTCAGCACGCTGGCCTCTCGTAGGCTCTGCGACTCGGAGGCCTGGGGCGCAGCCGAGCCGCTCTCGGCCCATCATAGGCGAGTGTCTGCGCCGGCCACGCTGGCGAGCGCCAGCGAGGCGAGGTTGAGCCCGCTGTGGACTCCGATGCAGAGGGCCACCGAGCGCGTGCCCAGCCACAGGAGCCCCAGCCAGAGGCCCACCAGCGAGCTGGCGAGCAGGCTCCACGCCTCGAGGTGCGGGAGGGCGAAGGCGGCGCTCGAGATCAGCAGGGCCGGCAGGGCTCCGACACGAGCTGCCAGGGCCGGAAGCAGGCGCTCGCGGTAGACCAGCTCCTCTGCCATCGGCGCCAGCCCGACCGCCGTCACGCTGGCCAGCACCGACCCGGTGACGGCGCCGAGGACCGACGGGGTCTCCCAGCCCAGGCCTCGACCGGCGGCGGCGATCGCCTCCAGCCAGGCCCCGTGGCTGCCGAGCCCGACCGCCAGGCCCAGGCCCAGCGGCACGGGGGCGAGGGGGCCCGGTCGTCGCGTCGCCGCGGCGAGCAGCGCTCCGCCCCCGAGGCCGACGGCCGGGCCGAGCTCGGGCGGGGCACCGAGCCGGCCGAGCAGACCTCCCAGCGTCAGCAGGATCCAGAGGCCGAGGACGAGCAGGCACGCGTCGGCGAGTGCGGGAGGGCGCGGCAACCCTTCAGGAGGATGCAGGCGCTGCGCTCGCGGGCTGGGCGGAGTCACACGCCAGCCGAGAGCAAGGCCCGTGCCGTCGCCGGGTCCGCCAGCCGTTTTCGCGTGCAGCCGCGGTCGCGCAGCACGTGGCGGCTGCCCCGCCGCGTCAGCTCGCCGTGCTGGCGCGAGACCCGGGAGCCCTCGAGCACGAGGTGGCAGTCCGGACTGCGTCCGATGGTGAAGGGATCCGACTCGACCTCGACGACGCGGGCCGCGCTGCCCCGACCGACGATCAGGATCGGCACGGGCGCAAGATACGCCGTCGCCGCCCCTCGCGAGGGGAGGAACGGGTCCGCCCGCGCTAGGCTGAGCCGAGCGAGGGAGCGCGCCATGCCGGACCTCTTCGACCGCTACGCCGTCATCGACGTGGACAGTCACGTCTCCGAGCCCGCCGACCTGTGGACCTCGCGCGTCTCGAGCAAGTGGGGCGATGCGGTCCCGCACCTGCGCAACCTCGCCGGCAAGGACATCTGGTTCATCGGCGACCAGCTGATCCTGCCCGTCGGCATGACGGCCATCGCCGGCTTCGACGGCACCCTGCCCGACTGCCCGGACACGATGGCGGACATCCCGCCGGGAGCGCACCTGGCCGAGGAGCGCCTCGCCTACCTCGACCGCGAGGGCCTCCACGCCCAGGTGCTCTACCCGAACGTCGGCGGCTTCGGCTCCGGCGCCTTCCTCAAGCTGAAGGAGCCGGCCTTGATGCTCGACTGCGTGCGGGCCTACAACGACTTCCTGGTCGAGTGGGCCGCGGCGGACCCGAGCCGCCTGATCCCGGTGATGGCCACGCCCTTCTGGGACGTGGAGGCCGCGGTGGCCGAGATCCAGCGCTGTGCCGGCCTGGGACACCGGGGGGTGCTGCTCGGCAGCCAGCCCCAGTCCTTCGGCGAGCCGCCGCTGCCGAGCCCGCACTGGGATCCGATCTGGGCGGCGGCCCAGGAGACCGGCATGCCGATCAGCTTCCACATCGGCTCGGGCGCCGAGTGGGACCTGGGCGGCGCCGGCCAGATCGGGGTGCGCGCCCAGTTCGCGCGGGTGGCCGCCAACGCCTTCATCGACAACGAGAAGTGTCTCTCCGACATCATCTTCGGCGGCGTCTGCCACCGCTTCCCGGAGCTCTCCTTCGTGTCGGTGGAGAGCGGGGTGGGCTGGCTGCCCTTCGTGCTCGAGGCCTTCGACTGGCAGTGGTCGAATGCGGGCATCCACAAGGAGCACCCGGAGTACGAGCTGCTGCCGAGCGAGTACTTCCGGCGCCAGATCTACGGCTGCTTCTGGTTCGAGGAGCAGGGCCTGGCCAAGGCCCTGGATCTCTACCCGGACAACCTGCTCTTCGAGACCGACTACCCGCACCCGACCTCGATGTCGGTCGGGCCCCAGTCGGCCGCGGTGCACCCGCGCGACTACGCCTCTCGCGTGCTGGCCGGCCTGCCGGAGGCGACCCTCGCGAAGGTGCTCCACGACACCGCCGCCCGCCTCTACCGCGTGGCCTGAGCCGACGCCCGGCCTCCGGGGCCCTGCTGGGCCTCGGCCTGCCTGCTGGCGCTGGGCCGCCGGCGCCGCGCCGGCCGCGCTCAGGCGCCCTCGTCGCGCAGCAGGCGCTTCGGGTCGCGGCCGTCGACGAAGCCGATGAAGGGGAACTGCATACTGTAGCCGAGCAACGACTGCACGGTGTCGCTGCAGCGGCGCGCCCGCTCACGCGAGATCGCCAGGCTGTAGTTCTCCTGCTGGCGCGCCCAGGGCTGGCAGTACTGGGTGGTGGCGGCGAGTCGCGGGCGCTCACTGCGATTGGCGCCGGCGCAGTGCCAGAGCGTGCCCAGGAAGAAAACCGCCGAGCCGGCGGGCATCACGGCCGGCACCATGGCCTCCACGTCGATCTCGGCGGCCGGCACGTCTCCCCAGAGGTGGCTCTTCGGATAGACCAGGGTGGCGCCGTTGTCCGCGCGGAAGTCGTCGAGGGCCCAGATCAGCGCCGCGCCCACCGGCGGCCGCGGCCTCGGGATCGGATAGAAGCCGTCGTCGTGGTGCAGCGGCTGGCGCAGCTCGCCGGGGCCGACCTCGATCACCTGCAGCTGGGAGAGCAGGTAGCTCGGCATCAGGATGCGATCGAGGAGCGCCAGCACCAGCGGGTGCTCCACCAGCGGATTGCAGGCGAAGGTCTTCTCGATCACCGAGTAGATGCGGCGCGTGCGGAAGCCCTCGAACTCGGTGCGCCCGTCGTAGCGGAGGAAGGGCGCCGACTCCGTCCGGATGCGCTCGATCCGGTCGGCCGAGATCAGGTCGCGCAGGATCACGTAGCCCTGCTCGTGCACCTCCGCGAGCAGCGACTCGACCCGCGCGGCGTCGACCCCGCGCTCGGCCGGGGCGGGAGCGGCCAAGCGCTGGCTCTCCACGCCCTCGCGCAGCGTCCCGTCCTCGTTCACGTAGGCGCGCCGCCCCGTCACGCCTCTCAGCGTACCGCGGCCTCGGCCCCCGTGGCCTCCCGGGGGCCGAGGCATCGGCCTTCAACGGCTGGGCGGCACCCAGATCGCCGAGGTCACCGCGCGCTCCTGGATGGCGGTGGGCTCGGGAGCCTCCACCCCGAGCAGTGCCGCGGCGTAGGTGCTGTGACGCGGGGTGGGAATCTCGATCACGCGGGCGTAGTAGAGGGCCTGGTGGCCGGGGTCGAAGTCCGGATCGCGCCACAGCGCCATCAGCTCCCGCGCGCCGATCGAGTTGTCGTAGCGGGCCCGCGCCACGTCCACCGTGTTGCCGACGGGCGGCAGGCGCCCGCCCCGGGCCAGCGCCAGGCGCCCGTCGGAGGCCGCCACGTCGTAGATGCGCTCGTGGCTGGCGCCGCCCGCGTCGGCCCAGAGCTTCACGATCTGCACGCGATCGAGATGGGCCCCGCTGGGATCCTTGAGGGCCGATACGACGAAGACCGGCGACTCCCCGCTGCCGCCCTCGAGGGTCCCGCCCATCGGGACCCCGTCGCGATAGGCCTGCGCCAGCCAGTCGCCCCGGAGCAGGTCGTCCGGATAGCGCCAGCCGGCGAAGAAGCGCACCAGCATGCGCGGCCCCGAGGTGGCGTAGGTCTCCTTGCGCTGCATCGCCTCGAAGAGCGAGGCGCGCGTGTTCTGCTCGGCCCAGACGGCGACCAGCCCGGCCGCACCGTAGACGCGCATCGGCAGCGACTCCCAGGGGATCCAGGTGGCGAGGCCCAGGCGCTGGGAGGGCGTGCCGTCGAGCATGGGCAGCTTCCCGTGGTAGTTGTCCTCCTCGACCGAGGAGCTGGAGTTGTGACTGTCGCTGCTGGCGATGACGCCGAAGCGGAAGGGGTTGAAGCCCTCCCGGTGGGCGAAGGAGAGACCGACGCGCAGGGCGTCGCGCGCGTAGCTGCCGGCGGGCTGGCTGGGCGGGGAGGCGGCACTCATCACCGTGTCCATGATCTCGAAGCCGGCGAAGTCGTCCTCGGGCGAGAGCTCGGGATGCGTCTCCGAGCTGCCCTTGATCTGGAAGATCTCCACCAGCGGCTCGTTGCGCGTCCGGGTGCGGGCGTAGCCCGGGCCGAGGGGCTGCCCCTCGAAGGTGGTCGTCTCGAACATGCGCC
>CAZYOL010000268.1:0-6063 GCA_964649065.1 uncultured Spirochaetales bacterium
GCCCAGACGCTCCAGCGGCTGGCCGCCGAGAACGACGCCCGGGCCCACCGCGCCCAGGCGGTGCGGGACTACGGATCGAGCGTCCGGGAGCACGGCCTCAAGGAGACCTTGCGCCGTCGGGACGAGCCCTTCGGCGAGGGCTACGCGCGGGTGGGAGCCCCCGAGGGCCGGAGCCTCCCCGCGCGAGCGTTCGACGAGGCCTAGCCGAGGTGCGCCGGAAACGGCATCCCGAGCGCGCCGCCGTGCGCATCGCCCGCAGGCTCGTGAACGAGATCCGGCGCCGCCGCCTCCGGCCCGGCACCCCGCTCGAGGCCGAGCACCGGATGGTCGAAGAGCTCGGCGCGGCGCGCGCCACCGTACGCGAGGCGCTGCGCTTCCTCGAGCTCCAGGGCGCGCTGCGCATCAAGGCCGGATCCGGCGGTGGCCCGGTCGTCAGCGCCCCCGGGGCCGATCATCTCGCGAGCGTGCTCTCGCTGCACCTGCAGTTCGCCGACGCCTCCTTCCGCTCGGTGGTGCAGGCGCGCTGCTCGCTCTACCCGGTCCTGGCGGCCGAGGCCGCCCTGAACGCGAACCGCGAGGACCTGGCGACCCTGCACGAGAGCGTTTCCCGCATGGTCCTCGCCGCGCAGGACCCGGATCTCTTCCGAGAAGAGGCCCGGCGCTTCATGAGCCTGCTCGGCACCGCTTCGGGCAATCGGGTGCTGGCGATCCTCGTCGAGGCGCTGCACCTCATGTCGGGCGAGTCGGGCGGCTGGTGGAACGAGACGCAGCGACGCTCGGCGGTGCGCAGCTACGAGCGCACGGTTCGGGCGGTCGAGGCCGGCCGCGCCGACGAGGCCCGCAGGATCATGGAGAAGTCCCTGACGACGGCCCTGGAGCGCTGGGAGAAGGCGGCCCCCGGAGACCTCGAGCAGCCGGTCGCCTGGATCGCCGCCGAACGAGGTGTGGCATGACGGAGCAGAAGGTCGAGCCGCCGCTCCTGCTCGAGCGTCAGGGAGGAGTCGCGACCCTGACTTTGAACCGGCCGGTCGCCCGCAATGCGCTGACCGCCGGCCTCTTCCTCGAGATGGAGCGCCTGCTGCAAGAGCTGGAGGCGGACAGCGAGCTGCGGGTGCTCGTCCTGCGCGGAGCCGGCCGCGGCTTCTCCGCCGGCGCCGACCTGATGCCCGTGTCGAAGGAGGAGCGCCGACGCAGCGAGGCACCCGCCTTCCCCGGCGATCTCGGCGGCGACATCCTCGACCGCGGCAATCGCTGCATCCTGCGCCTGCGGCAGCTCCCGAAGCCCGTGCTAGGCAGCATCCACGGCGACGCCGTGGGGATCGGCTGCAGCCTGGCCCTGGCCACGGATCTGCGCATCGCCTCGGAGAGCGCGCGCTTCGGCATGGTCTTCTCGCGCATCGGGCTGGGACCGGACGGGGGGGCCTCGGCCCTCCTGCGCGAGCAGCTGGGGGCCGCCAAGGCCCTGGAGCTGCTCTTCCTGGGCGATCTCCTCGACGCGGCCGAGGCCCTGCGGCTGGGGCTCGTGAATCGGGTGGTGCCGCAGGAGCAGCTGGCCGACGCCACCGCCGAGCTCGCCGAGCGGCTGGCCCGGGGGCCGACCCTGGCCGACGGCTTCGCCAAGGAGGCCGGCTACGCCAAGCTGCCCTTCGAGAGCCTGCTCGACCTGGAGGCCCGGCGCCAGCGGGTCGCCAGCCGCTCCCACGACGTGCGCGAGGGAATCCGCGCCTTCCGCGAGAAGCGCAAGCCCGAGTTCCGCGGCCGCTAGGGCCGCCAGCCGAGGAGCCTCCCATGGAGAGATACGACGGTCCCCTCTTCGATTGCGACAACCACTACTACGAGGCCGAGGACGCCTTCATGCGGCACGTCCCGCGGAGGATGCAGAAGCGCTGCGTGCAGTGGGTCGAGATGGACGGGAAGCGACGCCATCTGGTGGCGGGCAAGCTCAACTTCGCCGTGGGCAACCCGACCTTCGATCCGATCTCGAAGCCAGGCGTGCTGCGCCAGTACTACCAGGGCAACCCGGAGGGCAAGACCTTCGACCAGCTGATCCGCTCCGCCCTCGAGCCGCGGCCGCCGGAGTACATGGATCGCGACGCGCGCGTCGCCCGCGTCGAGGCGCAGGGCCTCGAAGGCGCCTGGCTCTTCCCGACTGCGGGGGTGCTCTACGAACAGGCCCTGTCCCACGACATCGAAGCGCTCTGCGTGCTCACCGGGGGCTTCAACCGCTGGCTCGAGGAGGACTGGGGCCTCACCTACAAGGGGAAGCTCTTCAGCGCGCCCTACATCACGCTGGCCGACGTGGACTGGGCCTGCCGCGAGCTGGAGTGGGCCCTCGAGCGCGACGCCCGGCTGGTGGTCATGCGGCCCTCGCCGATCTGCACCCGCGACGGCTGGCGCTCGCCCTGCCACGAGCACTTCGACCCCTTCTGGGCGCGCGTGAACGAGGCGGGCATCACCGTGGTGGCCCACGTCGGGAGCACCGGCTACACGGCGAACGGCTACGGGGGCAACTCGGCCATCGACTCGCTGGGGGGAGGGCGCAAGCCCTCGGTGGCGGGCCTGATCCCCGAGCGCGCCATCTACGACTTCCTGCTGACCTTCGCCTACGACAAGATGTTCGAGCGCTTCCCGAACCTGCGCATCGCGTCGGTCGAGAACGGCTCTGGCTTCCTGCGCGACCTCTTCGTGAAGCTCGAGCAGTCGAAGCAGCGGATGCCCTGGTACTACCAGGAAGACCCGGCCGAGCTCTTCCGGCGCAACGTCTGGATCAACCCCTTCTGGGAGGACAAGATCACGGATGTGATCGAGCACATGGGCCCGGATCAGGTGATCTACGGCTCGGATTGGCCGCACATGGAGGGCCTGGAGCAGCCGCGGGACATCCTGGAGGAGCTCGCCGGCATCTCCCTCGCCGACCAGCACAAGTTCCTCTACGAGAATGCGGCCGCCCTCAACCAGAGGAGGCCCGCCTAGGGAGCCCCGACGCCATGCGACTCGGTGTCCTCGCGACGACCGGCAAGGACTGGACGGAGGGGCTCGAGCGCGTCCGCATCGCCGAGCACCTCGGCTACGAGCACGTCGCCACGGGGGAGGCCTGGGGAGCCTCCGCCCTCCCCTTCTTGACGCTGGTCGCGGCGAACACGAGCCGCGTCACGATCGGGACGTCGATCTTGAACTGCTTCTCGCGCTCGCCGGCGGTGCTCGCGCAGGAGCTGGTGCTGCTCGACCAGATCTCGGAGGGCCGCAGCGTGCTCGGTCTCGGCTCGTCCGGGGCGCGGGTGATCGAGCACTTCCACGGTCTTCCCTTCGAGCGGCCGCTGCGCCGCATCCGGGAGACCGTCGAGATCTTCGACCTCCTGATCTCGGGCCAGAAGCTCGACTACGAAGGCGAGATCTTCCGCCTCCGGCGCGGCTTCCAGCTCGAATGCCCGCGCCTTCGCAGCAAGATTCCGGTGTGGATCGCGGCCATCTCCCCGAAGTCGATCCGCCAGACCGGCGAGATCGCCGACGGCGTGATCCCCATCCACTGGCCGAAGCAGAAGTTCGCGTCGCTCCGCGCCGACCTGCAGGCCGGCGCCGAGGCCGCTGGCCAGGCGGAGAAGAGCTTCACGATCTCCCCCTTCACGAGCGTGAACGTCCTCGACGGCAGCAACGACCGGGCGAAGTGGCAGGAAGCGCGGCAGATCCTCTGCCCTGCCAGGCCTTCGCCCGGGGCGACAAGCAGGGCTCCTTCGCGGCGACGTGGCGAGCACGCGCGGCAGCTCGAGGCGCTGATCGCCTAGGCGGAAGGCCTCGCTCAGCCGCGCCCGTAGACGGGCGGCCGCTTCTCGAGGAAGGCCCGCATGCCCTCGCGCGCGTCGGGGCTCCGGGCGCACAGCAGCTGGTTGCGGTTCTCCAAGGCGATGGCGGCCGCGAGGCTGCCCGCGTCGACCCCGAGGTCGAGCCCCTCCTTGGTCATCCGTAGGCCCATCGGCGAGGTGCTGAGCATCTCCTCCAGGTAGGGCCGGGCCGCGACGGCGAGGTCCTCGTCGGGGACGACCTCCGAGACCAGGCCGGTCGCGAGGGCGCGCTCGGCGTGGATGAAGCGCCCGGTGAGCATCAGCTCGGAGGCCAGCGAGGTTCCCACCAGGCGCGGCAGCAGGTAGCTCAGACCCATGTCGCAGGCGGACAGCCCGATCCGGATGAAGGCCGCGTTCATGCGCGCGCTCGCGCCGGCGATGCGGATGTCCGAGGCGAGCGCGAATGCGAAGCCCCCGCCGCAGGCCGCACCGTGCACCAGGGCCACGATCGGCTGCGGGCAGCGTCGCATGCGGAGATATACCTCGGCCAGGTAGCCCTGAAAGCCCATGCCCGCGCCGAAGGGGCCCTCCCCCTCGGGCGCCGCGGCCTGTTTGATGTCGAGACCCGCACAGAAGGCCCGCCCGGCGCCGCGCATCACGACCACCCGGGTGTCTCGATCCTCGCAGAGGCCGCCGAAGTAGTCCCGCAGCTCCGTCACCATCGCCGTGTCGATGGCGTTGAGCGCCTCGGGGCGATCCAGGGTCAACCAGTCGACCCGGCCCTGCTTCTCGATGCGAATCGTCTGGTAGCGGCTCTCGGCCATGTCGTCTCCCAGCGTCGGCGTGGACCGGCAAGGACGGCCCCAGCAGCGCCCAGGGGCAGGATCAGCGCTTGCCCGGAAAACCCTCGATCAGGTCCCTCGGATCGATCCGAGCGCTCGGGTCCCCGCTGCGGGCGCCGGCCCAGCGCTGGCCTGCGCGCGGGCCCCGGACGATCCGGTAGTGGCGCGCGGCGAAATTGTCCTGCTTCCAGACCCACTCGACGTCGAGAGCCGCGTAGTGGGCGCTGATCGCGCGGCGGAAGTGCTGCGTGCGGTTTCTGCCGGAGCCGTGGAGGAGGACGGGGTGGAAGAAGACGGTGTCTCCGGGCTCCATCTCGAGGTGCAGGCGCTGCTCGATCTGCTCTCCGACGTCCACGGCGCCGAAGTAGCCCATGTTGAGGTCATCGATCTCGGGGGGATTCTCGTGGCTCCGCAGCTCGCCGCGGTGGCTGCCGGGCACCACGACGAGGCAGCCTTTCTCCTTCGTCACCCGCTCCAGGGCCGTCCAGGAGGCGACGATGCGGTCTGCGGGCCGGAAGGGGAAGTAGAGCAGGTCCTGGTGGAGCGGGTGCCGACCGTCGACGTTCGGCGGCTTGTTGATCAGCATGGTGTGGATCGTCTGGACCTCGCGGCCGATGATGCACTCGATCGCGTCGAGGATGCGCGGGTGCGTGGTGTAGCCGTCGAGGACCGGATCCTTCTCGTAGTCCTGGATCTTCGCGATCGCCTCGAGCCGGCTTCCCGGCCGGACCTTGCCCTTGGCGACCATCACGTCCTTCATCACCAGCATGCCCTCGGGCTTGGGGACGCGCTCGTGGACGATGTCGTCGAGACGTGCGAGCCAGCGGTCGAGGTCTGCCTGGGGGACGAGGCCGCGGCGGACCGTGTAGCCCTGCTCCCAGTAGAACTCGAGCTCCTCGGCAGAGAGGGCCGGGACCGGGTCGCGAGCAGAGCTCAAAGGGCCTCCGCCGGCTTGATGCGGTAGCGCATCGGCAGCTTCTTCAGCCCGACGACGAAGGCCGAGTGGATCTGCTCCGGCTCGCCCGCCAGCTCCGCCCACTCCAGGCGCCGCGCCAGCTCCTGCCACAGCGCGCGCTGCGAGCGGCGCGCCAGGTTGGCGCCCAGGCAGAAGTGCTCGCCGATCCCGAAGGCCAGGTGCGGATTGGGCTTGCGATCGATGCGGAACTCGAAGGGCGCCTCGAAGACCTCCTCGTCGCGGTTGGCGGAGGCGTAGAACAGCACCAGCCAGTCGCCGGCGCGCAGCTTCTGTCCGCGCAGCTCGTAGTCGCGGGTGAGCTTGCGTTTCATGTGGTTGACGGGC
This sequence comes from uncultured Spirochaetales bacterium, assembly GCA_964649065.1. Lineage (GTDB taxonomy): Bacteria > Myxococcota_A > UBA9160 > UBA9160 > SMWR01 > CAZYOL01. Next base: position 5,922 of record CAZYOL010000268.1, read on the forward strand.
GAGGTCCAGCGGACCACCTCCTCCACGGCGGAATCGAGCAGCTCCGGCTGCTGCTTGAGCTTCTCGAGCTGGTCGGGATGCTCGAGAAAGGCCCGCATGCCGCCCACCAGCGCGTTCTTGGTGGTGTCGTGTCCGGCGCTGA
>CAZYOL010000269.1:0-5981 GCA_964649065.1 uncultured Spirochaetales bacterium
CGACTTCAGGTCCTTCGGGTGGAAGTCCATCCGGTTCAGCTCGAAGGGCAGGTCCAGCTCCTTGAGCAGCCAGTAGATCCGACTGGCTCGCGAGTTCGGCGCAAAGTGAAGTGTCAGCACGAGTCGAGGCTCCTTGGATGGGGGGGCGATCAGCGCGTCGCCCCTTTTCTTGTGGTGATGGAAGACGATTCGGAAGCATGCTGCCTCCCCGCCTAGCGGAGCCGGGCTGCCAGCTCGACGACGGTCCGCTCCATGGCGGCCCGGGCGCGGCTCCTGCCGAGGCGTTGTTCGCTGCGCAGGCGGTCCCAGGCTTCGAAGGACGCGGCCAGCTCGAGGGCCTCTACGAGATCGTCGGGTGCTCCTTCGAGCTCCGGGAGCCAACGCGACAGATCGGCTCGCAGGGTCCGCACCAGCTTCGCGTGGCGGCTGCGCAGGAACTCGGAGCGCCAGCGCGTGAGCTTCGCGGAGCGCTCGAAAGGGGACACCTTCTCGAAGAGCGTGGCGCGCTGGTGGACCAGCGCCCGGGCTCTCTCCTCGACCCCTCCCGCGGGAACCTCGACCAGGAGCAGGGGCCGCGCCTCCTGCTCGACGTGCGCGGCCATCGCCGCGAAGAGGTTCTCCACGTCCGAGAAGTGACGGAAGACGGTGCGGATGCCGACGCCCGCGCGCTCGGCCACCTGCTCGGCCGTCGGCTGGAGGATGCCCTCCCCCACGAGATCGAGCAGGGCCCGGACGATCGCCTCCCGGCTGCGCTCGGAGCGGCGGACGCGGCCGTCGAGCTCCGGGCCGGTCACCCGGGTCGGATTTGCCATGCCGGCGATTATGGCATGCTGTATGCTAGTAGTCGAGCAGAGCCGGAGGTCCTCCCCATGCCGATGAACGTGCAGGCCATCGCGACCCTCCCCGATCGGATCAACCAGATCCGGCTCTCGACCGCGGAGATCGTGAATCGCGAGATCCTGCCGAACGAGAACCGGCTCTGGGTCTGGCGCCGCAACGATGGCACGGTCGACGAGAGCGACCGGGCAGTCGCCCACGAGCTGCGCCACGACATCCAGGAAAAGGTCAAGCAGGCGGGACTGTGGGCGCCGCACCTCCCCGAGGAGTACGGCGGCTGCGGCCTCTCCTTCCTCGAGCATGCCTACATGAACGAGGTGCTCGCGTACTGCGTCGGAGCGGCTTCGCTCTTCGGCGTGGTAGCCCCGAACTCGGGCAACCAGAAGATCCTGCTCAAGTACGGGAGCGAGGAGCAGAAGCAGAAGTGGCTGCTGCCGCTCACCGAGGGGAAGCTCGAGTCGGGCTTCTCCATGACCGAGCCCGACAGCGCCGGCTCCGATCCGCGCTCCATCAAGACCACCGCGCGGCGCGAGGGCGACGAGTGGGTGATCAATGGCCACAAGTGGTTCACGTCGAACGGCAAGCGCGCCGATTTCCTGATCGTGATGTGCCGCACCGAGGATCCCGACGGACCGGCGGAGCAGGACGGCAAGATGACCCAGATCATCGTGCCCACCGACGCGCCCGGCGTGAACGTCATCCGCGGGGTCGAGGTGTGGGGGCAGCGCAGCGACCACTGCGAGATCGTCTACGACGACGTGCGCGTGCCGGTCGGCAACCAGCTCGGCGGGACCGGCTCCGGACACCGCGCCGCGCAGGACCGGCTGGGCGCGGGCCGCGTCTACCACTGCATGAATTCGGTCGGCCAGATGTGGCGCGCCTTCGACCTCATGGTGGAGCGCGCCACCACCCGTGAGGTGCACGGCGGGCGGCTCGAGACCAAGCAGTTCGTCCAGGGCTTCATCGCCGACTCCTACATCGACATCCAGGCCGCTCGCCTCATGACGATCCACTGCGCCGAGCAGATGGACAAGGGCACGGACCCGCGCACCGACATCTCGGCGATCAAGATCTTCGTTCCCGCGGCCTACCACCGCGTCGTCGACCGGGCGATCCAGGTGTGGGGCGCGGCCGGCGTGTCTGGCGACCTTCCCCTCGCAGCCATGTACCAGGGCGCGCGCACGCTGCGCCTCGCCGATGGGCCCGACGAGGTCCACAAGATCCTGATCGCGAAGAATGTGCTCAAGCAGTATCACGCGGGTCGGTCCTGGGACTTCGGGAACTAGCCGTGGCGGACGGAACCCGGAAGGCGCGGCTCCTCCGGGAGCCCCGGCCGCGCGGGCGGTAGAATCGCAGCGATGTACCGGCTCTTCTCGTGGGAGCACAGCTACTTCTCGGGCAAGGCGCGCGCCTATCTCCGTTGGAAGCAGCACCACGGCGCGCTCGGGCCGGGCTTCGAGGACGTGCTCGCGACGCCCGAGCTCGCCCTGGGGCTCCTGATCCCGAAATCGGGGACGCTCGCGGTGCCCCAATTGGAGGCGCCGGACGGGACCTGGGTGCAGGACACGAGCGAGATCATCGACTTCGTCGAGGCGGCGCATCCCGAGCCGCCGGTCGCACCCGATCCGGCGACGGCGCCGCGCCAGTGCCTGGCGGCCTACCTGATCGAGCTGCTGGCCGACGAGTGGGTGCTGGTCCCTGCCTTCTGGCAGCGCTGGTACTACTCGGAAGACGGGCGCGAGCCTTCCCACCGCGCCTTCAACGAGCAGCAGTGGGGAGCCATGCTCGGGGCGGGTGCGCCCGGGCCCGCGCGGCGGGCGGCCGGCGCCGGCTTCTTCGAGAGCGCCTTCGGCATCTCGACGTCGCGCAGCGAGCCGAAGGGGACCTACGCCGGCCTCGTGCACCTGGGCGTCGACGAGAAGACGGAACACGCCTGGCAGGCGAGTCAGCACCGCCTGCTGCAGCGACTCGAGACCCACTTCGGCGCACACGACTACGTCTTCGGGGGTCAGCCGAGCCTGGCCGACTTCGGCCTGATGGGGCCCCTCTACGCGCACCTCTACCGAGACGCGGTCCCCGGCTTCGCCCTGCGCATCTGGTTCCCGCTCGTGGCCGAGTGGGTGGAGCGCACGAATGGCGAAGGGGCGCTGAATGCGCGCTGGTACGGCCAGCAGCTCTACTCCATCGACCCGGAGTCGGGCGCGCTGGTGGGCCGCCCCGCCACCAGCGACGGCGGGGCCTGGCTCGCGGACGACGTCGTCCCGGACACGCTGCGACCCGTGCTCGCGATCTTCTTCGAGGAGATGTGGCCGGTGCTGCGCGATGCCGCCGCGGTGCTGTCGGACTTCATCGCAAGCGACGCCCACGAGCCCGGCGGGGAGCTGCCGGGCAAGTCCTTCACGGCCACGCCCGAGTTCCTGGAGCTCCAGACCGGGAACGGGGCCCTCACGCACGCCTTCCGGATCGGCGGCGTGTCGGCTCGACGCATGGTGATCCCTTACCAGATCTGGATGCTCGGGCGGCTGGAGCGCGTTCTCACGGCCTGCACCGGCACCGACGCGGGCCGCGCGGCCGTGCGTGAGCTGCTCGGCCACTTCGAAGGCGGCACGGAGCTCCTCGAGCTCGGCTCGCTTCTGGCCGGATGCCGGATTCGCAAGCAGGGAGGCCGCCTGTTCTCGATCGCGCCCTGAGAGGGTCGCCTTCCCTCAGCGCTGCCCGGCTGCGTGGAGGAATGCTCCGATCATCTGCACCGTCGCCCTGTGCGCCGCCGACCTCGACTGACCGTCGTGGCGCCGGAGCTCCTGCCAGTAGGCGAAGGAGAGCAGCGCGCGGAGAGCTGCCACGAGCTCGTCGCGCGGTGTCTCGGGCAGCGCCTCGAGCTCGGGCGCGAGAGCCGCTCGGATCTGCCGGCGGGTCTCCCGGCGGGTCAGCTGCTGTGCGGCCTGGATCACCGGGGAGAAGGGCGCGGCGAGGATCGACGCCCGGCGGACGGGCTCGATCAGCTCGTTGAGACGCGTGGCGTATTCGACCAGCGACTCCACCCGCGCATCCAGCGGGCCCTCGGTCTCGACGGGCAGCAGCTGGGGGATGATGCGCTCGAGGTGCAGCGAGGCGACCGCCTCGAGCAGTGCCTCCATCCTCTCGAAGTGCCGGAAGACAGCGCGCGTCGAGACCCCCGCCTTCGCAGCCACCTGCTTGGCGGAGGGGCGCAGCTGCCCCTCCTCGAGGCAGTCGAGCATGGCCTTGGCGACGGCCGCGCGGGTCCTGCGCGACCGGGCGAAACGCCCGTCGCTGACTTTTCGCTCGGAATCGGGTATTGTCACGCGCGCGACAATAGCACGGCACACATGAGCGAAGCAGCCGCCTCGACATCGCCTCACCGATCGGCGCCCGGCGCCAGCGGGAACCGCCTCTCTACGAGCCGGGCAGCCCTGATCGGCATCGCCGTGCTCGGATCGCTCGTGGCGGGCGCAGTGCCCGCACTGGCCGCCCCGGGTCCCCGCGGCGAAGCCACCCTGTCGGGTAGCGGTGCCACGGTCCGCGCCGAGCTGCTGGTCGACGCCGCCCGGGTGGCCCCGGGCGATCGGGTGCGCATCGGCGTGCTGGTGGAGCTCGAGCCGGGCTGGCACGTCTACTGGAAGAACCCCGGCGACTCCGGGGCAGCCACCGAGCTCAGCTGGCGCGCGCCCGGGAGCGAGATCGGTCCCATTCAGTGGCCGGCGCCTCGGGTCTTTCGGGAGGCGGAGGGCCTGCTCACGACCTTCGGATACGAGGGCGACGTCTTGTTGGCCCAGGCTGCCGTGGTTCCGCAGCGGGCGACGGAATCCTGGAACCTCGAAGTGGACGTCGACTTCGTCGCCTGCCTGATCGAGTGCATCCCCGGGCGCATCCAGCTCGCCGACGCGATTCCCGTCGGCGGGACCCGCTCTCCCGCACCCTCCGCGATTCGCGAGCGCTTCGAACTGGCCGCTTCACGCCTTCCGCGTGCGCCGGACTCGCTCGGAGTAGCCGTGGCGGCGCGCGCCTCCCAGGCTGCTGCGCTGGCGGGCGACGACTTCGCACTCGTTCTCGAGGTCACTTCCTGCGCCGAACGAGGCCGGGACTGCCGGCCCTGGACCCTCGACGCCGCCTACGCGAACGAGGCCTTCCTCCCGGCCGAGGCGTCGGACCTGCGCCTCTCCGCACTCGGCCTCTCCCATGCGCCGGTCGCCGCAACCGACCCGGGGCGCGGCTTCTCCCTGGTCTTGAACGCGCATGCCTTCGAGGACGAGCCGCAGCTCGTGGGGCGGCGCCTGCGCGGCGTCGTTCCCCTCGCGCGAGCCGACGGCGAAGCGCACCTTCTGGTGGACGTCCCGATCGCACGGGACCCGGAGGCTGGTTCTCCTGCCGCCTTCGAAGTGATCGCCGCTCTGCCTTCGGCTCCCGAAGGCGGGGAGCCTGCGCAGCCAGCGGGCGTCAGGCGCGGCGCGCCGTCACTCGCATTCGCGCTCGTGCTCGGTCTGCTGGGTGGACTGATCCTCAACCTCATGCCATGCGTGCTCCCCGTGCTCGCGATCAAGGTCTTCGCGATCACCGACCTCGCCCGGGCCGAACGCGGCCACGTCGTGCAGCACGGCATGGCCTATCTCGCGGGCGTGGTCGCCTCGATGTGGGCACTCGCCGCGGTCGTCGTCGCACTCCGCGCCGCGGGCACCGCGGTCGGCTGGGGATTCCAGCTCCAGGACCCGATCTTCCTGGCCGCGATCTGCACGATCCTCGTCGTGTTCGCGCTGAACCTCTTCGGTGCGTTCGAGATCACGCTCCAGCCCTCGGGTCCCGATCTCGGACATTCGGCCGGGCCCTCTCCTCCGTCGCGCAGCTTCTTCGAAGGCACGCTCGCCGTCGCGCTGGCGACGCCGTGCACGGCGCCCTTCCTCGGCACCGCCGTCGGCTTCGCCTTCGCGAGCTCGGGCGTCGTGATCTTCTCTGTCTTCACTGCGATCGGCATCGGGCTCGCTGCACCCTTCGCGCGCGTCGCCCTCGTGCCCGGCTGGGCGCGCTTCGTCCCGCGTCCCGGACCCTGGATGCTGCGTGTGCGACAGGCGCTCGCCTTCGCCCTCCTGGCGACGGTGGCCTGGCTGACCTGGGTGGCGGGGCGCGCGCTC
>CAZYOL010000270.1:0-5978 GCA_964649065.1 uncultured Spirochaetales bacterium
GCGGGGCGGCGCCGTGCAGGGCCGGGGCCAGGTCGCGCACCTGCATGCCGAGCGAGGCCAGGCCGCCGTCCTTCGGCGACGCCTCGCCGATGCCGTGCCGGCCATCGTCCGTGTGGACGCGCACGAAGGCGCTGCGGCCCGGGCGCAGGGGGCGATCGTCCAGGCCCCCGAAGCGCACCTGGACGACGGCGTGCCTCGGATCCTCGAAGAGGAACTCCTGGACCTCCACCTCGGTCGGACGGCTCTTCTCGAAGTTGGCGTCGGCGAAGGCCTGGGCCAGGTCGGCGTAGTAGTCGAAGAAGTGGTCCAGCGACCCGAAGTAGTCCCTCAGCAGCGGGTCGTTGAAGGTCTCCAGGGTGTTGAAGCGGCGCAGCAGCAGGCGGTCGTAGAAGAGCGTCACGCGGTCGTGGAAGGCCAGGGCGGTCCGGGGCTCGACGCGAATCGAGCTTCCGGCGGGCGCGGGGACCGGCCCTACCGAGGCGCAGGCGACCAGCCCGAAGACCAGCACCGCGACGGCGCGCCTTCCGGTCGCGCCGATGCGGCGCGAGATCACCCGGGCGCCTCCAGGCGCTCTCGCAGGAGGTCGGCCACCTCCTCGATGGCGACGCGCTCCCGACCCATCTCGTCGCGGTCGCGGAGCGTCACCCTGCCGTCGTCCACCGATTCGAAGTCGTAGGTGATGCAGAAAGGGTTGCCGGCCTCGTCCTGACGGCGGTAGCGACGGCCGATGTTGCCGGCGTCGTCGTAGAAGGTGTTCATGCCCGGGCGCAGGCGCCGCTCCAGCTCGCGGGCCGGCTCGGCGAACTTCTTCGAGAGCGGCAGCACAGCGACCTTGATGGGCGCCACCCAGGGGCGCAGGCGCAGGACCGTCCGGGTCTCGCCTCCCTCCAGGGCCTCCTCCTCGTAGGCCGTCGCCAGCAGGGCGAGACAGGTGCGATCCACGCCGACCGAGGTCTCGATGACCATCGGCATGTAGTGCTCCTTGGAGGCGGCGGCTTCGGACATGGTGATGCGGGCTCCGGGGCGGCGCAGGATAGCGGAAGGCCGGAGCGCCGGAGCGCTCTAGCCGAGCTGCTCGTCCAGGAAGGCGCGGCTGCGCAGCTCCACTCCCAGGTGGAAGCGCTGGAAGCGATCCAGGAGAGAGCGCGCCTCGTCGAGCAGCGCCGGTGAGAGGCGCAGTCGCTCGAGCTGGGACGCATCCAGCCGCAGGCCCTGCTCCAGGGCGCGCAGAGTGCCGGCGTGGACGCGCAGGAGGCCGGTCAGCGAGACCGCGCAGGCCGCACAGACCGGCCCGCCATCCGAGACGTGGAATCCGATCGGCTGCGGTCCCGTGACCTCGCGGCTGCAGCGGACGCAGCGGGAGAGCTCGGGGCGCAGGCCCAGGGCGTCGAGGGCGCGCAGCTCGAGCAGCGTGCGCAGGCGCGCATCGGGGGACTGGCGGGACAGCGTCCGCAGGGCCTGCAGGGCGAATGCGAACAGCCTCCGCGTGTCGCTGCGGATGCCTCCCTCGGGCGCCAGGCGGTCCAGCAGCTCGAGCAGGTAGCAGCCGAGGGCGAAGCGGCTCGGGTCGCAACGCAGAGGCGTGAAGGACTCGATCAGCACCGCCTGCTCGAGGCGGGCCATCACGTTCGAGCGCCGCCGATCGAAGCTGACCCGCAGGTGGTTGAACCAGTCCAGCGTCCCCGGGAAGCGGCGCACGCTGCGGCGTGCGCCCTTGGCGATGGCCGTCAGCCTCCCCCCGTCGGGAATCAGCAGGTGGAGCACGCGGTCCGACTCGCCGAAGTCGACCGAGCGCAGCAGCAGGGCCTCGCTGCGAACCGCGGCCATCGGGCGGACCTAGGGCTCGCCGCGCCGAGCCGGCTCGGGCGACCGGCCGGGGGCCTCCGCCGGCGGCGGGCGGGCGTCGGCGGCCTCGGCCTCCAGGCTGTCGGCCAGGGCGCGCACCGCATCGCGCCGGAGCTGCAGGGGAGCGGGGCTGGGCGCCTCGGGCAGCCCTCCCCAGAGCGCCCGCAGGCCCCAGGCGGCCAGGCCCAGCAGGAGCAGCAGGCTCGCGACCGCGGCCGCGGCGAGCCATCGGGCCCGCAAGGCCTGCCCGGCGCCCTGCTCCTCGTCCTCTTCCGGGGGCTCGCCGAGCAGTCGCGACACCGCTTCGTCCGCATCGAGCCCGAGCGCCAGGGCGACGGAGCGCACGAAGCCGCGGGCGAAGCCGTCGGCCTGGGTATCGAAGGCACCGCCCTCCAGGCGCTCCAGGGAGCGGCGCGGGATGCGGGTCAGGTCCGAGAGCTCGTCGAGGGAGATCCCGCGCAGTCGCCGCTGGCGGGACAGGTAGGCGCCGATCGCGAGCTCGGGATCTCGAGCCTCCGGGCTCAGCGGAGGAGCTTCAGGTACTCCTCGGACTTCCTTCCCCATGTTCCGTTCGGCGTCCGGGCCACGGCGGCCATCAGGTGGTCCACCGCCCGATCGCGCTTGCCGAGCGAGACGTAGATCTCCCCCAGCCGGTAGTTGGCCTCGGCCTCCGCGTTGCCATCGGGCTCGAGGTCGAGCATGCGTTGATAGTGCTCGATGGCCGCGAGGGTGTGGCCGCTCTCCTGTTCGAGGATGCCGAGATTGAGCAGCACCGGCCAGTAGCGCGGGTTGAACGCGGCCGCCTCCTCCAGGCTGCGCCGCGCCCGGGCTGCGTCTCCCAGCCGCAGCTCCGCCCAGCCCCGGTTGCTGTAGGCCCGCCAGGGCGCCGGGAAGGTCGGGTCCTCGATCAGGATCTCGGACTGGGCGATCGCCTCCTCGTAGCGTCCGCGCTGGATGTACAGGGTCGAGAGATCCAGACGGGCCTCGTGGTACTCCGGATGGATCTCGGTCGCCCGCAGCAGGTGCGCCTCCACCTCCTCCCAGCGGGCCCGGAAGATGTAGGCCTTGGCCAGGGCGTAGTGGATGCGCGGATTCAGGGGATCCAGGCGAGTGGCCAGCATCAGCTCGCGCAGACCCTGCTCCGGCCGTGAGTTGGCCATGTGGTCGACGCCGAGCTCGTAGTGGGAGCGGGCGCGGCGCAGGTTCTCCTCGACCAGCGGGTCCGGCTGGCTCGAGGCGCAGCCCAGCGCCAGCGGCAGGGCCAGCACGGCGAGGCGGGCCCGGCGGTCCGGGCGGCTTCGGGTCGATCTCGGTCGGCTCTTCTTCACGGGCTCCCCCTCAGAAGCGGCTCAACAGCTCGAGTCGCCGCCCTCCGGCGGGCGCTGCCGGGGGCCTCGGCGCAGGCGGCTCTGGATTCGATGCGCCGCTGGCGCGGCGGAACTTGGTGAGGGTCGGGCCGGCTCCCCCGGCGGGCGCAGCGGCTCGAGGCTGGCCGTCGAGCGGCTCGTCGAGGAGCAGCTCGGGCGGCGCGCCGGGGGCCGGAGTCTCGGGCCCGGCGCCCAGCCACTCGCGCCAGACCCGCGCCGCCTCCTCGGGGCCGTCGTCGCCCCGGCTCTCGACGAGGTCGTCGTCGAAGAGGAAGCCCATGCTCTCGGCGAAGGAGAGCGCCGCGTCGAGGAGCAGCTCCGAGTCGGCCGAGCTGCTGCCGTCCTCGCCGAAGAGCAGCCGCTCGCCGCCGCGGTCGGTGCGCAGTGCGATCGTCACCTGCGGGCTTCCGGGCCCCTCCCGCAGCGCGATGGCCGCCGAGGCCGGCCCCACGGGCAGCGGGACCAGGTCCACCACCGGTGCGTTGAGCGACAGCCGCAGCGCCCGCAGCCCCATCGGGGGCTCCTTGCCGGCTTCGATCGGAACGAACATCTCGCGGGCAGGATCGGCCCCGCGTGCCCCCGGCTTGAGTTCTCGAGCGCGCAGCGAGCGCCGAAAAGCGCCCAGGGGCGGGCGCTTTCGCCGCGCCGCTCCCCGCGGGAGGAGGCTTTCCCGCGGCCCTCCGGCCGATACAATCCGGAGGAACCTCCCCCGAACGCAGCTCCGATGAGAGCCGAGGACGCTGCCGAGCCGAGAGCCCGCGCCCGATCGCGCCGGGAACGGATCGGGGAGCGGGAGAGGGAATCGATGCCGCAGCCCAAGAAATCCGAGCACATCGAGCGCGTCGCGATCCGCTTCACCGGGGACTCGGGCGACGGCATGCAGCTCACCGGCACCAAGTTCACGGAGTCGACCGCCCTCGCCGGCAACGACCTGTCGACCCTGCCAGATTTCCCCGCCGAGATCCGCGCGCCCGCCGGCACGCTGGCCGGGGTCTCGGGCTTCCAGATCCACTTCTCCTCCTCGGACGTCCGCACCCCCGCCGATCGGCCCGACGTCCTGGTGGCCTTCAACCCCGCGGCCCTGCGCGCCAACGTCGGCGACCTGCGGCCCGGCGGCATGGTCATCCTGAACAGCGACGCCTTCAATCAGAAGAGCCTGGCTCGGGCCGGCTACACGGAGGACCCCCTTCCGGAGCTGCGCGAGCGCTATCGCATGGTCGAGATCCCGATCACGCGCCTGAACCGGGAGGCGCTGAAAGAGCTGAACCTCTCGGCCCGCGACGCGGACCGCTGCAAGAACTTCTTCGCCCTCGGCATGATGTACTGGCTCTACAGCCGCCCGATGGAGCCGACCCTGCGCTGGCTCGAGCGGCGCTTCAAGGGCGACATCCTCGACGCCAACACGCGGGTGCTGAAGGCCGGCCATGCCTTCGGCGAGACGACCGAGGCCTTTCCCGTGTCCTACGTGGTGCCGCGGGCCAAGATCGAGCCGGGCACCTACCGCAACATCACCGGCAACAGCGCCCTGGCCTGGGGCATCGTGGCGGCCAGCGTGCAGATGGACCAGCCGGTCTTCCTGGGCGCCTACCCGATCACGCCCGCCAGCGACGTCCTGCACGAGGTGGCGCGGCACAAGGGCTTTCGCGTGAAGACCTTCCAGGCGGAGGACGAGATCGCCGCGATCAGTTCCGCCATCGGCGCCTCCTTCGCCGGTCAGCTCGGCGTCTGCACGACCAGCGGTCCGGGCATGGTCCTCAAGCAGGAGGCGCTGAACCTCGCCATCATGGCCGAGCTGCCGCTGGTGGTGGTCGACATCCAACGCGCCGGTCCCTCGACGGGCATGCCCACGAAGATCGAGCAGGGCGACCTGCTGCTCTGCCTCTACGGTCGCAACTCGGAGAGCCCGGTGCCGGTGCTGGCGCCCGTGAGCCCGGGAGACTGCTTCCACACCATGCTGGACGCCTTCCGGCTGGCCGTCCGCTTCATGACGCCGGTGGTGGTGCTCTCGGACAGCTACCTGGCCAACAGCGCCGAGCCCTGGAAGATCCCGGACGCGGAGACCCTCGAGCGCTACGAGGTGCGCTTCGCCGAGCCCAGCAGCGACTTCCTGCCCTACGCCCGGGATCCGGAGACCCTCTCGCGGGCCTGGGCCGTGCCGGGAACGCCGGGCCTCGAGCACCGCATCGGGGGCCTCTCGAAGGAGGATGGCACGGGCAACGTCTCCTACGACCCCGAGAACAACGAGCGGATGATGAAGCTGCGGGCCGAGAAGGTGGCCCGCATCGCCCAGGCCCTCCCCCCGGCGGAGACGCTGGGGCCGGACCAGGGAGAGCTGCTGGTGATCGGCTGGGGCGGGACCCAGGGTGCCATCACGGCGGCCGTGGAAGCCGCCCGCAACGATGGCTGCGACGTCTCGGGCCTGCAGCTGCGCAGCCTCAATCCCTTCCCGGCGAACCTGGGCGAGCTGCTCTCGCGCTTCCGGCGCATCCTGGTCGCGGAGCTCAACGAGGGCCAGCTGGTGCGCCTGCTGCGCGCGGAGTTCCTGGTCCCGGCGCAGTCCTTCCCCAAGCGGAAGGGCCAGCCCTTTCTGGTCAGCGAGATCCGCGAGGCGATCGACCGGGCGCTTCGTGAGGAGGCACGATGATGGCGGAGGCTCGAGCCCTCACCCGCAAGGACTTCCAGTCGGACCAGGACGTGCGCTGGTGCCCCGGCTGCGGCGACTACTCGGTGCTGGCCACCGTGCAGCGCGTGATGCCCGAGCTCGGC
>CAZYOL010000271.1:0-5846 GCA_964649065.1 uncultured Spirochaetales bacterium
GAACTTCAGGGCGTTGCCGCCGGTGGTGGTCTCCGGGTTGCCGAACATCACCCCGATCTTCATGCGGATCTGGTTGATGAAGATCACCGTCGACTGCGACTTCGAGACCGTGCCCGTGAGCTTGCGCAACGCCTGGCTCATGAGGCGCGCCTGCAGGCCGACGTGGGTGTCTCCCATCTCACCCTCGATCTCGGCCCGGGGCACGAGGGCCGCGACCGAGTCCACGACCACCAGGTCGATGGCGCCGGAGCGGAGCAGGACGTCCACGATCTCCAGCGCCTGCTCTCCGGTATCGGGCTGCGAGACGAGGAGATCCTCGATCTTCACCCCCAGCCGCCGGGCGTAGCTCACGTCGAGGGCGTGCTCCGCATCGACGAAGGCCGCCACGCCACCGCGGCGCTGGACCTCCGCCACCGCATGGAGCGCCAGCGTCGTCTTGCCGCTCGACTCCGGGCCGTAGATCTCGACCACGCGGCCGCGCGGGTAGCCTCCGACGCCGAGCGCCAGGTCGAGACTCGGCGTGCCCGCCGAGAAGGTGCGGATCTCGCGGTCGATGCCGTCCTCGGTCATGGTGAGGATCGAGCCCTTGCCGAACTGCTTCTCGATGGTCGACACGGCCAGGTCGATGGCCTTCTGCTTGAGCGAGGCACCCGCTCCGGAATCCGCTCCATTGCCCGCGCCGCCGCGGCCCTTGCTGCTCCCTGCTGACATGATCTCTCCTCCGATCTCTCGTGGTCTGGGTCTCTCAAATGGGGTGATGCGAGCCCCGGAGCGCCAGGGTCTCCAGGGGCGTGTAGTGGGCACCGTCGCGTCTCAGCTCGCTCCGGAAGAGCACGGCCTCCCGGACGCGGAAGCTCGATTCGGGCGGGGCGGGCACTCCGTCGAGGCGGGGCGCCGTGCCGCCGCGCTCGCGCACCCGCCCCAGCGTGAGATGGGCGCGGAAGGGACGCTCATCGGCCCCGAGGCCCGCGTGACGCACGCCCCGCTCGACGGCCGCGGCGAGCTCCGCGAGCGGCTCCTCGGGCTCGACGCCGAGGGCCACGGCGCGGGGCCGCTTCGCCAGCGGAAACAATCGCGGCCCGGTCAGCGAGAGGGAGAAGGGGACCAGCCCCGCGACCTCGGTGCCCACCCGCTCGACGAGGGCCGGGAGCCCCGCGAGCGCGACCTGCCCCAGAAAGCGCAGGGTCACGTGGAGAGTCTCCGGGCGGACCCAGCGCACGCCCTCGGCGCCGGGCCTGCCACGCAGCTCCCGGGCGATCGAGGCCGCGCCACGTCGCGCGGCCTCGTCGAGGTCCACGGCGAAGAAGGCGCGTACGACGGGGCTCTCCTCACGGCTCATCTCCGCCCCGGCGCCGAGGCGCCTCCGCGGCGGCGCAGGAGCGTCGGGCCCACCAGCTCCTCGCCGAGCAGCGCGCGGCGGATCCAGTCCAGGGCGACCTGGGCCGTCAGCATGCGGTGGCGGGTGCGATCCAGCGGAAAGACGAAGTGGTCGGCGTGGGTTCCCGAGGCCCGGGCCAGGGCGACGTGGACCAGGCCGACCGGCTTGCCGGGGCTGCCCCCGCCGGGGCCGGAGATGCCGGTGGTGGCCACGCCGTAGTCACAGCCGAGACGCTCGCGCACGCCCTCGGCCATGGCACGGGCCACCGGCTCGGACACGGCGCCGTGCTCGTCGAGGAGCTGCTGGGGAACTCCCAGCAGCTCGCGCTTGACCTCGTTGGCGTAGGCCGCCACACCGCCTACGAAGTAGTCCGAAGCCCCGGGGACCTCGGTCAGCAACTGCGCCACCAGCCCTCCGGTGCAGGACTCGGCGACCGCCAGGCTCTCTCCGCGGCCCCGCATCAGCAGGCCGACGACCTGGCCCAGCGTCTGGTCCCCCTCGCCGTAGATCAGCACCCCCAGGCGCTCGCGAATGGCTCGGCAGACGGCTTCGAGCTTCGCCTCCGCCTCCTCGGCCGTCGCGGCACGCGCGACCGGGCGCAGGTAGTTGTCTGGAAACGAGGTGCGGAAGCCCAGGCTCACGCCGTCTTCCCGCGCGACGTCGGCCAGCTCGGCATCCAGCGTGGACTCTCCCGTGCCGAAGGTGCGCAGCAGCCGCGCGCGCACCACCACCCCGCCCCGCGAGAGCCTGCCGGCGATCCGGGGCAGGACCTGCTCGTCGACCATGCGCGAGAGCTCCCGCGGCACGCCCGGCATGCAGAAGAACAGGGTGCCGCGCGCCTCGAGCGCGAAGCCCGGAGCCGTTCCGATGGGGTTCGGAAGCACCTCGGAGCCCTCCGGAAAGTAGGCCTGCTTGGCGTTGTTCTCCGTCATCTCGCGGCCCACGCTCGCGAAGAAGGCGCGAATCGCGTCGAGGGCGGCCTCGTCGAGGACGAGCTTCCGGTCGAAGGCCTGGGCGATCACCTCGGCGGTGAGGTCGTCGCGGGTCGGACCGAGGCCGCCCGAGACGAGCACGCACTCGCTGCGCTCGGCGGCGCGGTGGAAGGCGTCGATCATGTCCGCCGGGTCGTCCCTCACCGAGGCGTGGAAGTGGCTCTCGACGTCGAGTGACAGCAGGCGATCCGACAGCAACGACTTGTTCGAGTCGATGATCTCGCCGCGCAGCAGCTCGTCGCCAATCGTGAGGATCTCCGCCTTCACGCCCGCTCCCGCGAATCCGTCATGCCAGCGCCCGGGCGATCCAGGCGGCCAGCCCCAGGGGCACGGCGCCGATGAGACCGGCCAGCACGTCGTCCATCATCACGCCCGCTCCGCCGGGCAGCTCCCGCTCCATGCGGCGTACCGGCCCCGGCTTCCAGATATCCAACACCCGGAACAGGACGAATCCGGTCACGAGCCAGAGGAGCAGGGCCCGCGGCGAAGCCGGCCAGAGGCCGGGGAAGACGGCCAGCGGACCCAGCGTCAGGAGCTGACCGACGATCTCGTCGATCACGATGCGACCGTCGTCCTTCTGCTCGAAGATGCGCTCCGCGGCCCCCGCCGCCCAGATGCCGGCCCCCAGCAGCAGGACCACGACGATCAGGAAGGCCAGCGGGCCCAGTGCGGCCAGACCCACGAAGAGGGGCAGCGCCACGGCCGAGCCCGCGGTGCCGGAGGCCACCGGCGAGTAGCCGGAGCCCGCCCCCGTGGCCAGGAACAGGGCCAGGCGCTTCGGGACGGGCGGCCGAGGGGCGGCTTCGGAATGCGGTTCGGGGCTCATCACACCAGGCTCGCATGCCTGCTCGGTGGGGCGATCCGGGGCCGGGGCCGCGCTGGAGGATGCCGCGGCGTGCGTCGTCTCGGCCGGGGAGCCGGACGCAGGGTCAGGGTACTGCGGGCGCCGTGGGCAGTCCACGAAAAGGCGAAAAAAGAGCGAATTTCGCGGTCGCGAGAGCCCCGCTCCGGCCGCTGCGTCGGCTAGCCTGGCCGCGGGATGGAGCCGCGGACCCCGGCCATGGGGGTCGACTTCGGCACGCGTCGGATCGGCGTGGCGGCCTCGGACGAGGCGGGGAGCTTTGCCTTCCCGCTGGGCGCCGTGGACGCCCGGGATCTCGCGTCCGCCCTGGCCGAGCTGGCGGCCCTGGCCTCCGAGCGGGGCATCCGGCAGCTCGTGGTGGGCCTGCCCCTTCACATGGACGGCCGACCCGGAGAGATGGCGGAGGCCGCGCGGAGCTTCGGCCGCGAGCTGGCGGCCGCCACCGGGCTGCCGGTCGACTGGATCGACGAGCGCTGGACCACGGCGGAGGCGCGCCGCGCGCTGCGCGACTCGGGGCGCCGGCGCAGGCGGTCCGCCGACGGGGATCTCGACGCCAGCGCCGCCGCCCTGCTGCTGCGCACCTGGCTGGATCGCCAGCGCGCGCTGGCGGCCCTGGAGGACGCTTGAGGTCCCTGTGGCGGCTGCTGCTCGGCGCCGGCCTGCTGGTCGGGCTGCTCGCGCTGGTGGCCGGCTGGACGATCCAGCGCGCCCTGCGCCCCGCCGGCCCGCCGGGGGCGGAGCCCGTGGTCTTCGCGATCGCCTCCGGAGCCCACCTGTCGGGCATCGCCCGCGATCTGGAGGAGCAGGAGCTGGTCCGCAGCGCCCGGGCGCTGCGCTGGCTGGCCCGGCTGCGCGGCCTGGAGGGAGCGCTCCGCTCCGGGGAGTTCGAGCTCTCGGCCGCGATGACGCCCGGGGCCATCCTGGAGCGCATCGCGCGGGGCGAGCTGGTCACGTATCCGGTGGTGCTGCCCGAGGGGCTGCGGGCCACCGAGATCGCGCAGCGCCTGGAGCAGGCCGGCCTGGTCGATGCCCAGGACTTCCTGGCTGCCGTCCGGGATCCGCAGCTGCCCGGCGCGCTCGGCGTCGAGGGCGACTCCCTCGAGGGCTACCTGTTTCCGGAGACCTACCGGATGCAGCGGGGCCTGCCCGCGCCCGAGGTGGCCCGCATCCTGGTCGAGCACTTTCTCGAGACCTGGCGCGATCTCGAGGCCCCGGCGCGGCGCATGGACTTCACCATGCGCGACGTCGTGACCCTGGCCTCGATCGTCGAGAAGGAGACCGGCGCCGCGGAGGAGCGACCGCTGATCGCCTCGGTCTTCCACAACCGCCTGGCGCGCCGCATGCGCCTCGAGTCCGACCCGACCACGATCTACGGCATTCCGGACTTCGACGGCAACCTGCGGCGCCGCGACCTGGAGAACGAGGACAACCCCTACAACACCTACCGCATCCAGGGCCTGCCGCCCGGACCGATCGCGAATCCGGGAGCCGCGGCCCTGCGCGCCGTGGTGGAGCCCGCCGACACGGACTACCTCTACTTCGTCTCCCGCAACGACGGGACCCACGTCTTCTCCCGCAGCTATCGGGAGCACGCGCGGGCCGTCGATCGCTACCAGCGGCGGCGCTAGTCCGCCGGAGGCGGGCTCGCAGGGTCGGGAGGCCGGCCTAGCTCAGGGCGACCTGCTTCAGCAGCGGCAGGTTGTCGAGGGCCATGCCGGCCCCGTGCACGACGGCCGTGAAGGGATCTTCGCTGCGCAGGATCGGCAGCTTGGTCTCCTGGCGCAGGACGTGGTCCAGGTCGCGCAGCAGCGAGCCCCCGCCCACCAGCATGATGCCGCGGTCGACGATGTCTGCGGCCAGCTCCGGGGGCGTGCGCTCCAGGGTGAGGTGCACCGTGTCGACGATGGTGTGGATCGGCTCGAGCAGGGCCTCGCGGATCTCCTCCGAGGAGGCCACCACCACCTTGGGGATGCCGGCCACCAGGTCGCGGCCCTTCAGCTCCATGGTCTCGCACTTCGAGTCGGGCGAGGCCGTGCCGATCGCCATCTTCACCGCCTCGCCAGTGCGCTCGCCGATCAGCATGTTGTACTTGCGCTTCACGTAGTTGATGATCGCCTCGTCCATGGTGTCTCCGCCGCAGCGGACGGAACGCGAGGAGACGATTCCGGCCAGCGAGATCACGGCGACATCGGTCGTGCCCCCACCGATGTCCACCACCATGTTTCCCGTGGGCGCGGTCACGTCCAGGCCGGCCCCGATGGCCGCGGCCATCGGCTCCTCCATCAGGTAGACCTCGCGGGCGCCCGCCGAGAGCGCGGACTCCTTGACCGCGCGCTTCTCCACGCTGGTGATGCAGGGCGGCACGCAGATCACGATGCGCGGCCGGACCAGGTTGGAACGGCTGTGGGCCCGCCGGATGAAGTAGCGGAGCATGGCTTCGGTGATCTCGAAGTCGGCGATGACGCCATCCTTGATCGGGCGGACGGCGCGGATGCTGCCCGGGGTGCGCCCCACCATCTCCTTGGCCTCGTGGCCCACCGCCAGCACGCGTTCCGAGCGCCCGTGGGCGTCCGAGGTGACCGCCACCACGCTGGGCTCGGAGCAGATCATGCCC
>CAZYOL010000272.1:0-5822 GCA_964649065.1 uncultured Spirochaetales bacterium
CGGGGCCATCGAGGCGGCCGCCTGGGGCTGCGGCTCGAAGCCGGGGAAGAGCCGCTCGAGCGGAGCGCCGAGCGCGGCCTCCACGACGCTGCGGATGCGCGCCAGGGGCAGGGGCGGCACGCGGTCGCGCAGCCCGGCCAGCGGCTCGGTCCACTCGGCGCCCAGCAGGTCGTGTCGGATGGCGCCGAACTGGCCGGCCTTGGCGAAGGCTCCCTTCAGCGCTCCCAGGGTGGCCGCGACACGCCGGGCGCTGCGCCGCTCGTGCTCCCTGCGCAGCAGCTCGCGCTCCCCGGCGCTGCAACGCCGCAGGCGCAGTGCCAGCCGCAGCGCGTCCCAGCGCTGCGCCAGCCACAGGCCCAAGAGCCGCTGCCCCTGAGGCAGTCCCAGCGCCCAGCCCAGCTCACCCAGCGACCTGACGCGCTGCGTCGGCCGCTCCCGACGGCCGTGGCCCCGGGCGGAGGCGATCGGAGCCCGGCTCTCGGAGGCGTGCACCGTCCTCTCCGCATGCGCCCGGCCGCGGGGGACCGCGCGCTCGCCGCGACGCTACCCGCCGCCGCCCTGCTTGACAACGCGCGACGCCGTACCTTACACACCTGGCTTCTGCGAGACCCGCTCGGTCGGCTCGCGAGCTCCTTCGAGAGAGGCGCCCCTCATGTCTGCACGCCCGCAGCTCCTCGCCGCCTTCACCGCGGTCGCCGCCCTGTCGCTGGGCTGCCACAACATCGACTACAGCTCTCCCTACTCCGAAGGGGAGATCGACATCTACGACGATCTCTTCTCGGTCTCCGTGGCGGATCCCGAGCACGCGGTGGCCGTGGGCTACCACGGGGCCGCCTACTACACGACCGACGGCGGCCGCAGCTGGAAGAAGGGCGTCACGCCCACCAAGCGCTCGCTCTACTCGGTCTCGATGGCCGACAACAGCGTCGGCTGGGCGGTCGGCCAGCTCGGCACCATCCTGCGCACCACGGATGGCGGGGCCCACTGGGAGCTCCAGCCCAACCTCAAGGCGGGGGAGGGCTCGCACCTCTTCGGCGTCCACGCCATCGACCGCAGCACGGCCTGGGCCGTCGGGGAGTGGGGCTCGCGCATTCTGACCCGGGATGGCCAGGACTGGGAGGACTTCTCCCTCACCGTCGACCAGCTCCACCCGATGTTCGTCTGGCTCTCCGTGTCGGAACAGGAGAAGGTTCGCAGGGGCGGCAAGGTCTACGAGGACGTGGGCCTGAACGACGTCTACTGCCTCGATCCGCCGTTGACCCAGTGCTGGATCGTCGGCGAGTTCGGCTACATCTTCCACTCGGACGATCGCGGGGCGACCTGGACCCGTGGCGACATCCTGGGCGAGATCCGGATGGATCCCATCGACCTCCCCTACAACGTCATCGAGATCACGGATCGGGATCGCGCTCGCCTCGAGGTCTTCGCCGACCAGATCGCCGACGAGAACCACCTGAACATCCTGATCGATCCCTTCGCGAGCCCTGGCGAGATCGCGACCTTCGGCGATGCGGAGGATCCCAGCGAGCTCTTCGACATCCTCGAGGCCCGAATGGCGGAGGTGCGGGTCGTGCTCGAGGAGGCGGGAATCCTCACCGACCGGCTGCGCATGCCCAACAAGCCGCCGTGGGACTTCGAGGACTTCCTCCGGGACGACCCCTCCTTCCTGCAGCGCTATCTGGACAGCCGGACCAGCGAGACGCCGAGGATCCGGATCGGGGTCATCCAGAATCCCTACCTCTTCGACGTCAACTTCCGGGATCCCGAGATCGGTCTGATCGCCGGGCTGGGCGGTGTCGTGCTCAAGAGCACGGACGGGGGACGCAGCTGGCGCTACAACACCACCGACCGCAAGCAGGCCCTCTTCGCGGTGGCGGGCGTGGACGGCCGGGCCATTGCCGTGGGCGAGAAGGGGCTGGTGCGCTTCTCGGACGACGCGGGCCTCAGCTGGCGGCCGCCGAGCGACGGCGAGTTTCCCACCGTCTTCACCTTCATGCGCGACCTCGACTTCGACCAGGCCCGCGCCACGGGGCTGATCGTAGGCCAGACCGGAATGGTGCTGCGCAGCGAGGACGGGGGGCAGAGCTGGCAGCAGGTGCTTCCGCCCGAGGGCCGACGCGCCGGAACCTGAGCCGGCTCAGGAGCGCTGCCGCAGCTCGACCCGGCGGATCTTGCCGCTCACCGTCTTCGGCAGGCTCTCGCTGAACACGATCGAGCGCGGGTACTTGTAGGGCGCGGTGACCTGCTTCACGTGCTCCTGCAGGCGGCGGGCCAGCTCGGCATCGCCGCTCAGGCCGGGGCGCAGTACGACGTAGGCCTTCACGACCTGTCCCCGCTCCGGATCCGGCGCGGCCACCGCGGCTGCCTCGACCACGTCCGGGTGCTCCACCAGCGCGCTCTCCACCTCGAAGGGGCCGATCCGGTAGCCGGCGGAGATGATCACGTCGTCGTTCCGGCCCACGAACCAGAAGTAGCCGTCCTCGTCGCGCAGAGCGCGGTCGCCGGTCAGGTACCAGTCGCCGCGTCGACTGCGCTCGGTGGCCTCCGGGTCCTTCCAGTAGGCCTCGAAGAGGCCCGGCGGGCGGCCGCGTACCGCGATGTCGCCGACCTGTCCCGCCTCCGCCGGCCTGCCGTCCTCGTCGATCACCTCCACGGGCTGGCCCGGCAGCGGCAGGCCCATCGAGCCCGGGCGCAGCGGCATCCCCGGCAGGTTTCCGACCAGCAGGATCGACTCGGTCTGGCCGTAGCCGTCGCGGATCGCGATTCCCGTCGCCTGCTGCCAGCTGCGAATCACCTCCGGGTTGAGGGGCTCTCCCGCCGAGACGCACTCGCGCAGCCGCGGCACCCGCAGTCCCGTCAGCGGCTGCTTCACGAGCATGCGGTACTCGGTCGGGGGGGCGCAGAAGACGTGGGGATCGATCTCCGCGAGCAGCTCCAGCTCGCGCGCGGCCTCGAAGCGCCCGTCGTAGAGGGCGACCTCGGCGCCCAGGCCCCAGGGTCCGAAGAGGACGCCGTAGGCGGCCTTGGCCCAGCCCGTGTCGCTGGTGGTCCAGATGCGCTCGCCCTCTCGCAGCCCGTGCCAGTAGCGAGACGTGAAGCGCTGGGCCGCCGTGTAGGCGTGGGAGTGCAGCACCGCCTTGGGCGGGCCGGTGGTGCCCGACGTGTAGAAGACGAGGGCGGGCTCCGAGGCGCGGGTCTCCCGGCCGCTCCGCTCCGTGCTCTGTCCGGCCAGGGCGGCGTCGAGGTCGAGCCAGCCACCCGGCAGCGATGCCCCCGGCTCGCAGTGCGCCAGCCGGTGGCGCAGGCTCGGCAGCTCCTCGGAGATCGCCTCGCAGGTGGGGATCTGCTCTCCGGCCACCACCAGCGCGACCGCACCCGAGTGGCGGATCCGGTAGGCGAGGTCGCGGGGCCGCAGCAGGGTGGAGCAGGGAATCGCCAGGGCGCCGGCCTGCAGGACCCCGACCATCACCCGATGCCAGCTCGGAATCCGGGGCAGCATCACGATCACGGGCTCGCCCGCCGCCACGCCCAGATCCTCGAGCAGGCCGGCCAGCCGGCGAGCGCCGTCTCGCACGTCGCCGAAGCCCAGGGTCTGCCGGGCTCCGCGGGCGTCTCGCCAGTCGAGGGCCGGCCGCTGCGGATCGGCGGCCCAGCGCTCGACCACGTCGCGCCCGAAGCTCCAGCGGTCC
Source organism: uncultured Spirochaetales bacterium (assembly GCA_964649065.1). Taxonomy (GTDB): domain Bacteria; phylum Myxococcota_A; class UBA9160; order UBA9160; family SMWR01; genus CAZYOL01. The sequence goes on from CAZYOL010000272.1 coordinate 3,690, forward strand.
GGGAGCTCCCAGCGGAAGCCCTCGACCTCGCGTCTCCAGGCGTCGAGCTGCGGGGCGATCCCGGTGCGGCCGCTCACGGCTCCCAGGGTAACGCCCACCGGGCCAGGCTCGGCTCAGGCTTCGGGGGTAGACTCCCGCAGCCTCATCTTCAGCCGGCAACTCGCGGCGCCGATGCGAGGGGCTGCACGAGGACTCTGGGAGGCCGGGTGAGCGGCACGACGTCCCCTCGCGTACTGGTGGTCGAAGGCGATCTGCTCGCGTCCAGAGACGCCCGGAGCTGGCTGGCCGGGCTCGGGTCGCTCGAGGTGACTTCCGACCTCGCGGCCGCCCTGCCGCTGCTGGCGGGGGAGGGCGGCCCGCCCCCCGGCCTGGTCGTGCTCGGGCTGGCCTCGGGCCCCGTCGCGATCCGCCGGATTCGCCAGCTGGCGCCCGAGGTACCGGTGCTGGCCCTGCTGGCCGAGGCCGAGGCCGAGACCGAGACCCGCCGCGCCGGGGCCAGCGAGTGTCTGGCCGCTCCGGTCCCGGAGCTCACCCTGGCCGCACTGGCCCGCCAGATGTTGATGGGCGAGCAGCGCCGGCTGGAGGGGCGGCAGCTCCGCGAGGCCCTGGCCCTGGCCGAGGCCTGCCGCGGGCTGGCGACCTGCCTCGACCCGGGAGAGCTGCACCCCGCCGCCCTGGACCTGCTGCTCGGGGCCCTGGCGCGCACCCGGGGCCTGGCGCTCTACCGGCGCACCTCGGTTCCCCTGCTAGACGCCGCGACCTTCCGGGGCTTCTCGGATGGGGAGGTCGGGGCGCTGCGGCGTGCCCTGCTCGAGACCAAGCCCGTCGAGATCGAGGGCTTCCAGCAGATCGAGATCTGCAGCCGCGGGCCGCTCCACGAGGCCTGCTCCGAGCTGGGACTCCGCGCCGGTCCCATCCTGACGGTGCCGCTGCGCGGCGGCGAGACCGGCTCGGGGCTGCTGTGGATCTTCGCCGACGACCAGCCCTTCGCGGCCGAGGCCCTGGAACGGGCGAAGACCCTGTCCGACTACGCCGCGCTGGCCCTGCGCAACACGGAGCGCTATCACCGCGCCAAGGAGCGGGCCTTCGTCGACGACGTGACCGAGGTCTACAACGCCCGCTACCTGCTGCAGGCGACCGAGCACGAGATCCAGCGCGCGCAGCGCTACGAGAAGCAGCTCTGCGTGCTCTTCCTGGACCTCGACCACTTCAAGCAGGTGAACGACCAGTACGGCCACCTGGTCGGCTCCCAGACCCTGCGGCAGCTCTCGCGGGTGCTGGCCGAGTGCATTCGCCAGGCGGACACGCTGGCGCGCTACGGGGGCGACGAGTTCACCATCCTGCTGGCCGACACGCCGCCCGCCGAGGGCCGGGCCGTGGCCGAGCGGATCCGCCGCACGGTGGCCGAGACGCTGTTCGAGGGCGGGCGAGGAGCGCCGATCCGGCTGACCATCAGCATCGGCGTGGCCTGCTACCCCGATGACAGCCAGACGCGCGAGGCGCTGCTCGATCTGGCCGACAAGGCCATGTACCGCGCGAAGTCTCTGGGGCGAAACTGCGTTTGCGCCGCCGCGGAGCTGGCCGTCTAGCTCTCGGGCGCTCGCCCGCAGCGCCCGGGCGGTCGCCCGGGTTCCCTTCCTCCGCCGCGCGCGCAGAATTGCGCGGGTCGCCGTTTTCTTTTATATCCCGCGCGCATGCCGAACCAGCCCACGCCCCCGTCCGACGGCGGGACCATCCAGCGCGGCGCCGGCGGGAAGCTCTCCGTCCCGGACCGGCCGATCATCCCCTTCATCGAGGGCGACGGCACGGGCCCCGACATCTGGGCGGCCTCGGTGCGCGTCTTCGACGCCGCCGTCGAGAAGGCCTACGGGGGCTCGCGGCACATCGCCTGGATGGAGGTCCTGGCCGGACAGAAGGCCTTCGACGAAACCGGCGAGTGGCTGCCCGAGGCCACCCTCGAGGCCTTCCGCCAGTACCTGGTGGGCATCAAGGGGCCCCTGACCACTCCGGTGGGGGGAGGCATCCGCAGCCTCAACGTCGCCCTGCGCCAGATCCTCTATCTCTACGTCTGCCTGCGACCCGTGAAGTGGTATCCCGGGGTCCCCTCCCCGGTGCGGAAGCCGCAGGACTTCG
>CAZYOL010000273.1:0-5794 GCA_964649065.1 uncultured Spirochaetales bacterium
AGAGCCCGCCAGCCCGGTCCCGCCCACGCCGCTCGAGCCGCTGCCCGACGGGCAGCTGGCTCTGGAGCGGCCCTCGCTCCAGGTGCTGCCCGAGCTGCGGCCCGAGCGGCCCGCGCCGCCCGACGCACCCGAGGTCCCCGCCTACGAGCTCGAGCTCCTGCCGCTCGAGCCCCTTCGGGAGGCGGCGCTCGCCGAGCGGACGCCCCGGGGCCGGGAGGCGCCGCCCGAGCTGATCGACGAGGCGCCGGAAGACCTGGCCGTGGTCCTGCTCGAGGTCGAGGAGCCCGAGGACGTCGACGTGATCGCCAATCTGGAGCTGCTCGAGCGGCTCCTGGAGCTGGAGGCGGGGCGCGGCTGATGACGCGCCGCCGGCTGCTCGCGCTGCTGGTGCTGCTGCTGTGCCTTCCGGCCCTGCCCGGTCCGGCCGGGGCCCAGGAGGGCGAGCCGGGCCGGCTGCGCGAGCAGCGCCTGCGGGAGCGGCTCGAGCGCGCCAGCCCCGAGCAGAGGGAGCGCATCCTGCGCCGCCTCGAGCGGCTGCCGCCCGCGGAGCGCCGGGCCCTGCGGCGGCGCTGGGAGCGCGCCACGCCGGAGCAGCGCGAGGAGTTCATCGACCGCTGGCGACAGGCCTCGCCGGAGGAGCGCCGCCAGATCCGCGAGCGGGTCCGCCGCGACCTGCGGCGCGATGCCGAGCTGCGGCGCGGAGACGAGCAGATGCGCCGCGAGCTGGAGCGGCTGCCCCTCGGACCGCGCGAGCGGCTGCGCCGGCACCTGGCCAGCCTCACGCCCGAGGAGCGCGAGGAGATCCGCGAGCGGGTTCGCAACCTGTCGCCCGAGGAGCGCGACGCGATCCGCGGCCGCCTGCGCCGCTTCCGCGAGCTTCCCGAGGAGGAGCAGCAGGAGCTGCGCGATCGCATGGGGGAGCTCTTCTCGGTCGACCCGGCCGAGCGCGAGCGCTTCCAGCGCAACGCGGAGCGCTGGCGCTCGATGTCGCCCGAAGATCGCGAGCAGCTGCGCGGCGCCTGGCGACGGCTGCGCGAGCTCCCGCCGGACGAGCAGCAGCGGCTCCTGGAGCGCCTGCTCCCCGAGTGAGCCCGGTCCGTGGGCCCCGGGCGAGGCCGGCGGCGGCGGGCCTCAGGCCAGCCGGCGCAGGGCGCGCGTCCCGCCCCGGAAGTGGAAGGCGCGGAATCCCGCGGCGCGCATCCGCTCGGCCAGGTGCGCGCTCTTGAGCCCGAGGTCGCAGTAGAGCACGTAGGTCGCGTCGCGATCGAAGCTCGGATAGGCGCGCAGGGCCTGCGCGAAATCGAGCCAGAGGGCCTCGGGCCAGTGCCACTCGCCGAACTCGGCCCGGGCGCGCAGGTCGAGCACCACGCTGCCCGGCGGGACGTGGTCGATGCGCAGCTCCGAGGGCCCCAGCAGCTCCGGATCGAGCCCGCGCAGGTCGAAGCGCCGGCGGGCGGCGACGGCCCGCTCCAGGAGTGCCGGATTCAGCGCCGCCTCCTCGCGTCGCAGCACCTCCGGGGAGGCGCGGGTCGCGGGTCGGCTGGGGACCAGAGCGCAGTACTCGCCCACCACCTTGGAGGCCTCGAAGGTGCCGATCCGCCCGGCGAGCTCGATGATCTCCTCCTTGTTCAGGCCGACCAGGGGCCGCAGCACCGGAAGCGAGGTGACCTCCGAGATCGAGGCCAGATTGGTCAGCGTCTGGGAGGAGACCTGCCCCACCGCATCGCCGGTGATCAGCGCCTCGGCCCTTCGCTCGCAGGCGATGCGCTCGGCGGCGCGCAGCATCAGGCGCTTCAGCAGCACCTGCCAGTAGCGCCGCTGGGTGCGCTCGCGGAGCGCCGCGGCGAGCGCCTCGAAGTCGACCTCGTAGAGCCGGGGGCGCGTCCCGTAGCCCCAGCGCTCGGCGAGCAGCGAGGCCACCTTCAGAACGCCCCGGAGATGCGCCGTCCCTCCCAGGTTGCAGAAGAGGTAGTCGACGGCGACGCCGCGCCGGCCGAGCTGCCAGGCGGCGACGGCCGAGTCGAAGCCGCCGGAGAGCAGTGCCAGGGCCCGACCCTCCACCCCGAGCGGCAGTCCGCCGGGGCCCGGCTGCCGCTCGAGGAAGAAGAAGGTGGCCTTCTCGGTCAGCTCGACGTGGGCGGTGCGTTCCGGCTGCTCGAGGTCTACGCCCGCCGAGCCCGGCAGCAGGGCGGCGCCCAGCTGCCGCTCGACCTCGCCGCTGCGCACGCCTCCCCGCGGCCGATGGCCGACCCAGCGCGCGCGGACGGCGAAGCGCCGGCCCCGCAGCGCCTCGCGGAACAGGGGCTCGCCGGCGGCGGCGATCTGCTCGGCGCTGCCCGGCGGCCTGCGCTCGACCGTCGAGACCGACTGGACGCCGAAGACCCGGGTCAGGGCGTCGGTCGACGCGCCCCGGGGCAGCTCGACGAAGACCCGGTCCCGGGAGATCTGGATCACGGGCCGCTGGCCTTCCGAGACCAGCGCGTCCCGGAGGTTCTGGAGCATGCGCCCGACGAACTGGCTGCGGGTGCGCTGCGCCTTGGTCCCGATATCGCCCGAGAAACGCAGCAGCACGAGCTGGCTCGGCGCCTCGCGACCCATCGCGCCTCCCCTGGCAAGCGGAGAGGAGACCCTACCATAGGGAGATTCCGCACCGAGACGCATGACGCTTCCCGACCCGGACAGCCTCGAGGCCCTGCTCCTCGACCTCGACGATACGATCCTCGACCACGACGGAGGGCTCGCCGAGGCGCGCGACCGCACCCTCGCCTTCCTGCTCGAGGAGCGCCCCGAGCTGGACCCGGAGGCGCTGCGGGCTGCCTACGGGGCCAGCGCGGACTGGTTCTGGTCCGATCCCGAGCGCCACCGCCGAGGCCGTCTCGACCTGCCCGCGGCCCGGGTCGAGGTGCTCGCGCGGGCCCTGGAGCGCTTCGGCGCGGGCGATCCGGAGCTGGTTGCCGAGGCGGCCCGGCGCCACACCGCGCTGCGCGATGCCGGCTTTCGCCTGCTCGAGGGAGCGCTCGAGTCGCTCCGCGCGCTGCGGGGTCGCTTTGCGAGGCTGGCGCTGGTGACGAACGGGGCCTCCGAGCCGCAGCGCGGGAAGGTCGAGCGCTTCGGCCTGGCTCCCTTCTTCGACCACATCCAGGTCGAGGGGGAGTTCGGCGCGGGGAAGCCGGAGGAGCGCGTCTTTCGCCACGTGGCGGTCGCACTCGAGGTGGAGCCGCAGCGCTGCCTGATGGTGGGAGACAACTTCGAGGCCGACGTGCTCGGCTCGCTGCGGGTGGGCATGCACGCCGCCTGGATCGCGCCGCGCGGCCGGCCGGCCCCGGCGCGCGCTCCCCGACCCCACGCGACGCTCGCCTCCCTGGTCGAGCTGGCAGAGCACCTCGCCTAGCGCGCCGGCTCAGCCGCAGGCCGCGCGGTAGACCGCGAAGACCACGATCAGCACGATCCAGATCAGCGAGAGCGGGGAGAAGCCCCGGCCCGGCAGCTCTTCGAGGGACTCCTGGTCGCGCGGCGGGGGGCGGCGGGGCAGCCGGGAGGGCGCTCGCATCGGCCCCGGCGCCGACGGGCGGCCGCCGGCGGCCAGGGGCGCCGGGCTGCGCAGCGCCGTCTGCGGTCGCTCGCGGACGGTGCGGCTCCCGCAGTGCAGGCAGATCCGGGTTCCGGCGGGATGGGAGACGCGACACTGGGGGCAGTAGACTTCGAAGGCGCTGGTATCGGGCGCTCGCACGGCGGGAGGGTACCGGAAGGCGGACCCTACTACCGCGCCGCACGCAGGTTAGACCTGGGGCGATTCGCATCCGAACCAGGACACCAGCCCGAGAGAGGGCACCGCCATGGGTGATTCACAGCGGAGGCGCGTCGCCGTGCTCGGGGCCACCGGCGTCGCCGGCCAGCAGTTCCTGGTCTCCCTGGCGAGCCACCCCTGGTTCGAGGTCACGGCTCTGGCGGCCAGCGCGCGCAGCGCCGGCAAGGCCTACCGGGAGGCCATCAGCGATGCCGGCGGGCACCTGCGCTGGGCCTGCGAGGAGCCCTTGCCGGCCGCCTTCGTCGAGCAGCCGGTGGTGGCGGCCGACGACCTGGATCCGGGCTCCGTCGACCTGATCTTCTCGGCCGTGGAGAGCGACGCGGCGCGCGGCCTCGAGGAGCGCTTCGCCCCCCACGTGCCGGTGGTGTCGACGGCCTCGGCCTTCCGCTACGAGGACGACGTCCCGATCATCGTTCCCGGCGTCAACCACGAGCACGCGACGCTGGTGAAGCGCCAGCAGCGCGAGCGCTCCTGGAAGGGCTTCGTGGCGCCGATTCCCAACTGCACGACGACGGGCCTGGTGGTGGCGCTGGCCCCGCTGGCCCGCCGCTACGGGCTGAGGTCGGTCGTGATGACCTCGCTGCAGGCCCTGTCCGGTGCCGGGCGGAGCCCGGGGGTCGTGGGCCTGGACATCCTCGACAACGTGATCCCCTTCATCCCCAAGGAGGAGGAGAAGGTCCAGAGCGAGACGGCCAAGATCCTGGGATCCCTGGACGGCGATCGCATCGTCCCCCTGGACCTGCCCGTCTCCGCCACCTGCACGCGCGTGAACGTGCGCGACGGGCACACCGAGAGCGTCAACGTGGGCCTGGCCGAGGCCGCCAGCCTGGAGGCGGTCGCCGACACCCTGCGCGCCTTCGGTCGCGAGTTCACGGACCTCGGGCTGCCCTCCGCGCCCCCGGAGCTGATCCAGGTGACCCGGGACACCTTCCGTCCCCAGCCCCGGTACGATCGGAACTGCAACGACGGGATGACGACCGTGGTCGGGCGGATCCGCGAGGATCCGGTCCTGCCGAACGGGGTGCGTTTCGTGCTGCTCTCCCACAACACGAAGATGGGAGCGGCCAAGGGGGCGACCCTGGTGGCGGAGTACCTTGTGCACCGGGGGCTGGCCTAGCCGGCCGGCCCCGGCGGGAGCGCCTTGTCAGGCGAGGCAACCACCCGCAAACTGTGGGCGCGGTCGGGCAGGGCCCGGCGCTTGGGAGGGGGGAGCATGGAAGACCGATTGCGGGCCACGATGCGCGTGGCGCAGCTGGCGCTGCTGGGAAGTCTGCTGGCCACACTGGCCTGCTCGACCAGCCAGACCAGCAGCCAGACCGAGACCACGGCGACGCCTCAGCCGGACAGCGACTTCCGGGAGGGGCCGATGGTTCCCGAGCAGCGCCCGCCCGAGCGGGTGGACATGAGCTCGGCTCTGCAGCCCATCTACTTCGACTACGACAAGTCCGCGATCCGCGACGACGCCAAGTCGGTCCTGCGCTCCAACGCCGAGGCGATCTCCGCGAACGGGCAGTGGGGTCGGATCACCATCGAGGGACACTGCGACGAGCGGGGTAGCGAGGAGTACAACCTCGCGCTCGGCGAGCGCCGCGCCGCGTCGGTGCGACGCTACATGATGGACCTCGGCGTCTCCGGCTCGCGGATGGACACCGTCAGCTTCGGCGAGACCAAGCCAGCCGTGATGGGTCACGACGAGTCGGCCTGGCGCTACAACCGCCGCTCCGAGTTCACGGGCAGCCGCTAAGCCGGCCTCGGCGCTCGGGCGGGGCCGCGCCGGTCCAGCTTGCCCCGTCCGCGGCTCGGGTGATACCGTCGCTGGGCTCACCCCTCGAGGTACACCCATGCCCCACGGCGGCCATCTGGCAGCTCGCGCACTCAAGCAGGCCGGTGTCGAGTGCATCTTCACGCTCTCCGGCGGCCACATCATGCCGCTCTACGACGGCTGCATCGACGAGGGCATCAAGATCGTCGACGTGCGCCACGAGC
>CAZYOL010000274.1:0-5631 GCA_964649065.1 uncultured Spirochaetales bacterium
CGAGCAGCCGCAGCCCGTCGCGGCGAGCGCGACGCCGGCCGCGCGGCCGGCGGGGCGCTCCGAGGCGCCCGCGCCCAGCGATCAGCGGCCCGCCGGCAAGCAGCCGCCGGACCGCACCGGCCGCCAGCGCAAGCTGGTCCGAGAGGTCGTCAATCTGCGCGAGCAGGAGCGGCTGGCCCGCCAGGCCACCGGCCGGAGCCTGGTGAGGCGCCAGATCACCATCGACCCGCGCTCGATGTCCTCGCCCCGGCGGCGCCGGCGCGACACGGGGGACTCCGCTACGGCCGCCGCGGGCAAGTCGGCGAAGGAGGCCAGCCGCTCGCTGCGGATCGAGAGCAGCGTCGTCGTCGGCGAGCTGGCGCGCATGATGGGCGTCAAGGCGCCGGAGGTCCAGCGCCGCCTGATGGCCCTGGGCACGATGGCCTCCATCAACCAGTCGGTGGACGCCGAGACCGCCGGTCGGGTGGCCGCCGAGTTCGGCTTCAAGATCGAGGACGTGGGCTTCCGCGAGGAGGCCTTCTTCGAGACGCCGCCGACCTCCGAGGACGCCAATCTGGTGCCGCGGCCGCCCGTCATCACCGTGATGGGTCACGTCGACCACGGGAAGACCTCGCTGCTCGATGCGATCCGGCGCACGGACGTCGTGGCCGGCGAGGCCGGCGGCATCACCCAGCACATCGGCGCCTATCAGGTCTCCGTCGACGGCAAGAAGCTCTCCTTCATCGACACGCCGGGCCACGCGGCCTTCACCTCCATGCGGGCGCGGGGCGCCAAGGTGACGGACAGCGGGGTGCTGGTGGTGGCCGCGACCGAGGGCGTGATGCCCCAGACCGTCGAGGCCATCAACCACGCCAAGGCGGCGGGCGTGCCCATCATCGTCGCCGTCAACAAGATCGACCTGCCGGGGGCCAACTCCCAGCAGATCCGGCAGCGGCTGATGGAGCACGATCTGGTCCCGGAGGAGTTCGGGGGCGACATCATCTGCGTGGACGTCTCCGCGACCCAGGGGACGGGCCTCGACCAGCTGCTGGAGATGCTGGCGCTGCAGTCCGAGGTGCTCGAGCTGCGCTCCGATCCCACCCGGCGGGCCAGCGGCGTGGTCCTCGAGGCGCGCCTCGACAAGGGCCGGGGCCCCCTGGCCACCGTGCTGGTCCAGGAGGGCACCCTCGAGAAGGGCGACATCGCGGTGGTCGGAACCCACTACGGTCGCGTCCGCTCGATGGAGGACGAGAACGGTAAACGCCTCAAGGAGGCGGGGCCGGCGACGCCGGTTCAGCTCACCGGGCTGAACGGGGTTCCCGATGCCGGTCAGGTCCTGAACGTCGTCGAGAGCGAGCGCGTGGCCAAGGAGATCGTGGGTCACCGCGAGGACGAGCAGCGCAGCCGACCCAGCGACGGCCCCAAGCGCATGAGCCTGGACGAGTACTTCGCCGGGGCCGAGGGCGGCGGCATCAAGGAGCTGACCGTGGTCCTCAAGGCCGACGTCCACGGCTCCTGCGAGGCGGCTCGCGACGCGATCCTGAAGCTGTCGACCGACGCCGTGAAGGTCGACGTGATCCACTCCGGCGTCGGCGCCATCAACGAGACCGACGTGATGCTCGCCAAGGCCAGCGGTGCGGTGATCGTGGGCTTCGGCGTGCGTCCCGATCCGGCGGCCCGCCGTGAGGCCGAGGGGCAGGGCGTCGAGCTGCGCAGCTACCAGATCATCTACGAGCTGATCGACGACATCAAGGCCGCGATGGCCGGGCTGCTGCCCCCGACGCTCTCCGAGAAGGTGATCGGTCGCGTCGAGGTGCGAGACACCTTCACGATCCCGCGCCTCGGAACCATCGCCGGCTGCTACGTGCAGGACGGCGTCGTGCGCCGCGGCGCCCAGTGTCGCCTGCTGCGCGACGGTGCCCAGATCTACGAGGGACGGGTGAGCTCGCTGCGTCGCTTCAAGGACGATGCCCGCGAGGTTGCCGCCGGCTTCGAGTGCGGCGTGGGCCTGGACGGCTACAACGACATCAAGATCGGCGACGAGATCGAGATCTACGAGATCGAGGAGCAGGCTCCGACGCTCGAATGATCGTCGGGGCTGCCGTCGTCGAGATCCACGTCCACGGCTCGCAATCCCTGAAGCAGAAGCGGGGCGTGGTCCGCTCGATCCTGGGTCGGGTCCGGAGCCGCTTCAACCTGTCGGCGGCCGAAGTGGGAGGGACCGACACCTGGCAGCGCGCCGTGCTGGGCTTCTCGGCCGCGGGCTCCGACGCCGGGCGGGTGCGCCGGGTCCTCGATCAGGTCGTCTGCTTCGTCGAAGAGCTGCACCTGGCCGAGGTGCTGGCCTCCGATATCGAGATCACGGAGCTGCCCTACGGCGAGGCCGGGGGCCTCGAGAGCGAGCCCGGACCGGGCGAGGAGTAGCGTGTCGAGGCGTACCGAGCGCATCGCGGAGCAGCTGAGGGAGGAGGTGGCGCGCATCCTGCGCGAGGAGACCTCGGATCCGCGCATCCATCTGGTCACGCTGACCCGGGTCGACGTGGCGCCCGACCTCTCCCAGGCGCGCATCCACTGGAGCGCCCTCGGGGCGACCCAACCCCCCGAGCTCGAGGAGATCGCACGGGGCCTGGAGAGCGCCGCGCCCTTCGTGCGCGGCCGCCTGGCGCGGGTGCTGCCCACGCGGCGAACGCCCGCGCTGCACTTCCGCCACGATCCGTCGCTCGAGCTGGGCAGCCGCACGCTCGAGGTGCTGAAGGCGCTCGCCGATGAGGAGTAGGCACCGGCGCCGGCGCGCCGAGGAGGCGGGGCCGGCGGGCTTCCTGGTGGTCGACAAGCCGATCGGCTGGACGTCCCACGACGCGGTGGATGCGGCCCGGCGCTGGCTGGGAACCCGCCGGGTCGGTCACCTGGGCACCCTCGATCCGCTCGCCACCGGCGTGCTGCCCCTGGCGGTGCGCGAGGCCACCAAGCTCGTGCCCTTCTTCGAGGCCAGCGCCAAGACCTACGTCGGGGCCTTCCGGCTCGGCGTCACCACGGACACCCTGGACGCCGAGGGGCGGGTCCTGCGGCGCCACGAGGGCGAGCTCCCCGGGGAGGCGGCGGTGCGCGAGGCCCTGGCCGCCTTCGCGGGCGAGATCGAGCAGGTGCCGCCCATGTACAGCGCGGTGAAGCAGGGAGGCGTGCCCCTGCACCGGCTGGCCCGCGAGGGGCGGACGGTCGTGCGAGAGCCCAAGCGCGTGCGCGTCGAGCGTCTCGATCTGGCCAAGTACGAGCCGCCGGACGTGGAGGTCCACGTCGAGTGCTCGGCGGGCACCTACGTGCGCGTGCTGGCTGCCGACGTCGGAGAGCGGCTCGGCTGCGGGGCCCACCTGGCGCACCTGCGGCGAACCCGCAGCGGGCCCTTCCGCGAGGAGCAGGCGCTCGCGGTCGAGGAGCTCGAGCGCGCCGCCGAGGCCGGGGAGATGGAGTCCCTGCTGATCCCCCCGGTGAACGCCCTGGGCATGCCCGTGCTGCGCCTCGACCCGGAGGAGACCCGCCGCGTCCTCCACGGCGCCGAGCTGCAGGCGAGCGGGCCCCCCCTGCGGCCCGGAGAGCGCCTGGCCGCCCTGGCTCCGGACGGGGCCCTGGTCGCCGTCCTGGAGGTGAAGCCGGGGCGGCGCCTGCGCCCGCTGCGGGTGCTGCGCTCGCTTGCCGGCTCGGCATAGCTCTGTAACACTGGCGCGTCAGCGTGGGTTTCGTCCACGGTCCCCTCGGAGAGATGCTTGCTTTCGAAGGCCGCCAAGACCGACACGGTCGATCAACACCGCCGCCACGAGTCCGATACGGGCTCCACGGAGGTGCAGGTGGCCCTGTTGACGAATCGGATCAATCACCTGTCCGAGCATTTCAAGAAGCACGCAAAGGACCACCACTCCCGCCGAGGTCTGCTGCAGCTCGTGAGCCAGAGGCGACGGCTGCTCGCATACCTACGGAGGACCAGTCCCGACCGCTACCAGGCGCTGATCCAGCGCCTGGGGCTGCGTCGCTAGTGGCGCATCCCGCGCTCGCCACGGCGACACAACACAACGGGGCGGCGAGGAGCCGCCGTTTTGGAGTGCGGAAGTAGCCATTCGCGAAGGGCCTCCGGGCCCGGCCCGGCCTTCGCCAATCGCTGATTCCGCATTCCATCGCGTCGTTTCCCTTCCTCCATCGTTGCCCAAGAGCACCGGGTCCGACTGGCGTCGGATCCCGGAAGGAGCACGACGTACAGATGCCGAACTACTGGTTCCAGCCGACGACGGTCTCGGTCGAATTCGGGGGGCGCACGCTCTCCATCGAAACCGGCCGCCTGGCCAAGCAGGCCGCCGGCGCGGCCCTGGTCTCCCTGGGAGAGACCACCGTGCTGGTGACCGCCACCTCGGCGGACCCGCGCCCGGGGATCGACTTCTTCCCGCTGGTGGTCGACTTCGTGGAGAAGACCTCCGCGGCGGGCAAGATCCCCGGAGGCTTCTTCAAGCGCGAAGGGCGCCTCTCGGATCGGGAGATCCTGGTCTCCCGCTTCATCGACCGCTCGATCCGTCCGCTCTTCGCCGACGGCTACCGCGACGAGACCCAGATCACCTGCACGGTGCTCTCCGCCGACGACGAGAACCCGGCGGACATCCCGGCCTTCGTGGGCGCCTCCACGGCGCTCACGATCTCGGACATCCCCTTCCTCGGTCCGATCGGAGCGGTGCGCATCGCTCGGGGGGACGGGGGACTGATCGTGAATCCCACCCGCGAGCAGATGGCCGCGAGCGACCTGGAGCTGGTAGTGGCCGGCAGCCGGGGGGCGGTCGTGATGGTGGAGGGCGGCGCGCAGGAGGCCTCCGAGGCCGAGCTGCTGGACGCGCTCAAGTTCGCCCACGGCGAGATGATGCCCTTCATCGACCTCCAGGAGGAGCTGCAGCGCCAGGTCGGAAGGCCCAAGCGCCAGCTGCCCGAGGCCGAGGACGGATCGGAGGTCGAGTCGGAGGTCCGCGCCAGGGCCGAGGCCCGCCTGGCGGAGGCCGTGCGGATTCCCGAGAAGCAGGCCCGCTACGCGGCGATCGCCGAGATCGAGAGCGAGGTGGTGGAGGAATTCGTCACGGCCTTCCGCGACGAGAAGGTCCCCCTCGACAGCCTTGCGGCCGTGGAGGCGCGCCAGGCCGGCCTGGCGACGCTCAAGAGCCGCGTCAAGGGCTGCCTGCACGACCTGCGCTCGCAGCTCATGCGCCGTCGCATCCTCGACGAGGGCAAGCGCATCGACGGGCGCGGGCTCTCGGACATCCGTCAGATCGCCTGCGAGGTCCGCGTGCTGCCGCGGCCCCACGGCGTTGCCCTCTTCACCCGCGGCGAGACCCAGGCCATCGTCTACACGACCCTGGGAGGCCAGGGCGACGAGCAGACCATCGACGCGCTGCTGGAGCGCACCAGCAAGCGCTTCTACCTGCACTACAACTTTCCGCCCTTCTCGGTGGGAGAGGCGCGCATGCTGCGGGGGCCCGGCCGCCGCGAGGTGGGCCACGGGCACCTGGCCGAGCGGGCCCTCAAGGGCGTGCTGCCCCTGGACGACGACTTCCCCTACACGATCCGCATCGTCTCCGAGACCCTGGAGTCCTTCGGCTCCTCCTCGATGGCGACCGTCTGCGGCTC
>CAZYOL010000275.1:0-5619 GCA_964649065.1 uncultured Spirochaetales bacterium
CCCTTCATGCCGACGCAGGCGCCGACCGGATCCACGTCGCTGTCCCGCGAAACCACGGCGATCTTGGAGCGCCCGCCCGGCTCCCGGGCCGCGGACTGGATGGTGACGATGCCCTCGTACATCTCCGGCACTTCCTGCTCGAAGAGCTTCTTGAGGAAGTCGATGCTGCCCCGGGACAGAACGATCTGGGGCCCCTTGGTATTCTTGTTGACGTCGATCACGTAGGCGCGGATGCGGTCGTTCGGTCGGTAGGTCTCCCGGGGCACCTGCTCCTTGAGCGGCAGCACCGCCTCGGTGCGCCCCAGGTCGACGACGATCGCGCCCTTCTCGAAACGACGCACGATCCCGTTCACGATCTCGCTGGCGCGATCCTTGTACTCCTCGTAGACGTTCTCGCGCTCCGCCTCGCGGATGCGCTGGATGATCACCTGCTTGGCCGTCTGGGCGAGGATGCGCCCGAAGCCCGAGGTGTCCATCTTCACTCCGATCTCGTCGCCCACCTCGGCCTCCGCGTCGAACTCCCGGGCGCGCTCCAGGGCGATCTGGGTGTCCTTGTCGGTGACCTCGTCGACGACCTCGCGGAACTCGAAGAGCTCGATCTCGCCGAGCTCGTCGTTGTAGCGGGCCTCCACCTCGCGATCCTGGCCGCTCTCGCGCTTGGCGGCCTGCTTCATGGCCTCCTCCAGCGCGGAGATGATCTCCGTGGAGTCGATTCCCTTGTCCTTCGCGATCTGATCGATCTCTCGTTTCAGTGCGATCATGGGCTTGCCGTTCCGATTCTCCGGCTCACGCCGCCGCGCCGGACGCGAAGTCGGCGCGTGTGAACTTGTAGATCGTGTGGGCCTTGGCGATCTCCGCGAAGGCGACGTCGAGCTCGCGACCGTCGACCCGCATGCGCGCCACCTCGCGCTCGAAGGAGAGCAGGGCCCCGCGGAAGCGCCGGCGCCCCTCGATGGGCCGCCGCGTCTCGATGGCGACCTCGGCCCCACAGGCGCGCTGGAAGTCCACCGGGCGCGCGAGCACGCGATCCAGGCCCGGGGAGGAGACCTCCAGGCGGTAGCTGGCCTCGATCAGGTCGGCGGCGTCGAGGTGGGTTCCGATCTCCCGGGAGATCTCCGCGCAGCGCTCGACCGAGACGCGACCGTCGCCCTTCGGCGTGTCGAGGATCACCCGCAGCGACCACGGCGGCCGGCCGCGCGTGATCCGCGCGTCCACCAGCTCGAGGCCCGCGGCGTCGACGATCGGCTCGATCAGCCCCCGAAGCTCCTCCGGGATGTCGCGGTACATGGTTGCAGGCTCCAAAAAAAAGAAGCGGACGGACCGCCCACTTCACTCGACCCCTTGGGGGATCGGCATCCGCCCGAGCGCCACGACCCGGCCGGTCACGTCGTCAGGCTCGAAAAACTATAGGAAACAGCACGGGAAAGCAATCAGAGTCGCCGTCGTCCGGCGGGCGCCGGGGGCGTCAGCGGCGCGGCATCTCGAGGCCGCCCACCAGGTCCCGGAGGTGGCTCAGCCCGTGTCGCTCCGCGTAGGCGCGCAGGCCGTCGGCCACCTCGCCGGCGGCGGCGGGGTTCAGGTAGTTGACGGTCCCCAGCTGGACGGCGGAGGCCCCGCACAGCATGAACTTGACCGCGTCCTCGGCGCTGCCGATGCCGCCCACCCCGCAGAGCGGGATCCTCACCGCCTGGGAGGCCTGCCACACCATGCGCAGGGCAATCGGTCGGATGGCGGGCCCCGAGAGACCCCCGAGGCCGTTCGAGAGCACCGGGCGGCGGCGCTCGACATCGACCTCGAGCGCCTGGACCGAGTTGATCAGGGAGAGGCCGTCCGCGCCCTCCCCTTCGCAGACCCGGGCCATCTCCCCGATGTCGGTGACGTTGGGCGAGAGCTTGACCAGCAGGGGCAGGGTCGCGGCGCCGCGGGTGGTCGCCACCAGCTGGGCCAGCACACGCGGGCTCTGCCCGAACTCGATGCCGCCGCTCTTCACGTGGGGGCAGGAGGCATTCACCTCGATGCCCGCCACGCGCGGGCTCTCGGAGAGCCTTCGGCAGACCTCCGCGTAGCGGTCGATGTCGGTCTCGAAGACGCTGGCCACCACGGCGACACCGTCGGGGATCGCGGGGAGCTTCTCGCGCAGGAAGGCGTCGACGCCCACGTTCTCCAGGCTGATCGCGTTGAGCATGCCCGAGGGCGTCTCGCTGATGCGGGGGGGCGGATTCCCGCGGCGCGGCTCCAGGGTGAGGCTCTTGGCGACGAAGCCCCCGATCCGCGTGAGATCGAGGAAGGGCGCCAGCTCGGTGCCGTAGCCGAAGGTCCCG
This sequence comes from uncultured Spirochaetales bacterium, assembly GCA_964649065.1. Lineage (GTDB taxonomy): Bacteria > Myxococcota_A > UBA9160 > UBA9160 > SMWR01 > CAZYOL01. The sequence continues at coordinate 2,322 of CAZYOL010000275.1, forward strand.
GAGGCCGTCAGCACCGGGTTGCGCAGGGCGATGCCGCCCAGGTCGACGCGCGTGTCGACCTCCGCCGCTTCGCTCAAGGCAGGGCCTGCCAGTCGAGCCCGCCCGCCTCGAACATCGGGCCATCGCGGCAGACCAGCGCGGTGCTGCCGTCGGCCCGGACGGCCGCACAGCCGAGACAGACGCCGAAGCCGCAGGCCATGGCGTTCTCCAGCGATACCGTGCAGGGAAGCCCCCGGGCTGCCGCCAGCTCGGCCGTGCGCCGCATCATCGGCGTGGGACCACAGGCGTAGACCCGGCCCCCGGCCCCCTGGGCCAGCAGCTCCTCGAGGCGCTCGGTCACCAGGCCGCGCCGGCCGGCGCTGCCGTCCTCGGTGACGCACTCCACGGGGCCGGGCAGCGCTTCGAAATCGGCGCGTCCCATCAGGTCCGGGGCGCTGCGCGCGCCGAGTAGGACCGTGGCGGCCGCGCCGAGCTCGACGGCGAGCCGATAGAGCGACGCCACCCCGGTCCCGCCGCCCACGAGCAGGGCCGGCTGGCCCGGCGGCGGCAGCTCGAAGGCCCGCCCGAGCGGAGCCACCAGCCCGACCCGCTGTCCCGGTCGGCCCTCGGCGAGCAGGGCGGTGCCGCGGCCCGCCACCTTGTAGAGGATCTCGACCTCCGCCCCGGAGCCGCGGCGCCGATCCCGGTAGATCGCCATCGGTCGCGGCAGCAGCGGATCGCTGCGCTCGACGCTGGCGCGGGGCCCCGGCGACAGCATCGCGAACTGGCCCGGGCCGAAGCCGGGCCAGCCCTCGACGCGCAGGGTCAGGCGGAGGTTGGTGCGGCCCTCGCGGGCGTTGCCCAGCACCTCGGCCTCGGCGCGCACCGGAGCCCGCGCCGGGCTCGGGTCGATCGCGGGAGATGTCTCGATGGCCGGCTGCCCCCGAAGCCGCGCCTAGGCGGCTAACGCGTCGAAAACACTACTCAAAACGCAAAAGCCCGGCAAGCGATTCCCTTCAAGCTCGGGCCGCTCGGGGACGATGTAGCGGAGGCATCCCCCGCGCAGCTGGGTCAAGGGAGCCCCTACTTGTCGAAGCTCGACCGCCACCGGGAGCGCTTTCGCGCCGACCCCGGCGACCGCCGCGCCTTCGAGGCGCTCGAGGAGAACGCCTTCCTGGCGGGCGATTGGGCAGAGCTGGTCCAGGTCTACGAGCACCGGCGGCGGGCTCCCGGCCTGAGCCGCGAGCAGCGCGTCGCGCTGACCTTCAAGCTGGGACAGACCTGGGAGGAGCGCCGGCGCGACCCGGAGCGGGCGGCCGCCTGCTACCGCCAGGTGGTCGGCGAGGATCCCCGCCACCAGGGCGCCCTGAGCCAGCTGCGGCGCATCCACCGCGAGCGCGGCCAGTGGGAGGTCGTGCTCCAGATCGCCGAGATGGAGGCCGCGCTCGACCTCCCCCGCCCGCAGCGCGCGGCGCTCATGGCCGAGACCGGAGCGGTCTGGCTCGAGCAGCTGGGAGACGCCGAGCAGGCCAGAGAGCACTTCCGCAGGGCTCTGGAGCTCGACGCGGACCAGCCCGTCGCCCTGAGCGGGGCGGCCCGGGCCTATCAGCTCTGCGACCAGCCCCGCGAGGCGGCAGAGGTGCTGGAGCGCTGGATCCTGCAGCTCCGGCCCCCGGAGCGGGCGCCGGCGCTGGTCGAGCTGGCGCGGCTCCAGGCGGGCCCCCTGGGCAGCCCCGAGCGGGCGGTCGAGCTCTTCAGACAGGCCCTGACCGACGACCCCCGGAATCCCGACGCCGTCGAGGCCATGGCGCAGCACGCCGCCGCGCGCGGCCAGTGGCCCCTGCTGGCCGATCTGATGGAGCGCCGCTTCGAGCTGAGCGACGACCGCGTTCAGCGCGTGGGCATCGCCTTCGAGGCGGGCTGCGTGGAACGCGACCGGCTCGCGAATCCCGGTGCCGCCCGGGTCTGGTTCGCGCGGGCCGCCGAGCTGGCTCCGGACGACCCGGACATCCTGGAGGCCCTGGCCGAATTCGAGCGCGAGTGTCTGAACGACGACCGGCTGCGGGAGCTCTTGGCGCGCATCGCGGAGCTGCGCGGCAGCGAGTGCGGCGTGGCGCTGCGGATCGAGCTGGCGTCGCTGCACTCGGCCGGCGGCGACGACGAGGCGGCGCTCCACCAGCTGCGACTGGCCCTCGAGCGCGCTCCCGACGACGCCCTCGTGATCGAGGCCCTCTCGGACACGCTGGCGCGCCTGCAGCGGGACGACGAGCTGGCGGAGCTGATCGAGCGGCGCGCGGCGCTCCCCGGCGCGGATTCCGCCTCTCGGGCCGCGGCCTACGCCGAGCTGGGTGCCCTCCAGGAGGAGCGGCTCGACGACGTCGACGCCGCCATCGAGGCCTACTCGCGCTCCTTCGAGATGGATCCGGGCCAGTCTCGGGTCGCCCATGCCCTCGAGCGCCTCTACCGCAAGCACGAGCGCTGGCGCGAGCTGGCGGGCTTCCTGCGCCGCGCCGGTCGGGACGGACCCGCCGGCGAGCGCCCCCGGCTCCTGTGCGCCCTCGGCGACGTCCTGGCGCGGCGCCTCGGCCGGCGGGAGGAGGCCGCGAGCTGCTACGAGCTCGCGCTCGGGCTCGATCCCAAGTCGCTGGTGGCCCACCGAGGCCTCCAGCAGCTGGCCGAGGAGAGCGGTAGCCCGGACGCGGTGCTGGCCGCTCTCAAGCGGGAGGCCCAGGTCACCACCGACCGACGGCGCCTCACCAGCCTGATCGCCGAGCTGCTGCCGCGCCTGGAAGCCGCCGGCCGGCTGAGCGACGCGCTGCGCTGGACGGAGCGCTGGGCGGGGGTCGCCCCGGAAGAGCCGGAGCCCCTGCGCGTGGCGGCGCGCCTGCACGAGCTGCTCGATCACGACCTCGAACGGGTCGAGGTTCTGGAGAAGCTCGAGCGGCTGCTGCACGGCCCCGAGCGGGCCACCTGCCGCCGGCTGCTGGCGGCCCACCACGACGCCCAGGGCCGGCTCGAAGCCGCCATCGGGGCGGCGCGCGCCGCGCTGGGCGACGTCCCCGAGGATCCGGAGGCCCTGGCCGGGTGGGCCGAGCTGCTGGAGCGCGCCGGTCGCTGGCAGGAGCTGGCCGAGGCGCTCCGCTGGCAGGCCGAGCAGACGAGCGGGCGCGAGCGCATCGATTGCTGGACGCGTCTGGTGGAGGTCCTCGGGGATCGGCTCGGGGACGGCAGTGCCGCCCTCGAGGTGCCGATGCGGCTGGCGGAGGAGCCGGAGGCGCCGCCGGAGGTCGAGGGCTGGATCGAGGAGCGCCTCGCGCAG
>CAZYOL010000276.1:0-5618 GCA_964649065.1 uncultured Spirochaetales bacterium
CCTGGGCAGCTGCCGAACTAACTGGATCGGAACCCTGCCGACCGAGGCCCACATGTTCAGCCCGATGATCTCGATGGCGACGACGCCGCAGATCAGCGACGCGACCCCGCTCCAGCCGAGCGTCACCGGTCCCACCTGGAACTCGCCGATGCGGCCGAGCAGCGAGGAGAACCAGGCCTCCCCCTGTCGGGGCCAGCTCGTCCCGGGCAGCGCCACGCCGGCATCGGCAGGGCCGCGCACCTGCACTCGTGTGAATAGATTCTGATAGTCAGCCACGATTTCTCCTCAGCTCCAGATCGGGAGATTGAGCCACCAGCTCCACCACTCGGGCCAGCCCCTCGTCCAGAAGGGGCCGCTGATCACGATGCAGACCGCACTGAAGAAGCCGGCCGAGAGTGCCAGAAAGAGACCGAGGCGGTGGATCCCGAGCGCCCCCACGGAGTAGCCCAGGGTGTCGCGAAAGAAGCTGGCCTCGTGCTCGGCGGTCTTCACGGGCTCGCCCTAGCGCGGATTCGTCACCGAGAGGATCTGCGCGCCGTGGAGGGAGAGGGCCAGCGTCGTGGTGAAGAAGAAGCTCACCGCGATCATGTGCGCCGGGTTGTAGTGGAAGTGCAGGAACTGGTACCCGACGTTCGAGACCCAGTCCAGGTGGCTCAGGATGCCGTAGGGAAAGCCGTGTCCCCAGGCGCCGAGAAGGACCGGACGGATCACCACCAGTGTGAAGTACGCGAAGATCGCCATGCCGAAGGCGAAGGGCACGTGCAGCCCCATCCCGAGCTTGCGGGCGATCTCGGCCTGGCGCAGGGCCCAGGAGACGAAGGCTCCCAGAGCACAGACCGTGATCACCTGCCAGAGGCCCCCCTCTCGCATCGGCGCCAGGGCCAGTCCATAGCTCAGGTCCGGCGGAGCGATGTTGATCTGCCAGACGTTCCAGGTGGGTCCGATGGCCGCTCCCCACAGGATCAGCAGTGTGCCCACCAGGGAGAAGAAGATGGTCGTGACGCCGAAGAATCCGACGTAGAAGGGCCCGACCCAGAAGTCGAAGAGGTCACCGCCCACCAGGGTGCCCCCGCGAACGCGGTATTTCCTCTCGAAGCTGAGCATGGCCATGGCTGATCCTCCGCCGAACGATCGTCACCCTCGAGCCCGCGTTCGGGACGGGCCCGAGATCCCTGGCCGCGAAGGGTCCTCCCTCCCCGGCCAGGGTCTCTACGCTAGGGAGCCGACGTCGACGTGAGTCGTGCCGTCTCCGTCTCGGCCGGAGCACTCTGCGCCGCCGTACCCGGGCGCGGGTTCTCCAGCCAGTTGAACCGTTCCGTGCTCAGCAGGATGAAGTGGATCACAATGGCCAGCGTGAACAGGAACGTGAACAACGAGATCAACGTTCTTCTTGGATCGAAGAGAAGCCAGACTCGCCACATGAATGAAACCTCCTGTCCCTGTGCGAGTTCGGGAATCGACCGGTGGGCCCACGACCCATCCGGCCCGCCACAGAAGCCGCTCGGCCTACTGCAGCCAGGGTCGCCAGAACCACACGAGAATGTGTGCGACGACCGCGATTGCCGTGAAGCCGAGGAAGCTGCTCATGAAGATCCCATGGAACTCCTTGGCCTCGTTCTCGGTCATTCCGGAGCCTTGATTCGACACCTCGTTACCTCCCAATCGGGCACCAAGCCCTTGCCTTCCTTCCAGTCATTCCCGCGGCTTCCCCCGCGGCCGGGTGGTCGCGGCGCGTGCGCCGCGGCCAGCGAAGGCCCGGCCCTCCGAGCCCCCGCACTGTCTTCCTCCTAGAGTCCGCTGAAGGCCAGCGGCACGAAGCTACGGGCCGCCTCGCGGGCCTCGCTCACGGCCGAGCCATAGCCCTGCGGACCCGGTGGCCAGGGACGCCAACGCCAGCCCGTGGCCCAGCCCAGGGTCGCCGGCACCAGCAGGATCAGGAAGCCCGCCAGCAGCAGGCGACTGAGCTGTCGCCGCTCGGCTTCCCGTGCGTCCGGCGTCCACTGGCGCGGGTCCAGCGGCGTTCCCAGCGTTCCCGCCTCCATCGCGATCTTCACCGGAACATGGCTCACGCTGTCCCTCCTCTCGCCGTGGTGGCCGATTCGGCCACGTGCACGGCACCGACTCGCTCCTGCCCCGCCCGCCTCGCGGCCTGCTCCGCCGCGTCCCTCAGGCGTTTCGCAACCGAGATCCGTGTCAGCACCGGGTGTGTCTCCAGCCGCTCGTCGAGCGCGATCTTCGCCTCGTCGTCCCAGCTCATCTCGGCGGCCAGGCGGCTGGGGGTCGGATCCACCCGGTCGAGCTCGCCGCCCAGGGGCAGGACCTCGAAGAGGGCGTCGAAGAGCGCATTGCAGCATTCCTGCACCAGATAGGTGGCGCCGGCATAGCCCATGAAGGGAGTGCCGGTGTGCCTCCGGACGATGGCACCCGGGAAGGAGGCGGGGATGTAGATGCTGCGCAGCCCCCCCTCGGCCAGGTACATCCGCTCGTTGTAGCTACCGAAGACGATCAGGGGCTTCGAGTCGCTCAGGGCTTGGCGGACGCGCCCGTTGTCCGGCTTGACTCCCGGACGCCGGGCCAGCGCGAAGCGACAGGGCATGCCGAGCTCCGACTCGAGGAAGTTCCGGACACCCCTCGTGTAGGTCTCGTTCGCGACGATCGCGAAGCTCGCCGTTCCGAAGAAGTCCTGGGTGACCGAGCGCCACAGATCCCAGAGCGGCTTGATCGTCGTGTGCTTCTCGCGCTCGATGAAGGGCTCCGGATCGAGCTCGAGCAGCTCGCCGAGCTTGCGCAGGAAGCGGGTGGTGCTGTGCAGCCCGATCGGCGCGCGCAGGTAGGGCCGGCCCAGCGCCTCGCAGAGGGCGCTGCCGAACTCCCGATACAGGCAGACGTTGACGTCCGCGTCGCCGAGCCGGGCGATGTCGCTCAGATGGCTCCCCAGCGGGAAGACCTCGTGGACCTCGGCGCCGATGCCCTCGATCAGACGGCGCAGCTCGGCCAGGTCGGAGGCCTGGTTGAAGGTTCCGTAGATCGCCCCGATCAGGTTGACGCGAGGGCGCCGCCCGGCCGCCCGGCGCTTCTTGCGCGAGGCCTTCTTGGGGCCGTACTGCTGCCAGAGCCATAGCAGTGCGCGGTCCGCGCTCTGCCACTGGTCCTCGTCGATCGTGCGCGGCAGGAAGCGTTGGATGCCGCTCCCCTCGGGCGTCACGCCGCCGCCGATCATCTCGGCGATGGAGCCCGTCACCACGACGCTCGGGAGCTTCGGATCGAGGCTGCCGTGGGCCCGCCGCATCGCCTGCTCGGTGCCGTGCTGTCCCAGCTCCTCCTCACCGAGACCCGTCACGACGATGGGAAGCTCATGGGGCGGCAGCGCGTCGGTGTAGTGCAGCACCGAGGTCACGGGCAGGTTCTCGCAGCCCACCGGACCGTCGATGATCACCTGCAGCCCCTTCACGGCCGTGAAGGCGTAGACGGCGCCCCAGTAGCCGCCCGCGCGGTCGTGGTCCAGCACCAGCATCAGCCACCCGCCCCGCTCGCCGGCGGCGGCTGCTGCCACACGCCCGCCGTCTCGCCTCTCCCCACGCCCTCGAAGAAGTCACGCATCTCGTCGAAGCGCGACTTGCTGCCGAGCGCCACGTTCACCACCTCGGCCAGCGAGCCGGCCCCGGCCACGCCCATCAGGGGGCGCGCCGAGATAAGATTGGTGAAGTAGAGCGCGGGGATGGCGCGCTCCTTGGCCTTCTGGACCACGGGCGTCGTCCCGATCGCGAGCTCGGGCTCGAACTCCTCCATGGCGGCGAGGTCCTGCTCGAGCGAGGCCCGGTACTGGACTCGCACGCCCCGGGCCTCCAGCCACTGGCGATCCGGCTCGGACCAGGGCGTCCGGGGCAGCGCGGTCCCCACGTAGCGGAGATCCGCACCGCTCTCGCAGAGCAGCCGGCCGACGAGCAGCTCCGAGCCCTCGTAGCCCGAGAGCGTGATGCGCCCTTGGATAGGACGCTGTGCCAGCGCCTCGTCGAGCATCGGAAGCACGCGGGCCTTCACCCCGTCGACCCGGCTCCGGGCGAGGCCACAGGCCGCCCCCAGGGCATCGAGCCAGGCCGCGGTGCCCTCACGGCCCACCGGCGCCGAGGGCAGGATCGGGCGTCCGACCGCCTCGAACTCCCGAAGCGAGGCGGTGTAGAAGGGGTGGATGGCCGCCACGACGGCGCAGTCGAGCGCGGCGTAAAGCTCCCGCCACTCGCGGGTGGGCACCACCGGACCAGCAGCGAGGCCGAGGGGCTCGAGCAGCATGCCGATGCCCACGGGATCGGCTGGGAACATCTCGCCCACCAGGGTGACGCTGGGCCGATCGCTGGGTCCGCCGCGCGGTGCCTGAACCGGCCCCTCCTCGACCTCGCTGCGCGCGTAGCGCAGCATGGCGCTCGCGAGCACGTCCTTCGCCTCGGCATGGGTCGGCACGCCGAAGCCGGGCACGTCGATGCCGATGATGCGCACGCCGTCGATCTGCCGCGGCAGCAGGCGCAGGGGCACGCCCGAGGCCGTAGGTACACATAGATTTGTCACTACCACGGCGTCGTAGTGCTCCGGGTCCGCCAGCTCGAAGACCGCCTCACGGATGTCCTCGAAGAGCTTGCCGGTCACCAGGGTCTCGGAGTTGAAGGGCACGTAGCCCACACCCCTCCGGGCGCCGTAGAAGTGCGAGGTGAAGGTCAGCCCATAGACGCAGCAGGCCGATCCGGAGAGGATCGTCGCCGTGCGGCGCATCCGCAGCCCCACCCGGAGGGAGCCGAAGGCCGGACACATGCTCTGCGGCTGGTCGTGCGGGCCGCTGGGATAATCGGCGGCGTAGCGGTCGAGGGTCTCGCTCTGGCCGGCCGCACGAGCGGCCTCCTGGAGCTGCTGGGCGCCGCCGTGGCAGCCCGAGCCGGTCGCCTGAGCGGGGACCATCTCCAGGCTCGCCTCTTGCGCGGCCGGGCTCACGTCGCCTCGGGAAGCCAGCGGGGACATGGGACTTGCCTCGTGACCTGCTCAGACATGGTCGTAGACCACCTCCAGCGAGGCCTTCTCCGGAACCTGCCCCCCACACATGTCCTCGAGGGTGGCGGGCTCGAGCACCACGTCGCGGCCAACCGCGTCGCCGGCGAAGAGGCCGAGCAGCGCGTCCTGGTCGAGCGGGCTCGGACGGACCGGCGGGGCAGCGGCCACCTGCTCGGCCAGGCCCCCGAAGAGCGGGCCCCACGGGCTCTCGGGCCGGGCGATGATCTCGTAGCTCGCGCTCTTGCGTCGGATGTCCTCGTGCGCGGGAATGGCGGCGAGGACCGGGATGTCCGCAGCGGCCGCAAAGGCCTGCGCCTCTCCCGTCCCGTCGTCCTTGTTCACGACCAGGCCCGCGACGCCCACGTTGCCACCGAGCTTGCGGAAGTACTCCACTGCCGAGCAGACGTTGTTCGCCACGTAGAGCGACTGCAGATCGTTGGAGCCCACCACGATGACCTTCTGGCACATGTCCCGGGCGATGGGCAGCCCGAAGCCCCCACAGACGACGTCGCCGAGGAAATCGAGCAGCACGTAGTCGAAGCCCCAGTCGTGGAAGCCGAGCTTCTCGAGCAGCTCGAAGC
>CAZYOL010000277.1:0-4733 GCA_964649065.1 uncultured Spirochaetales bacterium
ATGCTGAAGCGGCCCATGCGGGTGAGCCGCACCACCTCGGTCGCCGACATGCAGCCGATCATGGCGTCGCAGTGCTCGCGGCGGCGCTGCAGCCAGGGGAGGATGGGCTCGATGTGCTCCTCCATGAAGAGCATGTGCGCGATGATGATGTCGCCCCGCTCGATGTCGGCGCGGCAGCGATCGATCGCCTCGGAATCGCCCGCCCACTCGGCGGCCACGTGGAGCTGCAGCTCCAGCTGGGGAAGCTCGCGCGCCAGCTGCCGGCGCGCGCGTTCGAAGGCGCCGGAGAGGTGACTGTCCAGCGTGACGACGACGACCCGCAGGGTCGCCGCCTCAGCTCCCGAAGTGTGCCTTTGCCTCATAGAGCGTCTCGATGTAGATGGTGTCGAGCCCACGCGCCTCGGCGAAGCGCTCCGTGTTGCGACGCGCCTTGCCTCGCACGAAGAAGGGCACCTTCTTGAGCTCCTGCTCCGCCTCGGGGGCCCAGGCGATCGCGCCTGCCGGAGGCTGGGCCGGAGCCTCGACGCGCCGCCCCGCCTCGGCCCCGAGGTGCGAGGGCGCGCTCTCGTCGTGGAACTCGAAGTCCTCGCGGAACATGCCCAGGAGGTGCTCCTCGAGGCCCATCATGAGTGGATGGACCCAGGAGTCGAAGATGACGTTGGCTCCCTCGAAGCCCACCTGCGGCGAGTAGCGCGCCGGAAAGTCCTGGACGTGGACGGGTGCGGAGATCACCGCGCAGGGGATTCCCAGGCGCTTGGCCAGGTGCCGCTCCATCTGGGTCCCGAGGACGAGCTCGGGCTGGAGCTCCTGGACCCGCTCCTCCACCTCCAGGTAGTCGTCCGTGAGCAGGGCCTCGACCCCGTAGCCCTTCGCGGCCGCGCGCAGCTCCCGGGCGAACTCGCGGCTGTAGCTGCCCAGCCCGGCGATCTCGAAGCCCAGCTCCTCGTGGCAGATGCGCGCCGCCGCGAGTGCGTGGGTGGCATCGCCGAAGACGAAGACGCGCTTGCCGGTGAGGTAGGTCGAGTCGACCGAGCGCGAGTACCAGGGCAGCCTCGATTCCGTCGCGGCCCCCGGGGTGTCGCTCTCTTCGAGCTGCAGCCACTCCCGCAGCTCGCTCAGGAAGTCGCGGGTGGCTCCGACGCCGATCGGCACCGTGCGCACGGTGGGCTGCGCGAAGCTGCGCTCGAGCCAGGCGCAGGCGCTTGCCGCGACCTCCGGATACAGGCACACGTTCGCGTCTGCCTCGGGGATCCGCTCGAGATCCTCGGGGCTGGCTCCGAGGGGCGCCACCACGCCCACCTCGACGCCCTGCGAGGCCAGCAGGCGCCGCAGCTCCTCGATGTCGTCGCGGCAGCGGAAGCCGAGCGCCGTGGGCCCCAGCAGGTTGACCGTCGGCGGGCGGCCTGCTGCGCGCTGCGCCGGCGACCGGAGCTGCGGAGCCAGCAGCGTTCGGACGATGCGGTAGAAGGTCTCGCTGGCCCCCCAGTTCTCCTTCTTGGAATAGGCGGGCAGCTCGAGCGGCACCACCGGCACGGGCAGATCCATGCCCTGGGCGAGGGTGCCGGGCTGGTCCTGGATGAGCTCCGCGGTGCAGGATTCCCCGACCAGCAGCAGGCGGGGCTGGAAGCGCTCGACGCTCTGTCGAACCGTCTCGACGGCCAGGGCCGCCGTGTCGCCGCCCAGGTCGCGCGCCTGGAAGGTCGTGTAGCTCACGCTGGGACGGGAATCGCGGCGCTCGATCATGGTGAAGAGGAGATCCGCGTAGGTGTCGCCCTGGGGCGCGTGCAGTGCGTAGTGCACGCCCTGCATGGAGCTCGCGATGCGCATGGCGCCCACGTGAGGCGGTCCTTCGTAGGTCCACAGGGTCAGCTCCATGCTCAGACCCTCAATCGCTCGCTGCGCAGCAGCGGTCGGGTGAAGAGCTCCGCCAGGTCTCCCGCCTGGTCGAAGCCCTGCACCGGCGTGAAGACCAGCTCGATGGACCACTTCGTGCGCAGGCCCTCGGCCTCCAATGGGTTGGCCAGGCCGAGTCCGCAGACCGTGAGGTCGGGCCGGTCGTGGCGCAGGCGCTCGAGCTGTCGATCGACGTCCTGGCCCTCGGAGAGCCGGACGCCCCGCGGCAGCAGCGCGAGCTCCGGGTGCATCCACTGGCGGTCCAGATAGGGAACGCCGACCTCGACGAGCTCGACGCCGCACTCCCGCGCCAGGAAGCGGGCCAGCGGAATCTCCAGCTGGGAATCGGGCAGGAAGCTCACGCGCTTGCCGGCCAGGGCGGCGCGTCTCGGGGCCAGGGCTCGCTCGGCGCGGCGCACGGCGCTCGCGGTCGCGGCTTCGAGCTGCTCCTCGGAGATCCCCCAGGCCTGGCTCGCCGCGCGCAGCCAGCCGAGGGTTCCCTCGACTCCGAAGGGGTAGGGCGCCTGCAGCACGCGGGCGCCCCGCGCCACCAACGCCCGGGCCGTCTCTCCCAGGAAGGGCTGAGCGAGCAGCACCCGGCTGTCCGCCCCGATCGGCGGCAGCGCCCGCGCCCGGCGCGGCGGCAGGAAGTGGACGGATCCGATGCCGAGGGCCGCGAAGAGGCGGGCGAGCTGGTCTTCGACCACGTCCGCGAGCGTTCCGACCACCAGCAGGTTCCGGGTCCCGACTCCGGCCTCGGGCAGCTCGGCCACCAGCGCCTTCAGGCACTGGTCCTCGCCCTGCGTGAAGGTGGTCTCGATGCCGCTCCCGGAGTAGCTCAGGACGCGAACGCGACCGCGATGGGCAGTCGAGAGCCGCTCGGCGGCCAGGGCGAGATCCAGCTTGATCACCTCGGAGGGGCAGGAGCCCACCAGGAAGAGCGTCTGGATGTCGCGCCGACGCTCGAGGAGGCGGCCGACGATCCGGTCGAGCTCCTCGTTGCAGTCGGCGAGGCCCGCGAGATCGCGGTCCTGGAGCACGGCCGTCGCGAAACGCGGCTGCGCGAAGATCATCACGCCCGCAGCGGACTGCAGCAGGTGGGCGCAGGTGCGCGATCCGACCACCAGGAAGAAGGCATCCTGGATCTTGCGGTGCAGCCACACGATGCCCGTCAGGCCGCAGAAGACCTCGCGCTGTCCGCGCTCGCGCAGGATGGGGAGCTCGTCACGGCTCCGCGCACCGGCGGGAAGCGGCGCGGCGGCGCTCACTGCACCCACCCGAGCGACTGCGTCGCGGGCGCCGGCGCGACGACGCTCTCGCGCCGTGCAGCGCGCAGCTTGAGCAGGAACTGCGTCGCGTTGATCAGGTACGCGAGGTAGGCTGCCAGCGCGAGCCACAGCTGCGCCCGCGCGCCCAGCGCGCCAGAGGCCAGTGCCGCCAGATAGGCGGTGTGCAGGGCCAGGACGACGATGCTGAAGACGTCCTCCCAGTAGAAGGCCCGGGCGAAGAGGTAGCGGCCGAAGACCTCCCGCTCCCAGATCGAGCCGGTGACCATGATGAGGTAGAGGACCAGGGTCTTGAGCACGATCGAAGCCGTGGCGAGCGCCCAGCCCTCGCCGGTGGCCAGGGTGCGCAGGACCAGGCCGAGACTCACCAGGAAGACCAGGAACTGGAGGGGAGCCAGGACGCCCTGCACCACGGTCCAGCGCGAGGCGTCGCGTCGGCGCCGCTCCTCGGGCGTGTAGAGCGGGGGCCGGCGGGGAGGGGGCCTCGGTGTGTCGACGGGAACGGCCACGTTCGGTTGGAGCCTCATGCATGCACCTCGGAGCACCATATGGCGGGAATCCGGGGGTGTCAAGTTTGAAAGACGTAAACTAGAATTTACAGATGCAGCGCAGTGAAATCCCCACCGCTGGCACCGCCGGGCCCACTGCGAGCTGGCCGCGCCCCGCGGCCGTCCTCGAGCTCCTCAAGCCCATCACCTGGTTTCCGCCCATGTGGGCGTTCGGATGTGGCGTGGTCTCGTCCGGGGTGCCGATCGGGGGGCGCTGGCCCGTCCTGCTGGCCGGAGTGGCGCTGGCGGGTCCGCTGGTCTGCGGCACCAGCCAGGCGGTCAACGACTGGTTCGATCGGCACGTGGATGCCCTGAACGAGCCGGGGCGCCCGATTCCCTCGGGCCGCGTCCCGGGTCGCTGGGGGCTGCTCATCGCCTCCGCCTGGACGGGGCTGTCGCTGGCGCTCGCGCTGCTGCTCGGGCCCTGGGTGAGCGGAGCGGCCGCGCTCGGACTGGCCCTGGCGTGGGCCTACAGCATGCCGCCCCTGCGTCTCAAGCAGAACGGCTGGTGGGGCAACGCCGCCGTGGCCCTCTGCTACGAGGGCCTGGCCTGGGTGACGGGGGCCGCGGTGATGACCGGTGGCGCCATGCCCGGTCGCGAGATCCTGGTGCTGGCGGCGCTCTACAGCGCTGGGGCCCATGGGATCATGACCCTCAACGACTTCAAGTCCGTCGAGGGCGACCGGCGCATGGGCGTGGGCTCGCTGCCCGTTCGTCTCGGGGTGGAACGGGCCGCGCGGCTCGCCTGCGCGACCATGGTCGCCCCCCAGATCGTCGTGGTCGGACTGCTGCTGGCCTGGGGCAGGGGGGCTCACGCAGCCGTGCTGGCCGCCTTGCTGGTCGTGCAGGTCGTGCTGATGCTCCGCCTGCTCCGCCGGCCGCGCGAGCTGGCCCCCTGGTACAACGCCACGGGGGTCACTCTCTACGTGCTCGGCATGCTGGTCAGCGCCTTCGCCGTGCGCGGCTTCGCCCTCGGGAGCTGAGGGCGGGTGCGCCGCGGACTTCC
>CAZYOL010000277.1:4743-5609 GCA_964649065.1 uncultured Spirochaetales bacterium
GGTTGCTGAGGGGGGGGTTGCGTCGTACGTCCGGGCGTCGACGCGGTGCTCTTCTACCTCTACGGACCGCTCGTGCACCCGGCTCCGTATCTGGCCGAGGCGGTGCAGCGCACGCTGCGCGACCTCGGCCGCCCGGCTGTGGATCCGGGGCGCGTGGAGGGGTGGATCGGCGCCGGTGTCGCTCGCCTGGTGAAGCGGGCGCTGACCGGAGAGCTCCGCGGCGAGCCGGATCCGGCCGACTTCGAGCGGGCTCATGCCCGTTTCCTGGACCACTACGAGGCGGTCCTGTCCCGGGAGAGTCGGCCCTATCCCGGCGTTCCGGAGACCCTCGCGGCTCTCCGGCAGCGCGGCGTCCCGCTGGGTTGCATCACGAACAAGCCCGAGCGCTTCACCCGCCCGTTACTGCGGGCGCTCGGCCTCGAGACCCGCTTCGCCCTGGTGGTATCGGGCGACACGCTCGGGCGTCGCAAGCCGGATCCGCAGCCCCTGCTCCACGCCTGCTCGCTGCTGGGGGTGGAGCCCGGGCGGGCGCTCTACGTCGGCGACTCGATGACCGATGCGCGCACGGCCCGGGCCGCGGGCAGCCCCTTCGTCGCCGTCCGGTACGGCTACCACGGCGATCACGCTCCCGAGGAGCTCGGGGCAGCGCGGCTCCTGAGCTCGCTGACGGAGCTGCTGGATCCGGTCGAGGGCCCGGCCGGGGCTCCGGGCGGGGAGGGCTGACCCCGAACGGGGGGAGGCGAGGCGCGTCGGTCGGGGTCGGTCGTCCATTCAGCTTGACAGTCACGCTTGTCAGACTAGAATGACAACTGCCGTGACGGCCGCATCCCGCAGCTCCGAATCCACTCCCCAAGAGACCCTCGCCG
>CAZYOL010000278.1:0-5605 GCA_964649065.1 uncultured Spirochaetales bacterium
CCGGCGAGCTGGATCTCCACCGGGTCCTCGATGGTGATGATGTTCTTGTCGGTGGAGTTGATGCGGGAGAGGGCCCCGTAGAGGGTCGTGGTCTTGCCGCTGCCCGTGGGGCCGGTCACCAGGACGATGCCGTTGGGCCGCGAGATCAGGCGCTCCCAGACCGCCAGCTGCTCCTCGTTGAAGCCGAGGCGCGCCAGGTCGAGCAGATCCTGGGTGCGGGGCAGCAGGCGCATGACCACCCGCTCGCCGTGGGCCACCGGCACCGTCGAGAGCCGGACGTCGTAGTCGCGCCCGGCGATCTTGAGGCGGATGCGCCCGTCCTGGGGCAGCCGCTTCTCGGCGATGTTGAGACCGCCCATGATCTTGATGCGCGAGACGATGCTGGCCTGGAGGGCGCGCGGGAAGGACTTGATCGGCTCGTAGAGGATGTCGTCGATGCGGAAGCGCACCCGGATCTCGGACTCGAAGGGCTCCAGGTGGACGTCGCTGGCCCGTTCCTTCACCGCGTGCTGCAGCAGGGAGTTGACGAGCTTGATGATCGGCGCGTCGTCGGAGGCCTCGAGCAGGTCTTCCGGCTCGGCCCCGATCTCCGAGGCCAGCGTGTCGAGGTCGCCGGCCGCATCCTCGGCCAGGGCGTCGGTGGAGCCGGGGCCCCGGTCGTAGACCTCGTTGATGGCGCCGAGGATGGTCCGCTGGTTCGCGAGCTCGAGCTCCAGGTCGGCCCCCTGGAAGAGCAGCGAGAGGTCGTCCAGCGGAGCCGTGTCCAGGGGGTCCGTCACCGCCACGCGGATCGCGCCGCTGGGCTCGCGCTGCAGCGGCAGCAGGCAGTGGTTCTTGGCGAAGCTGATGGGGACCTGCTCCACCAGCGTCTCGTCCACGGCCTCGCTGTCGATCTGCGGGCGCACGGGAATGCCGAGCTGGAGGGAGAGAGCGTGCAGGACCTCGTCCGCGGAGATCACCCCCTCCTCGACCAGGGCGTCCACCAGCCGGCCGCCCTTCGAGGCCTGCTGGCTGCGCGCCTCCTCGAGCTGCTCGAGGGTGAGCTTGGTGGTCCGCAGCAGGATCGCGCCCAGATCCAGGCTCTGGGGCGGGCTCGCGACCGCGGCCGGCTCGGGGGCGGCTTCGCTCACGGCGTTTCCTCCGAAGACTGGATCATGACGGCCGGCTCGAGGCCGTGGGAGCGGCGGATCACCGAGGCGGCCCGATTGGCCTCCTTGAGCGACTCGAAGGGCCCGATGCGCACCTCGAAGACCACCTCGCCTCCGTACTCCCCGGAGATCAGGCTGCCGTCCCAGCCCGAATCGATCAAGTCGGTCAGGGTCTCGATGGCCTCGCTCTCGTCGGCCAGCAGCGCCGCCTGGACGTAGTACTCCGCCCGGGCCTGCTCCCGGGCCGCCGCCTCCGCCGCCTCCCGGGCCGCCCGCTCGGCCTCGTCGATCTCCTTCATCCGCTCGGGCGGGTAGCGCGACTCGTGCTTCAGCAGCGCCGCGCGCACCGGGTTGCGCGTGTAGCGATCGGCGTAGTCCTCGCCCCCGGCCTGGGCCGCCGCGCGCCGCTGCGCCAGGGCCTCGCGCTCTTCCGGGGCCAGCGCCAGGGCGCCCTCGGCCCGGCGGATGTACTCCTCCCGCTTGCGGATCGTCTCGCGCTCCAGGTCCTCGGCCTCGCGGATGATGTGCGGCGTGAGGAAGACCAGCAAATTGGTCTTGACGAGCTGGCGGCTGGTGGACTTGAAGAGCCAGCCCAGCACGGGGACGTTGCCCAGCCAGGGCACCTTGGTGATCAGGTCGTCGTAGTCCTCGCTCAAAAGGCCGCCGATCACGACGGTCTCGCCGTCGTCGACCACCACGGTGTTCTCGATGCGGCGGTTCGAGAGCGGTACGCCCACGTCCTCGGCGTTGCCCACGCTCTCCTGCAGGGCCTCGTTGATGGTGGTGATCTCCTGGAAGATCTCCATGCGCAGGGTGTCGCCCTCGGTGATCTGGGGCGTGACCCGCAGCGTCACGCCGACGTCCTGGCGCTCGACGTTCACCGAGGTCGAGAGCCCGGTCTCCACGCCGGCGGCGGACTGGACGCGGCTGCTGATGATGGGGATGTTGTCGCCGATGCGGATCTCGGCCTGCTCGTTGTCCGAGGTCAGGATGTGGGGAGCCGAGACGATGTTGGTGCTGTTGTCGGTGGCGACGGCCCGCAGCACCGCCTGGATG
The DNA here is from genome assembly GCA_964649065.1 of uncultured Spirochaetales bacterium. GTDB lineage: Bacteria > Myxococcota_A > UBA9160 > UBA9160 > SMWR01 > CAZYOL01. The sequence continues at coordinate 2,205 of CAZYOL010000278.1, forward strand.
GTGGTGTCCCCCTCCTGGCGCGCGTAGCGGGCGAAGAGCCCGTTCTGGAGAAAGGCCTCGCTGCCGCCGCCGGTCATGCCCGCCAGGGCGCCCCGGCTGGCCGCCTCGGTGGCCGTCTGGATGGTGGCCGTATTGGTGCCGTCCAGGACCTCCACGAAGGCGGCGAAGCCCAGCTCCTGGGCATCGGTGATGTTGACCTCCATGATCAGGGCCTCGACCAGCACCTGGGGCCGCTGCACGTCGAGCTTCTCGATCACGCTGCGGAGGGTGTCGTAGCCCTCGCGGCTGGCCTGGATCACCAGCGAGTTGGTGGCCGGGTCGGCGGTCACGGAGATGCCCTCCGCCAGGCCCTCCACGGCGGAGCGGATCGCCTGGGCCTGGCCGCCGCCGGCGGCCCCGCCGGCGGCGGGCGTGCGCGGCTGGCCGCTGATCAGGGAGTTGACGGTCTGCGCCAGCTCCTCGGCGTTGGCGTGGTTCAGGTAGTAGACGTTGATGCGCCCGCCCACCGTGGCCGGGACGTCGAGCTTGCGCACCAGGCCGCGCACGTCCTCGAGGGTGGAGCGGGCCGCCAGCACGATCAGGGAGTTCGTGCGCTCGTCGGTGAGGATGCGCAGCTCGCCGCGCGACGAGCTGCCGTCGGACTGGGGCTGGTTGCCGGGGCGGCGGGTCCGCCGCCGGCGCGGGGCGGGGCGGGCGCTCGTCTGATCGTCGCCGTAGATCTCCCCGACCTGCTCGGCCAGGGCGCTGGCGTCGGCGAACTCGACCCGGATGACCGCCAGCTCTTCCTTGTAGGTCTCGACGTCGATCGACTCGAGGATCGACATGATGCGGCGGATGTTCGACGCCGATTCGGTGAGAATCACCGTATTGGTGGCTTCGTAGGCGGCCATGGCCGCGTCCTTGGAGACCAGCGGCTTCAGCGTGTTCACGATCGAGGCCGCGTCGATGAAGCGCATCGGGATCAGCCGGGTCACGTAGCGATCGCGATTGGAGGGCATTCCCGCCCCGGTGCGGGTGTCGACCGGGGACTCCTTGGCGTCGCGCAGGGGAATGATCTTGATGGCGCCTCCGGGCGTCTCCACGGTCGTGAAGCCCTTCACCTGCAGCACGGACTCGAAGACGGCGTAGGCCTGCTCGATCGGCACGGGCTGCGGCGAGTGGATCGTCACCTGACCGCGCACGCGGTCGTCGTAGATGAAGTTCCGCCCCGTGCGCTCGGCGATGGTCTTGATGAAGGCGGCCAGCTCGATGTTCTCGTAGTCGATGTTGAGGAGGACCTCGTCGGGCTGGTCCTGGGCCGAGGCCGCGGCGGCGCCCAGAGTGAGGCCGCAGGCCACTCCCAGGGCGAGCAGCAACCGGGCGCCAGGCCCGCAGGGCGGGAGAGAGCGGCTCACGCGGGCCTCACTCGAAGGACTCGCGGCTGAAGGTCTTGACGTCCTTGCCCTCGATCGCCACCTGGAACTCTTCGGCGGAGGCCCACTCGGTCAGGATCTTGCTGCTCTCTTCCGGGCTCGTGATCGAGATGCCGTTCACCTCGGTGATGACGTCTCCGGATTCGATTCCGACCTCCTCGAACAGGCTCCCCGGCTTCACGGACATCACCTCGAGGCCCACCATCTGCCCGGTCTGGTCGTCGTACTTGGGCTGCATGGGCGCCTCGGCGAAGAGCGTGGCCGGGTTGCGCCGGATCTCGTCGGCGGTGCCGGCGTCGAGCGAGAAGCGGTTCTTGGCCAGCTCCCGGACGCGCTGGGCCCGGCTGGCGGCGCGGTTCGAGCGGGCCGGGCGCCGGGCCGGACGGCGCGCCACGGCCGGCCGGCTGTCCTCCTCGTCGAGGACCAGCTCCCGGGGCTTGCCGTTCTCGAGCAGCACCACGCGCCGCCGCTCGATGCGCAGCACCTCGGCGCGGCCCTTCAGCGGGTCTCCGACGCGCAGCACCAGGGCCTTGCGCGCCTCGTCGTCCTGGATCGTGGCCAGCGACTCGGAGCCCGGGCCCAGCGCGACCATGGTGCCGAGCAGGGTCACCGGAAGGCGCGATGCCTCCAGCTCCGCGAGCTCGTCGGGCGTCGGCCCCGGGGGCGGCGCGGGGGGGCCGAGCAGCGAGGCGTTGAAGAGATTGCGGTCCAGGATCACCTGCATGTCCGCCCACTGGCGCTCTCCGTTCGCCACGCCCGCCGCCGCCGGCGGCGGCGGCGGCACCGGCTCGGACAGCAGCGCGGCGAACACCGTGTTGGCGGTGTTCGCCAGCAGGAAGCAGCACAGGACGAACAGCGCCGCGTTCGCGAGCCAGCTGACAAAGCGGACCATGGACGAATCGCCCTCTCCGGTGCGCCCCCCGCAGGCCGGAGGTGGCACACTATAGCCTTCGGGACCTTCCCGACCACGGGATCCAATCGATATTTCGGGGAGTTAGCCGAACCCCCTGCCCTTATCGGTCGGTCCGCCCGCTACCTTTTGTGAGCCGGCCCACCGAATGGGACCCCGGAGCCCCGCCGGGAGTTCGCAGGGGTCGAGCCGGCGGGCCGCGGCTGCGGCGAGGGCCGTGGCTGCCGGCGGGGAGCAGGGCAAATGAGCGGGAGCGCAGGGCGGGTGGTCATCGGGGTGCTGGCGGCGGCCGGCCTGGCCCTGGCCGTCGTCCTCGGCCCGCTGCTCGGATCCTCGGGCCTGCTCGAGGTCGTGAGCCCGAGTCCCGGTCAGGTGGTCGGGGTCGGCGGCGTCGAGGTGATGGTGCGCTTCGCCGACCTCGAGCGGGTCGCCCCGGAGACCTTCCGCGTCCTCCTGAACGGGGCCGATGCCACCCCGGAGTTCACCACCGGCGAGAACGGGGCCTACGGGCAGCTCCACGGCCTGCTGGACGGCGAGAACGTTCTGCGCTTCGAGGTCTTCGCGCGGCGCTGGTGGCTGCCCGGCCTGTGGCTCGAGGAGGCGCAGGAGGTCCGGATCCTCGTGCGCCTGCCCCACGCCGCCCAGCGCGCCTGAAGCGCCGGCGGCCCCAGCGGCCCGTCTCCGCCGACCCCTCTTCGCCCTCGGGGGGCTTGACAGCCCGCCGCCCGCGCCGAGGCTTGGGGCTCGGATCGCGTGGGAGAGGAAATTCATGGCATCGGGCAAAGTCATCGGCATCGACCTGGGCACGACCAACTCGGTCGTGGCCGTGATGGAGGGCGGCCAGCCCGCCGTCATCGCCAACGAGGAGGGGGGTCGGACGACGCCCTCGGTCGTGGCCTTCACGGACGAGGGGGAGCGCCTGGTCGGAGCGATCGCGAAGCGCCAGGCGGTGACCAACCCCAAGGGCACGATCTACTCGATCAAGCGCTTCATCGGCCGGCGGGTCGAGGAAGTGCCCGAGGAGATCCAGCTCGTGCCCTACGAGGTCGTGACCGGTGGCGAGGGCACGGCCTCGGTGA
>CAZYOL010000279.1:0-5589 GCA_964649065.1 uncultured Spirochaetales bacterium
GACGTCCCGGACGGCGCTCGGCTCCGGCTTTGCTTGCCGGGCCCGAGCGCCCTTCCCTACTCTCGGCCGGTGCGTTGCGCGGTGCTGCTGCTGGCCTGCGCCGTCGCAGCCGTCGCCGCCGTCGCAGGCCTGGGCTGCGGCGGAGACGGCTCTCCGTCGTCGCGCGACGCGCGGTCGCGCCCCGCGGAGGCCGCTCGGCCCGAAGCCGTCCCCGCGGCCACCCGCTCCGACGAGGCACGTCGTCGCGAGCGACCGCTTCCCGCCTTCGCCGGCTACACCGTCCAAGGCGAACGCCTCGACGTCTCCACCCTGATCGGTCGCCGGCTGCTGCTGGTCTTCTTCAACCCGGAGGTGGCCGAGTCGAAGCCGGTGGCCGAAGCGGTCGTGTCGCTCTCACCGCTTCGGACCTCCCACAACTTCGAGATCGTCGGAGTGGGCGTGGGCGCCTCGCGGAGCAGCCTCGAGGCCTTCATCGAGGCCCAGGGCATCGACTTCCGAGTGATCGACGACTCCACCGCGGACATCGCCAGCCGGCTGGGCCTGCGCACGCCGGTCTCGGCGGTCGGGGTCGACGCCGAGGGCTTCGTGGTCTTCGCCGCGGCCCAGTTCCCGGGCGGGCCCAAGGCCAGCCAGGCCATCCAGGCCGAGCTGCGGCGGGCGCTGCGCCTCCCCGAGCAGGGCTCCGACAGCGAGCCCCTGCTCGGCAGCCGGCCGCCGGCCCCGCCCTTTCGGGTCACGGCGATGGAGCGGGACGAGCCCGCCTTCTCCCTGGCCGAGCACGCCGGCGAGCCGGTCGTGCTGATCTTCTTCCTGCACACCTGTCCGCACTGTCACCGGGCCCTGGCCTTCCTGCGCGAGACGCTCGAGGCGTTGCCCGAGAAGCGGCGACCTCGCCTGGTGGGCGTCGAGGTGACGGGGCGACACCAGGCGGTGCGGCGCGAGCTCGCGGAGCAGAAGCTGGACTTCTTTCCGGTCTACTTCGACGTCGACCGCTCCGCCCGGGAGGCCTTCGGGGTCTTCGCCGGAGTGCCGGTCACCGTGCTGATCGACGCCCAGGGCCGCATCGCCGCGCGGGTGGAGGGCTGGGTCGACGAGAAGAACGGCCCGTTGATGCGCATGCGCATCGCACAGATCGCGGGCACCTCGATCCCGATGCTGCTGCGCACGCGGGGCTACAGCGGCAGCGAGGTCTGCGGGGTCTGCCACGCCCAGGAGTACGAGACCTGGTCGCTCACGACCCACTCCAAGGCCTTCGACACGCTGGTCCAGCACGGTGCCGAGCGGGACGAGGAGTGCATCGGCTGCCACGTGGTCGGCCACGGCCAGCCCGGCGGCTTCGTCGACTCGGCCCGGACTCCGGACCTCGAGCACGTGGGCTGCGAGTCCTGCCACGGCCGTGGCGGCCCCCACCTCTCCCCCGAGGCGGTGACCGCCGGCAGCTACGAAAAGGGCTGCAAGACCTGTCACGACCCGAAGCACTCACTAGGCTTCCGCTACGCGACCTTCCTGCCCAAGGTCTCGCACGCGGCGAACGCCCACCTGGCCGCGCTGCCGCTGGCGGAGAAGCAGAAGATCCTCGAGGAGCGCGGCAAGCTGCGAACCGATCTGCTGCCGACGCGCGCCGCCTACGTGGGCTCGGAGAGCTGCCAGGGCTGCCACCCAGCCGAGTACGAGACCTGGGCCCGGGGAGGCCACGCCCGCGCCCTCGACTCCCTCCGGGACCGCGACGCGGCGGCCCAGGCCGAGTGCCTGGTCTGCCACACCACCGGCTACGGGAAGCCGGGCGGCTTCCCGGCCGAGGCGGCGGCCGCGCAGCACCCGGACCTCGCGCGCGTGGGCTGCGAGTCCTGCCACGGGCCGGGTGGAGACCACGTGGCCGAGGGCGCCACGCGCCTGGGCAGCATCGTCTCCCTCGGCGACAAGTGCGACTCCTGCGTGATCCTGCAGATCTGCGGCAGCTGCCACGACGACGCCAACGACCCGGGCTTCGAGTTCGAGGTGCTCGACAAGATCGAGCGCCAGCGCCACGGAACGATCGAGGCCGGCACGGGGCGGCCCAAGGGACCCACGGCCGGGCTCGACGGCACCTCTGCCGACGCGTCGCGAGACCGCGCCCACATCGCCCAGGCCCTCGCCCGCCTGGCCGAGGGCGGCTAGCCAGCGTGGCGGGCAGCGCCGGCGAGGCTCACGCCCTGCTCGCCTCCGCGCGCGCCCTGCTCGAGGAGCTCGCCGAAGAGGGCGTGGAGGAGCTGCCCCGCGGCGGCGCCGAGCCGACCGAGGTCGGCGCGGCGCCCGGCGAGCGGCACGGCCTGCTCGCGGTGCGCGAGCGGCTCGGAGACTGCCACCGCTGCCGGCTCGCCGAGGGCCGCACCCAGATCGTCTTCGGCGACGGCAACCCGGAGGCCGACATCGTCTTCGTCGGCGAGGCTCCCGGCGCCGAGGAGGACCGGCGCGGCCTGCCCTTCGTCGGCCGCGCCGGCGAGCTCCTGACCTCGATGATCGAGAAGGGCATGGGGCTCCCGCGCAGCGAGGTCTACATCTGCAACATCGTCAAATGTCGGCCGCCCGAGAACCGGACCCCCTCGACCGACGAGGTGAAGGCCTGTCGCTCCTTTCTGGACGGACAGATCGCGGCGGTGGCACCTCGGGTGATCGTGGCGCTGGGCAGGCCCGCCACCAGCCTGCTGCTCGGTCGGGACGTCGCGATCAGCCGGGTGCGGGGGAGCTGGCACGACTACCTCGGCATCCCGGTGATGCCGACCTTCCACCCGGCCTTTCTTCTCCGGCAGTACACCGTCGAGAACCGGCGGCTGGTCTGGGAAGACCTGAAGGCCGCCCTGGCCCGGAGTCGGGAGGGGCTCGCCTAGCTCGGGCGGGCCCTCCTGCCGCGCGAGTGCAGCGGTCCCCGTCGATGAGATAGGCTGCGCGCGTGACGGGCGCGGCTCGGCCGATTTCGGCCAGGACGAGCGTGTGCGGGATCGTGTTGCATCCCAGCGGCCATACGCGCTCACCGGCCATGCACAACGCGGCCTTCGAGCAGCTCGGGCTCGACGCCGTCTACGCGGCCTTCGACGTGCCCCCGGATTCGCTTCCCGCGGCCCTCGACGGGGCGCGGGCCCTCGGCATGCGTCAGCTGGCGATCTCGATTCCCCACAAGGAGCGAGCCCTGACCCTGCTGCACGAGGTGGACGAGACGGCCCGCCGGATCGGCGCCGTCAACACCGCCACGCTGCGCGAAGGTCGCTGGTGGGGGCACAACACCGACTGGATCGGCGCGGTACGCGCCCTGGAGCGCGAGGCGCCCCTGCGCGGCCTCCGGGCCGTCGTGCTCGGGGCCGGAGGAGCGGCGCGGGCCGTCGTCTACGGCCTGCTCCAGCGGGGGGCCGAGGTGACCGTGCGCAACCGCAGCCCCGAGCGCGCCCGCGAACTCGCCGCCTCCCTCGGGGCCCAGGCCTGGGGCGACCTCGAGAGCGCGCTGGGCGCGCCCGAGGTGCTGGTGAACACCACCTCGGTGGGCCTGGGCGAAGACGTCTCGCCCATCGATCCGGATTCGATTCCCCCGGGCTGCCTACTGCTGGACGCGGTCTACGAGCCGGAGCGGACCCGGCTGCTCCGCGAGGGCGAGGCGCGCGGCGCGCGCACGGTGCCGGGCAAGTGGATGCTGGTCTACCAGGCCGCCGAGCAGCTGCGCCTCTGGACCGGCCTGGAGGCGCCGATCGAGGTGATGGCGGAGGCCTTCGACCGGGCCGGTGCCTCGGGGCCCTGAGCGGGGCTCAGGAGCTGTAGCCCCACTTCTGCTTGTTCTCCTCGACCTGCTCCGGGCTCGGCCGCGGCTTCTCGTCGACCTCGGGAACGGAGAACTGCTCCTTCTGGTCGATGATCTTCGCGTTGATGGCGATGTCGTCCTGGAAGAGCTCGGGCACCTGCTCGTCCTCGAAGATGGCCTCCCAGGGGCACTCGGGCTCGCAGACCCCGCAGTTGATGCATTCCTCGGGGTCGATGTAGAGCTGCTTCGGGAAGGTCTCCGAATCTTCGCCGTCGTACTGATAGATGCAGTCGACGGGACAGACCTCGACGCAGGACTCATCGACGCAGTCTCGACACAGGCGCGTGATCACCCAGGCCATAAATGCTTCCTTCCGACTTCGGTCCGCTTGCTGTCGAGCCGTGCTGCCGACGAGCGCTTCGCGGCTACTTGAGCTTGGTTTCCTTGTACACGACGTGCTTCCGGACGACCGGATCATACTTCTTCAGCTCGAGCTTGGCGGGGGTATTGGTCTTGTTCTTGATGGTCGTGTAGAAGTGACCCGTGCCCGCCGAGGATTCGAGCTTCACCTTCTCGCGCTTGCCCTTCTTCGCCACGCTCGGACCCTCGCGCGCCTAGCGCTCGTTCGGCTCGGGAACCGGCTGGTCGCTGCGCTGGAAGACCCGGACGCGACGTCCGCCCTCTTCGCTCCGGATCCGGACCCGGCTCGGCCGGTTGCTCGAGGGGTCGACCAGCATCACGTTCGAGGCGTCGACGAAGCCCTCGGTCTCCACGATGCCGCCGGTGCGCGCGGCCTTGCGGCCGGGCTTGAGGTGGCGCTTCTGCAGCCGCACCTTCTCGACGCGCACGCGCCCTGCCTCGCGATCGACGGCGAGCACGCGGCCCTGCTTGCCGCGATCGCTGCCCTTCGTGACCTGCACGAGGTCGCCTCTTCGAATCTTGCGCGCCATGGCCTGTCCCCGGTGAGCGCATAGGTGTGGGGTAGGAAAGGGGCCCCGTCAACCCCTCCCCGGGGGGAAAATCCGCCTTGCGTGGCACGGCGAGACGCCGCTGCGACACTCCCCCCGGTGAGGCGCCTCCTGCTCGTCACCGGCGCGCTGGGCCTGGCCCTTTTTGGGGCATGCCGGTGGCTCCTGCCCGAGCGCTACGCGGTCAATGCCCCGGTCGGGCACGTGTTGCTGGGCCGCGGAGTCGGGGCCCCGCGCGAGGCGCTGTTCCGGGAGCGCATGCGGGTGGCGCCGGGCTTCCGGGTCGAGCTCTTCGCCGAGGCCCCCAAGGCGCGCTGGCTGACGCCGACGCCGCGCGGCGACCTGATCCTGAGCCAGCCCCGCCTGGGACAGGTCTCGCTGCTCGAGGCGGACGCAGACGGCGACGGGCGCTCCGACGGCACGCGCGTCCTGCTCCGGGAGCTCGACCGCCCCCATGGCCTCGAGCTCCACGACGGCTGGCTCTACGTGGCCGAGAACGCGGCCATCCTGCGGGTGCGCTTCGACGCGAAGGCCCGCCGCACGCACGGCGAGCTCGAGCGCGTCGTGACGGACCTGCCCGAAGATGGCCAGCACTGGACGCGCACCGTCCGGGTCGGCCCCGACGGCTGGCTCTACGTCTCGATCGGCTCGAGCTGCAACGTCTGCCTCGAGAGCGACCCGCGGCGCGCGGCCATCGTCCGCTACCGGCTCGACGGAAGCGGCGAGGAGATCTACGCGACCGGTCTGCGCAACGCCGTCGGCTTCGACTGGCAGCCTGGCACGGGAGCGCTCTACGCCACCGACAACGGCCGCGACCTGCTGGGCGACGACTTCCCGCCCTGCGAGCTCAACCGC
>CAZYOL010000280.1:0-5567 GCA_964649065.1 uncultured Spirochaetales bacterium
GGAAGTTCGGAATGGCGATCGCCGCCAGAATTCCGATGATGGCGACCACGATCATCAGCTCGATGAGCGTGAAGCCGCCGCGACGCGAAGTGAGCTTCTTCATGATTTCGTCTCTCCTGGTTCGTTCGAGCGTTCCAGTCCGGCGGACTTCCCGCGGCCTGTTGGGGCCCTCTCCCAGCAACCGGCGTGCCAATCGCGGGCTTGCCGCCCCAGGGATCGGCAGGCGCGCCCGGAAACCTGAGGCCCGCCTGGCCGAGGCCGCCGCGGAGTCCGGCGCTGCGAGGTCGCGCCGGCAGCAGCGGAGTGACGATTCGCGCCGCTCCCGCGGACGAATCGCGTCACTGCGCATCTGGTTGACAGGAGGTCTGAGCGGCCGTTACGTTCCGCTCCTTCCGATCCGCGCTCCCATCGTCTAGCGGTCTAGGACGTTGCCCTCTCAAGGCAAAGACACGGGTTCGAGTCCCGTTGGGAGCGCCAGCTCGGACCTGGAAGGGCAGTCGAATGCTGCAGCGGCACGGCAGCCGGACCGGGCGGGGACAGCCGGAACGCGGCCAGGAGCGGGCCAGCCTGGAGCCGAGAGGGAGGACGGGATGCGACCGTCACGGATCTTCGGGGCTCTCAGTGCGTCGATCCTGCTCGCTGCGGCGGAGCCTGCCAGCGCCACCAGCGCGTCCTTCGTGTGGGTCACGAGCGCGAACCCCGAGTCTCCCAACGACCCCCGATCGACCGTGGGCATCGATCTGGGCTCCACGCTCACCTTTGCGCAGGTCCCCGAGAGCGGGACGCTCTTCCTCGACATCCGGGTCACGGCCGAGCCGGACCCGGACCCGCGCTTCAGCGGTCTGAACTTCGCCGCGGTCTCGGTGACCTACGACGCGACGGGGCTCCAGATCGCGGAAGAGATCATCGAAGGGGAAGGGGGAGAGCCCGACGTGACGAGGCTCGTCATCGACGAGTGTCCCCTCGCGCCGGGCAACGCGGTGGCCGGGGAGTGCGGCTCCCCCGCGGTGGCGGGCGACGCCCCGCTGGGCCCGGGTGGAGGCATCAACCTGGGCTTCAGCGGCGACCTGGGTTTCGTGAATACGGTGAGCGCCTTCGGACTCGACGAGGGGGTCGGGAACTCCGGCCCGGTCACCTTCACGCTGGGGCGGATCCAGTTCGACCTGATCAGTGATTCCCCGAAGTCGATCTACCTGACGGGTGTTCCGGATCCGACGCTGGACGATTTCTGGGCCCCGCTGGGCGTGGGCGTGGAGCGGCCGAGCTTCCCCGATTGCATCCCGACGATCTTCGCTCCGCCTCCGCCCGGCGACACCCTGGATGGCTTCGTCTCCTCGGACTTCGGAAGCGCCTTCTGCATTCCGGTGACGCCCGCGGTGATCGTTCCCGCCCTGCCCTCCACCGGCGGCCTGCTGCTCGGCGCGGCGCTGCTGGTCTCGGCCCGTCGCAGGCTGCGCTAGACCCGGGAGAGGCGGTTGCCGGATTTCGCCTTCGCCTTCATGGACTGCGAGTTCGGCGGCCTGGACGTCGAGCAGCACGACATCACCGAGGTCGCGGTGATCCTGACCGACTACCGGCTGGTCGAGCTGGCCAGCTGCGAGTGGAAGGTCGCGGCGCGTGCCGAGCGGATCTCGCCCGCGGCGGCCGAGCTCTCCGGCTACACGCCCGAGGCCTGGCAGGGCGCTCCGGGCATCCGCCAGGTCTTGAGCGAGCTGACGGCGCTGCTGCCGCGCGGCAAGACGGTGGTGCCGGCCGGCCAGAACGTCCGCATGGACGTGCTGTTCCTGGAGCGCGCCTTCAAGAGCTGCGGGCTCCCCTATCCCTTCGACTACCACGTGATCGACCTGGCGACGCTCTTCTACTCCTGGTCGCTGGTGGCGGGCGAGACCGTGGCGGCGCTCTCGCTGCGCCAGGCCGCAACGACCGCAGGCCTGATCCAGGGCTCCGTGCCCCACCGGGCCATGGCGGACGCGCGGCTCACGCTGGAGACCTACCGCCACTACGTCGGACGCCTGGCGCCGCGTCCTCCGTCCGAGGTTGCGGCGCCGGCCGCCGGGGCGGGCACGGGCGACGCCTAGCGGAGCAGACGCCTCCGCCACTTGGCCAGGGCCCGCAGGTCGAGCCGCGCCAGCAGGGGCAGCAGCCAGCGGGCGCCGGCGCCGCCGGGCCGGAAGCAGAGCGCCGCGCCGAAGTCGATCAGCACCGGTCGGCCGTGGAGATCGGCCCGGACGTTGCCGCGATGGCCCAGGTCGAGGTGGACGACCCCGCGTCGGTGGAGGTCGCGCACGGCCTCCTCCAGGGCCCGGTGGAAGGCCGGACCGAAGGTCCAGGGGCGATGGCTCGAGAGGCGCCGTCCGGGCCGGTGCTCGAGAGCCAGGGCCCAGGCGTCCAGGCGTCCGAGCAGACGCGGGACGGCCGGGTGGCCCGCCAGGGCGGCCAGGGCCCGCGCCTCGCGGCGCGTCTGCCAGCGCCCCCAGGTCTCACGGATCCAACGCGGCCGCGGCGCGAAGTCCTTCACCACCGCGCGGCCCTGCGGCAGCTCGACCAGCAGCACGTCGGGCGCCAGCGCACCGCCGCGCTGCAGCCGGAGCAGCGTGCTCTCGGCCAGCTCCGACCGAACCCAGCCGCGCGGGCCCTCCGGACTCACGACAGAGCGGCCCGCAGCGCCAGCAACGAGACGCCGAAGGCCGTCCCGATCCAGACGCCGTGCTCGTGGTTGGCGCGCAGGCGCTGCAGCCGGAAGGAGCCCGCCGGCGGCGTGGCGGATCCGGGCGGCGGGCGCCAGGGCCCGAGCCGTGGCCAGAGGGCCGGCACCTCGGCTCGGTAGCGCGCGTAGGCCGCCCCGTAGCGCCGCTCCAGGCGGGCGCTCTCGATGCGCTCCTTGTAGGGCAGGTAGTAGAGCAGGAAGGCGGGCAGGCCCAGAGCCAGCACCGCCAGGGCCGCTCCCGGCCCCGCCGCCACGCCCAGGCCCAGGCCGATCAGCAGGGAGCCCGCGTACAGCGGGTGGCGCATGAATGCGTAGGGCCCCCGGAGGGCCAGCTCCTCGGTCTTCAGCAGGTGTCCCGCCGCCCAGGCCCGCAGGGCCAGCCCCGCCAGCAGCAGGGGCGCCGCCAGGGCCCCGCTGAGCGGCCCGGGCCGGGCGACGAGCCACAGGCCCAGCGCCGCCGCGTAGAGCGGCGCGAGCCGCCAGCTCAGGAGCCGCGCTCCGGGGAGGCGCCGCGGCCGCCGCCTCGCGGCGCTTCGGCTCCCGGAATCACGGCCGATCGGCCCTGCGCGCACGGCCGGCCAGGCTAGCCCAGCCCCCGAGCCGCGCGTGCCGTCGCCGCCCTCTACTGCTTGTCCGTCGTGCGCCTGCGGCGTGCCGAGCGCGCGGCCACCATGGCCCACAGGCGCTGGCGCAGCCGCTCCTTGAACTCGGGATCCGCCTGGACGTCGTGCAGGTCCGCCTCGAGGAATTCCCGGAGCTCGTCCAGGGTGAATTCCGCAGAGTCGTCCATGACTAGCTCTTCCCACTTCGTGCTCATGTCGCTTCGTGGCCCCTCCGACGACCGAGCCTGCTGATCGATGCTATCGATGCCGGTTTCTGTATCGATGCCTCCGTGACGACGGAGCTCTCAGCGCGCCACGGCATCCCCCTCGTCGACCGCCTCCACCAGCATCCGCTTGACCCGGTAGAGGCTCGAGCGCACCGCGTCGTTCGAACGCGAGACGCGTTTGGCGATCTCGTCGATGGGTAGATCGTCCACGTGACGCAGCACGAAGGCGCGCACGTGCCAATCGCCCAGCGAGGCCAGCCGCTCCTGGATGGCGCTCTCGCAGCGCCGCAGGCTCAGGTGCTCCTCCGGCGTGTAGGCAGCGAGGGTCGTGGCGGGCCGAATCGCCTGCTCGGCGCGCTCCACCCTCTGCTCGTGCGCCTTGGAGCGGCGAACGTGGTTGTTGACCGTGTTCTTGGCGATTCCGTAGATCCAGGAGAGCACCGACGATCGACCCCCATACGCCTCGATCGAGCGGAACACGGCTGTGAAGGTCTCTTGAACCACTTCCTCAGCGTCGGCGCGATTGCGCAGACGCGCGTATACGAACCCGTAGACGCGCTGAAAATAGCGCTCGTAGAGCTCATTGAAATCCGACTCGTCTCCGCGGCGAATGCCTTCGACGAGCTCGAGATCGTTCCGACAGCTCGAGCCCGGACGGGCCCATCCTTGCAGCTTGGCTTCGCGGGGCAACGCGTTCTCCTCGCGTTACCCCTCCCCAGGATCGGACGGCGACCCGCCCCTGTATAGGTGTGGCCGATTTTTCGAGTTGGTGGCAGGAGGAGGAGGAAATCTCCCCGCAGGAAAGCCAGGGGGCCGAAGGCCCCGCTCAGCTCCCGAGCAGGGACTCCAGGCCCGGCGCCCCGTCGGCGAGCGCTCGCCGCATCCGGTAGAGATTCGCCTTGACGGCATCCTCGCTCTTGCCGAGAGCCTCGGCGATGCTCCGGATCGACTGACGGCGCAGGTGCTTCAAATGGAAGATGCGGCGCTGCAGGGGGGTGAGCTCGCGCTCGATCACCTCCTCACAGCGGTAGAGCAGGCGCCGCGCCTCGACCGCGCGGTCGGTGGGGGCCACTCGCGCCTCGACCTCCCGGGCGTCGTCCGCATCGAGCGAGTCGAGCCGGGGCCGGACGCGCCGGAAGCGCCGGTTCACGATGTTGCGGGTGATCCCGAAGATCCAGACCAGCAGGCTGGACTGTCCCTGGTAGCTCTCCAGGCAGTCGAAGACGGTGAAGAAGACCTCCTGGGTCACGTCCTCGGCCTCGCCCGGATCGCGCAGGCGCTTCAGGGCGAAGCGATACACCCGCGGAAAGTAGGCCTCGTAGAGAAGCTCGAAGTGCTCGACGCTTCCCGCCAGGATGTGGCCGACCAGCTCGTGGTCGCTCGGCCAGGGCTTTCTCGTTCGTGAGGTGTTCGGGCTTGCCACTCGCCTCTCGCTTCTGCGCCTTCACGTGGCAAGGCTCCGAGGATGTCGACCCCCCCGGGACTCTTGGCTGGCGCCGGAGCTCCCCCGAGGGGCTCGAACTGCGCGTCGCGCCGTCGAGCTCGAGGTGGCGCCAGCCTGTTGATCGCAATGGGGGGCGATGCCTCCGCGCGCCGTGGCGCGCGGCCGATCTGTGACTCCCTCTCGGCCTCTCTCCTCGTGAAATCGTGGGCTCTTCGAAAAAGTGGGGACCGGGGTCCCGCGGCGCATAGCGAGCAAGCCTTATGCCAGCCGCGGGGCGACCGGCAAGACTTCACCAGATAGTCCTTATCTATCGGTGCTTTTCCGCCTCGCCCCGGGAGGAACGTGAGTTCGCTCACACTCTCGGGAGTGGAAGAGAGTTGCCACTTATCGGAACCGGAGTTCACCACAGGGAAGTGGATTGCCGTCCAGGTCGAGTCGCCGACACCGGGCGGGAGCCGCGGTCTGCCGCTGGTGGGGATCGCTCCTCAGAGTCGGCTCGGGACCCCCCACCACTCCCCGTCGCCCCGCTCCCCGCGCCGGCGCGTCAGGCGGCCCTAGGGGCCGGCCTGCCCAAATCGGTGCCCTGC
>CAZYOL010000281.1:0-5520 GCA_964649065.1 uncultured Spirochaetales bacterium
GGCGGCCAGCGCGCGCAGCGGCGCGGGGGCCGATCCGCCGGCCCCACCCGCCGGGCCGCCGGGGGGACGCACCCTCCACCAACGCAGCCCCGCCTGCGGGGTCCGGGGCAGCGGCGAGCTGGCCTCGCGGACCAGGCTGGCCGCGGCCAGCTCGCGCAGCCGATCGAGCTGCGACTCGTGGGTGCGCTGCACCAGCAGGCCCAGCATGGCGGTGGCGGTCAGCATCACCAGCGACAGGCTGGCCAGGATCTCGGTCTGGAGACCGCGCAGGCCCACGGCCCTAGACGTCGTCGGGCGCGGGGCCTTCGAGTCCGAGCTTCTCCAGGCGGTAGCGGAAGGACCGGAAGGTGATACCCAGCAGCTGGGCGGCGCGCTTCTTGACGCCGCCACTGCGCTCCAGGGCCTCCAGCAGCAGGCCCCGCTCGTACTCGCCGGTCAGCTCGTCGAGGTTGACGCCCTCGTCGGGGATGCGCGGCGTCGCCATGGCGCGCGGTCGCTCGAGCAGGGCCGGGGGGAGGGCCTCGGGCTCCACTTCGGTCCCCTGGCAGAGGGCGACGGCCCGCTCCACCACGTTCTCCAGCTCGCGCACGTTGCCGGGGTAGTCGTAGGCCAGCACCCGCTCCAGGGCGGCCTCCGAGAGCCCGCTGACCTCCTTGCCCAGCTCCGCCGCGTACTTCTCGATGAAGTGCGCGACGAGCAGCGGGATGTCGTCGCGTCGCTCCCGCAGCGGCGGCAGCGCCACCTCGATCACGTTGAGGCGGTAGTAGAGGTCCTCGCGGAAGCGGCCCTCGGCGACCTCCTGCTTCAGGTCCCGGTTGCTGGCCGCCACGATGCGCACGTCGATGCTGCGGTCGCCGTTGCCCCCGACGCGGCGAATCGCCTTCTCCTGGATCACCCGCAACAGCTTGACCTGCAGCGGGAGACTGAGCTCCGCGATCTCGTCCAGGAAGAGGGTGCCGCCGTCGGCGGTCTCGAAGAGGCCGGCCTTGCTCTGGACGGCGCCGGTGAAGGCGCCCTTCACGTGCCCGAAGAGCTCGGATGCGAGCAGGTTCTCGGGAATCGCGCCGCAGTTGAGCGCCACGAAGGGCCGATCGCGGCGATCGCCGCCCCGGTGGATCGCGCGCGCCACCATCTCCTTGCCGGTGCCGCTCTCGCCGCTGATCAGGACGGTCGTGCGGGTCTCGGCCACCTGGCGGATCAGGGCGAAGATGCGCTGCATGGCGGCGCTGTGACCCACGATCGAGCGATCGCGGCTCCGGCTGCGCAGCTCGCTGCGCAGCCGCCGGTTCTCGCTCGAGAGGTTCTTCTTCTCCAGGGCCTTCTCGACCACCAGCCGGATCTCGTCGAGCTGGAAGGGCTTGGTGATGTAGTCGTAGGCGCCCTGTCGCATGGCGGCGATCACCGACTCGGTGCTCTTGAAGGCCGTGATCATGATGACCACGGTCTCCGGCGCACAGTCCTGGGCCAGGCTCAAGAGCTCCAGGCCCGAGCCATCGGGCAGCTGGATGTCCGTGATCACCACGTCGAAGTCGTCTGCCTCGAGGTGCAGCCGGCCGCTCCGGACGTCGCCGGCCGTGACCACCTCGTAGCCCTCGCCCCGAAAGAAGATCTCGAGGAACTCCTGCATGCTCCGCTCGTCGTCGACGACGAGCAGCCGAGCCTTCGTCTCGCTCACGGGGCCGTCCCCGCGGAGGGCAGGCGCAGACAGACCGCCGTCCCCCCGCCTTCGCGAGCCTCCAGGCGGATGCTGCCGCCGTGGTGCTCCACGATGCGGTGGACGATGGCGAGACCGAGGCCCGTGCCCCCCCGCTTGGTGGTGAAGAAGGGCTCGAAGACGCGCTCGGCGACCTCCCTGGGAATGCCTTCCCCCCGATCGGCGACCCGGATCTCGGCCCAGCGCACCTTGGCCTCCTCCTGGGCCTCGCTTCGGCCGCCTCCACCCGCCTCTTGAGGCGAGAGCTGCCGCCCGGAGATCTCCAGCGGACCGCCCTCCGGCATGGCCTGGGAGCCGTTGAGGATCAGGTTCCAGAGGGCCTGCCGCAGCTGCGCCGGGTCGACCAGCACCACCAGGTCCTCCGGCACCCGGGGCACCAGCTCCAGGCTCTCGGGACAGTCGCTCGAGAACATCTCCAGGACCTCGGCCACGATGGCGCTGGCCCGGACCGGCACCCGGGCCGGGGCACCGGGGCGCGCGTAGTGGAGGAAGTCGACGATCAGGTGATTCAGGCGCTCGATCTCGCGCAGCGCGATGTCCATCAGGCGCGCCGCCTCGCCACCGGCCTCTCCGGGCTCCAGGCGCGATCGCAGGATCTGGACCGAGCCCGAGATGGCCGCCAGGGGGTTGCGGATCTCGTGGGCGATGTGGGCCGACAGCTCCCCGACCGCCGCCAAGCGATCCTTGCGGCGCAGCTCCTCCTCCATCTGCACCACCCGCGTCAGATCGGTGAAGATCACCACGTAGCCGTCGGCGTCCTGCGATTCGTCGCGCAGGATGTACGCCCCCACGCCGAGATGCAGGGCGCTGCCGGCCGCGTTGCAGTAGCGCATGCGCGCGCGGGCCTCGGGACCGACGCCGTGATCGGCTCCCGAGAGGGCCGCCTCGCGGATGCCCGGAAGCAGCTCCTCCACGTCGCGCCCCAGGGCCTGCTCCGGCGCGACGCCGGTGATGCTGGCGGCCTGGCGGTTGAAGCTGGTCACCCGGCCCTGGGGATCCGTCGTGAGCAGACCGCTCATCAGGCTCTCCACCGTGCGCTGGTAGAGGCCCTGCAGCCGCCGCAGGTCGCTCGTGCGGCGCGCCAGCTCCTCGCCGGTCTGGCGCAGCTCTCCCGCCAGGAAGCTCGACAGCGCCCCGGCCAGCACCACGGCACCGGCGTGGACCAGCCAGCCCGTGGCCCAGATGGCCAGGGGATCGACGGGCTCGCTGGCCTGCTGGCGCGCCCAGACGAGGATGCCGCCGTAGGCCGCGGAGATGGCCGCAGCCGTGGCCAGCGTCCCCGCCCGGCCGAAGAGGAAGCCGCCGTAGACGGCGACCAGGACGTAGAGGAATACGAAGGGCGACTCCGGCCCGCCGGAGAGCTGCACCAGGGCACTCACCAGCGCGATGTCGAGGGCGATGGTCACCGCGGCGAAGGAGCGAAGCCAGCGCACATAGGGCAGCGCCGCGCCGTAGGCCACGGTGGCCAGGAAGACCAGCGCCACCGTCCCGTAGAAGCCGCGTCGATCGCTGAGGCCGAAGTCGGCCACGCTGGCGTCGAGGGCCAGCGCCACGGCCAGGCTCACCAGCGCCAGGCCCAGACGGGCCGCCATCAGGCGGACGAGCCGCTGCTGGAGCGCCTCTCCGCTCTCCACCCCGCCTCCCCTTCCCGAGTTCGTGCCTAGAAGGGGCGGCTAGGAGATCGTCTCGGCGATCTTGAAGATCGGCAGGTACATCGCGATCAGCAGGCCGCCCACGGTGCCGCCCAGGCCCACCATCATCATGGGCTCGAGCAGCGCCGTCAGCGCGTCGACCGCCGCATCCACCTCTTCGTCGTAGAAGTCGGCGATCTTGTTGAGCATGTTCTCCATGGCGCCCGTCTCTTCGCCCACCGCGATCATCTGGGTGACCATGCCGGGGAAGACGTCGGACTCGGAGAGCGGCTCCGCGATGGTCTTCCCCTCGGAGATGGCCGCCTTCACGTCGTTCAGCGCCTCCTCGATCACCACGTTGCCCGCCGTCCGCGACACGATGTCCAGGGCGTCGAGGATCGGCACGCCGCTGGCGATCATGGTCCCCAGCGTGCGCGTGAAGCGCGCCACCGCCACCTTGCGCAGCAGGGAGCCGAAGATCGGAAGCCGGAGCGACAGGGCGTCGGTGGCCCGCCGGAAGCGGCGATTCCGCTTGCGCGCCTGGAAGAAGGCGACGAAGGCCGCCACCACCACGACGGTCACGATCAGGATCCACTGCTGCATGAAGTGCGAGAGCGAGATCACCACCTGGGTGGGCCCCGGGAGCTCGCCGCCGAAGTCGGCGAACATCTTCTCGAAGACCGGGATGACCTTCACCAGCATCAGCGCCACCACCAGGATGGCGACCACCAGCACCGAGACCGGGTAGACCAGGGCGCCGCGCACCTTGCGCGCCAGGGCGTCGGCCTTCTCGAGGTAGACCGCCAGCCGGTTGAGGATGGTGTCCAGGATGCCGCCGATCTCGCCGGCCTGCACCAGGTTCACGTAGAGCGCATCGAAGGGCTTGGGGTGCTTGCGCAGGGCGTCGGCGAAGGTCGAGCCCTGCTCCACGTCCGACTTGATCTCCCGGATGATCGCCTTGAAGGTCGGGTTCGGCGATTGATCGCCCAGGATGCCCAGGCACTGGACCAGCGGCAGGCCGGCGTCGATCATGGTCGCGAACTGCCGGGTGAAGATCACCAGCTCGCGGATCTTGATGCCCGGCTTCAGGAAGGGCAGGTACTCGGAGACGTCCTTGGGCTTGTTCTTGACCGAGACCGGGACGAGCATCTGCGCGCGCAGCTGCGTCATCACCGCCTCTTCGTTGACGGCCTCGATCTCCCCCTTCTTCAGGGAGCCCTGGCGGGTTCGCGCCTTCCACAGAAAGATCGGCATTGCTCTCCCCTCCCCCGGCCCGGCTCAGGCCTTGCCGGCGGCCCGGCGAGCCACGGAGGGCGCACCGCCCTGGGCCACCAGATTCCGCAGCTCGTCGAGATCGGCGCTTCGCGCCATGGCATCGTCCAGGCTGATGAGCCTGCGCTGGTAGAGGTTCGCCAGCGACTGGTTCATCGTCTGCATCTCGAACTTGTCCTGACCCACCTGCATGGCCGAGTACATCTGGTGGATCTTGTCCTCGCGAATCAGGTTCCGGATCGCCGCGTTCGGCACCATGATCTCCAGAGACATCACCCGCCCCGGCCCGTTCGCGCGCGGCAGCAGGGCCTGGCAGAGCACGCCTTCGAGCACGAAGGAGAGCTGGGCTCGGATCTGCGCCTGCTGGTGCGGCGGGAAGACGTCGACGATGCGGTTGATCGTCTGCACCGCGGAGTTCGTGTGCAGGGTCGCGAAGCAGAGGTGTCCGGTCTCGGCGACGGTCAGGGCGGCCTCGATGGTCTCGAGGTCGCGCATCTCGCCGATCAGCACCACGTCCGGGTCCTGGCGCAGGATGTACTTGAGGGCGTTCTTGAAGCTGTGGGTATCGGCACCCACCTCCCGCTGGTTCACCACGCAGCCCTTGTGGTGGTGCAGGTACTCGATCGGATCCTCGATCGTGACGATGTGGTCGTTCCGCTCCTGGTTGATCTTGTCGATCATGGTCGCCAGGGTGGTGGACTTGCCCGAGCCCGTGGGGCCGGTCACCAGGATCAGCCCGCGCGGCTTGCGCGAGAGCTCCTCCACCACCTTTGGCAGGCCCAGGTCCTCGAAGCTCTTGATCTTGAACGGGATGGAGCGGAAGGCGCCGGCGACGTTGCCGCGCTGCACGAAGATGTTGGCCCGGAAACGCGAGAGCTTCTGGACGCTGAAGGACAGGTCCAG
>CAZYOL010000282.1:0-5513 GCA_964649065.1 uncultured Spirochaetales bacterium
AATCGAACCGCCGACACCATGATTTTCAGTCATGTGCTCTACCAACTGAGCTACCGGGCCACGGGCGCCGGAAGCTAGCCGCTCGCCGAGGCCGCGGCTATTCCGCTGGCGGGCTCGATGCGCACCCGCTCGACGACCACGTCCTCGGGATAGGGCCGCGACTTGGGTCCGTAGCGCCCGTAGAGGTCGATCTCGACCTCGCTGATGGCGTCCACCACGTCCATGCCGTCCACCACGCGCCCGAAGAAGGTGAAGGGGCCCTCGGCCGGCAGGGCCTCCTGGACGATGAAGAACTGGCTGCCCGAGTCGGTCCCGCTCGAGCGGGCCATGCCGACCACGCCTCGCTGATAGGGCAGGTCGTTGAACTCGGCCGGTACGCGCACCTGCCAGCCGCCGCGGCCGTCGTCGCGCGGGTCGGCGTTGCGCGTGAAGGGGTCGCCCCCCTGGATGACGAAGCCCGGGACCACCCGGTGGAAGGTGGTGCCGTCGTAGCGCCCCCCGGTCGCCAACTCCCGGAAGTGGGCCACGGTGCGCGGGGCGAGCTCGGGGAGCAGCTCGATGCGGATCTCCCCGAAGCCCTCTACCTCCAGCACCGCCACGTCGCGGGGCGCGTCCTCGAGGACGAAGCCTGCGGAGTCCGAGCCCTCTTCGGAGGCCCCGCCACAGGCCGCGAGTGCGACGCAGAGGGCAGCCCCGAGCCTCCCGCCCCAGCGCGCTCTCCGCTGCACGCATCCACCGCTCTCCATGCCGCCGCCTCCCGCCTCTCCTCCCTTCTATCGACCGGGGGCCCGGGGACTCGAGGGGCTCGCCCTCCTGGCCTGGGATAGCGTCCCCGGACATGCCCAGGCCGCGCCTCCGGACAGCCGCCCGAGGGGCTCTCCTCGCCCTGCTGCTGCTCGTGCCCCAGGGGCCGGCCCCGGCTGCGAGCCGGGCTCCGGCGCTGGGCCGCTCCGGCATGGTCGTCAGCTCCCAGGCCGACGCCACCCGCGCCGGCCTCGAACAGCTCGCCGCCGGCGGCAATGCGGTGGATGCGGCGGTGGCGGCGGCCTTCGCGATCGGGGTGACCCAGCCCTTCTCCACGGGTGTCGGCGGCGGAGCCTTCGTCCTGCTGCGCCTGGCCGACGGCCGGGTCCTCGCCCTCGACGCCCGCGAGACGGCGCCAGCCGCGGCCGACCGCGACATGTTCGTCCGGCCCGGCCTGCCGGAGCGGGCCTCGCTCTGGGGAGGGCTCGCGGTGGCGACCCCCGGGCTCGTCGCCGGCCTCGTCGAGCTGCTGGAGCAGCACGGAACCCGGTCGCTGCCGGAGGTGCTGGCGCCGGCGATCCGCCTGGCCGCGGAGGGCTTCCCGATCGGCCCTTACCACGCGCGTATGCTCGAGGCCATGCGCGCCCGGGGCCTGGCCGAGCGCTTCCCGGAGACGGCTCGCATCCAGTTTCCTCCCCAGCCCGCCCGGCCCGGCTGGCGGCTGGTGCAGACCGACCTCGCGGCGACGCTCCGCGCACTCGCCGCGCGCGGCCCCGAGGCCTTCTACACGGGCGAGACCGCGCGCCGCATCGCCGAGGCCGTGAAGGCCCACGGGGGGGTGCTCACGGAGTCGGACCTGGCCGGCTATCGCACCCGCTGGCGCGAGCCCGTGCGCGGCCGCTATCGCGGCGCCGAGATCGTCTCCTTTCCCCCGCCCTCCTCGGGCGGGGTGGCCCTGATCGAGATGCTGAACATCCTCGAGCACTTCGATCTGGCCGCCCTGGGGGCCGGCTCCTCGGCAGGCGTGCACCGCATCGCCGAGGCGATGAAGCTGGCCTTCGCCGACCGGGCGGCCTTCCTCGGCGATCCCGACTTCGTCGACGTGCCCGTCGACGAGCTGATCTCCGAGGCCTATGCGGCGCGGCTCGCCCGTCGCATCAATCCACCGCGCTGGCGGCGGGCCCCGTGGACCTGGGGCCGGGGAGAGGTCGCGATCCGCGTCTCGGGTCCGCAGCAGATCCCGGACGACTCCGGGACCACCCACCTCTCCGTGACCGACGCCTCCGGCATGGCGGTCTCGATCACCAAGACCCTGAACACGCCCTTCGGCTCGGGCATCACGGTGCCCGGCACCGGCATCGTCCTCAACAACGAGATGGACGACTTCTCCGTGGCCCTCTACCGGCCCAATGCCTACGGGCTGCTGGACACGCGGGGCGCCAACGCGGTCGCTCCCGGGAAGCGACCGCTCTCCAGCATGACGCCCAGCTTCGTCCTGCGCGACGGAGAGCTGTGGATGGTGACCGGCAGCCCCGGCGGGCCGCGCATCATCACCACCGTGCTGCTCAGCATCCTGAACGTGGTCGATTACGGCATGGACGTTCAGGAGGCCGTGGCCGCGCCGCGCTTCCACCACCAGTGGCGGCCCGGGCGCCTGCTCGTGGAGCGCGCCTTCTCCGACGACGTGATCCGCGCCCTCGAGCGTCGGGGCCACCCGGTCGAGGTCTCGCCGCGCAACTGGTCGGCGGCCGAGGCGATCGTGATCGATCCCGAGTCGGGCCTGCACACCGGCGGCAACGACCCGCGCCGCGACGGCCTGGCCGCCGGGCTCTGAGCGCGCCCGGCTGCAGGCCCGCCACCCCCTCTAGGGGTGCACCAGGGCCTGGGTATAGGCGTCGAGGCGCACCACGCGCCGGGCCACGCGCAGCACGTCCTCGGCGCTCACCGCCCGCAGCTTCTCGACGTAGCTGCGGTCGGCCGCCGGGCCGAGGCCGTAGAGGTCGTTCAGCGAGACCTGCGCCGCGTGGTAGGCGTTGCGTTGCTGGTCGATCACGTGGCCGCCCACCAGGTGCTGGCGGGCGCGCTCCAGCTCCTGCGATGCGGGCGGCCGCTGGACCAGGGCGTCCAGCTCCTCGAGGAGCCCCTTCCGGGCCTCCTCGAGCTTGTCGCCCGCGGTGGCGATGTAGGCGGCGGAGCTCCCCGGGGCCCGCCCCGCGCCGTTGACCGCGTTGACCGCGTAGGCGAGGCCGCGGCGGTCGCGCAGCTCGAGGAACAGACGGCCGCCCTGGCCCGCCAGCAGCTGGGAGACGATCTCCAGGGCGAAGCGGTCGTCGTCCCGCACCGTGAGGCCGCGGAAGCCGATCACCAGATGTGCCTGGGCGCGGTCCTTCTGCAGCTCGACCCGGCGGATCTCCGACGGGGGCGGCTCTTCGGCGGGCAGCTCCCAATCGGGCGCCTGCGCGGGAAGCTCGGCCAGCTGGGAGGAGAGCTGCTCGGCCACCGCATCCGGATCGAGGTCGCCGGAGAGCGCCAGGACCAGTCCGGGGCCGCGGACCAGCCGCCGGTGGTGCGCCTCGATGCTGTCGCGATCGAAGGACTCGACGCTCTCGCGGCGACCCAGCAGGGGCTGGCGGTAGGGGTGGTGCTGGAAGTGGGTCTCGGCGAAGAGCAGGAAGGCGCGGGCCGCCAGCCGGTCCTCGCGGCGCTCGATGGCGGCCAGGGTGTCGCGCCGCTCGCGCTCGATCTCCTCGCGGTCGAAGCCCGGCTCGAGGAGCACCTCCGTGAAGAGGTCCAGGGCGGGGCCCAGGTTCTCGCTGGGCGTCTCGAGTGTCAGGCCGCTGCTGCTGCGCCCGGTGAAGCCGTCGATCTCGGCCGCCAGGGCTTCCGCGCTGCGCGCGAAGTCGGCGGCCGAGCGGCTGCGTGTGCCGCGACACCACATGGAGCACAGGAAGCTGGACAGGCCGGAGCGGTCCCAGCTCTCCGCCAGCAGTCCTCCCAGCACCGCGGCCCGCGCCGCCACCACCGGGATCTCGCGGCGGGGGAGCACGTGGAGTCGCGAGCCGCCGGGCAGCTCGAAGCTCACCCGCTCGGGCTCGCGCGCGCGGACGCGGGGGACCGCGAAGCTGCGCGCCGTTCCCTCCACGCCGCGGCGAACGGCGTCGCGGATGCGTCCCGCGTCGATGGCGTCGGGCGCCTCTTCCGGCAGCAGCACGCCGACGGTGAGCCGCTCCGGGGCGAGCCGCTGGTGGGCCACGCGCCGCAGGTCCTCGGCGGTCGCCCCCTTCACCGCCTCGAGGTAGCGCTCCTCGACGCGGAAGTCGCCCGCCAGCAGCTCGAAGCAGCCGCGCTTCTGGGCCTGCCCCGACACGCTCTCGCGCTCGAAGTGCTCCATGGCCAGGAAGTTCGCGCGAGCCGTCTCCAGCTCGGCGGCACTGATCGCCCCGATGCGCACGCGCTCCACCTCGCGCAGGGTCGCCTCCAGCGAGGCCCCGGCCTGCTCCGGCTCGGCTTCGTAGCCGATCGAGAAGAAGCCGGGGTCGAGGGGCGTGTAGCAGGAGGCGTCGATCCGATCGACCAGGCCCTCGCGCTCCTTCACCCGCCGCACCAGCCGGCTGCTCTCGCAGCCGCCGAGCACGAAGGCCAGCAGGTCGAGCGCCGCCGCATCGGGATCCGCCAGGCCCACCGAGGCCCAGGTCAGGTCGAAATCGGCCCGCTCGAAGGGCCGCGCGACCACCACGCTGCGCAGCTCCTCCTGGCCGGGCTCCGCCGGGCGGCCGCGCCGCGGGGCCGGGCCGCCCGCGGCCGGAAAGGCCGCCTCGACCGCGGCGCGCAGCGCCTCTCTCTGGAAGGCCCCGGCGGCCACCACGGTCAGGTTGGCCGGTGCGTACCAGCGCTCGAAGAAGGCGCGCAGCCGCTTGCGGTCGATGGCTGCGACGCTCTCCGGTGTTCCCAGGATGGGCGCCCGATAGGGATGCCGGCGGAAGGTCTCGGCCAGCACGAGGTCGCAGAGGACCTGCGAGGGCGAGTCCTCGGAGCGCCGGATCTCCTCCAGCACCACCTCGATCTCGCGCTCGATCTCCACGGGCTCGAAGCGCGGATACAGCACCGCATCCGACAGTACGTCCAGGCCGATCGGCAGCTGCTCCGAGGGCAGGGTGGCGTGGTATACGGTGACGTCGAAGCTGGTGTAGGCGTTGATGCGGCCGCCCGCCCCCTCCACCTCCGGCTCCCCCGAACGCATCTCACGGTCCATGAACGACCGTGTCGCCTCCTCCATGTCGGGGGCCGAAGCACGCCCGATGGCCGAGCCCCCCGTGGACGCGTTGGCGATGTGGAGCTCGAACGCGGGGTCACCCATGGCCTCGACGATGGCCATGACGACGGGGACGTGCTCGGGTCGGCATCCCGCGAGCACGGCGTTGACCGCCACCTGCTCCGCGGTCACCACCCGGCGACGCTCGAGGTACTCGCAGACGACCTCGTCGGCCGCCCACCCGCTGGCCGCGAGCGCGGCCTCCACCCGGTCGGGGGTGGGGGGCACGACGGGCAGACCGTCGGTCCAGCCCCGCTCGTGGCAGAGCTCGACCAGGTCGGCGGCGTCGGCGACGTCGAGGAGCTGCACCGGTCAGTCCCCGCCACCGACGACGTCGGCCAGGTTCACGCGCTCGCGATGGAGGTCGATGGTCAGATGCTCGCGCATGTCGCCGATCTGGTCGACGAAGACCCGGCGGTGCTCGAACCACCACGTCACGTCGATGCGCACGAAGGTG
>CAZYOL010000283.1:0-5459 GCA_964649065.1 uncultured Spirochaetales bacterium
GAGAGCTGGCGGTAGGCGACGGCCTGCTTGGACAGATCGTCGTAGATGATCAGCGCGTGCATGCCATTGTCGCGGAACCACTCGCCGATGGTGAACCCCGTGTAGGGCGAGATGAACTGGAGCGGGGCGGGCTCGGCGGCCGTGGCGGCGACCACGATGGTGTATTCCATCGCGCCGTGCTGGCTCAGCTTGTCCACCACCTGGGCCACCGTCGACTGCTTCTGGCCGATGGCGACGTAGATGCAGAAGACGTCGGTGTCCTTCTGGTTGATGATGGTGTCGACGGCGATGGCCGTCTTGCCGGTCTGGCGGTCGCCGATGATCAGCTCGCGCTGGCCCCGGCCGATGGGCGTCATGGCGTCGATGGCCTTGATGCCCGTCTGCAGCGGCTCGTTCACCGACTGGCGCTTCACGATGCCGGGGGCCTTCACCTCCACGCGCCGCGACTCGCCCGAGTCGATCGGACCGCGGCCGTCGATGGGCTGGCCGAGGGCGTCGACCACGCGACCCACCAGCCCCTCGCCCACCGGCACCTCGATGATCCGGCTGGTACGCCGTACGGTGTCTCCTTCGCGGAGGTGGGTGGTCTCGCCCATCACCGCGATGCCGACGTTGTCCTCCTCCAGGTTGAGGACCAGGCCCATCAGGCCGCCGTCGAACTCGACCAGCTCCCCGGCCATGACCTTGTCCAGGCCGTAGACCCGCGCGATGCCGTCGCCCACGGACAGCACCGTCCCCGTCTCGGCCACGTCGATCTGGCGCCCGTAGTCCTTGATCTCCCGCTTGAGGATGTCGGTGATCTCGCCCGGCTTGATGTCCATGATCAGCTTCCCTTCATGAGGCTGGAGCGCAGCTGCTCGAGCTGCGACTTGAGGCTTCCGTCGAAGACCAAGGTGCCCACCCGCGCCACCGCCCCGCCGATCAGCGAGGCATCGACCTGGACGTCCAGCTCGACCTGCTGGCCCGTGCGCGACGCCAGCGCCTGGCGCAGGCGCTCGCGCTGCGCCTCCGAGAGCGGGCTCGCCGCCCGCACCTCGGCCCGGGTGCGCCCCGCCGCGGCATCGGCCAGACGGCCGTACTCCTCGCGGATGGTGTCGAAGTCGATCAGCCGCCGCTGGTCCACCAGGAAGGCGATGAAGTGCCGAACCGTCGCGTCCGCGCCAGCGCGCTCGGCGATCGCCTCGAGCACCGCGCGCCGCTGCTCGACCGGGTGGAGGGGCCGGAAGATCGCATCGCGCAGCTCGGGGCTCTCGACGAAGAGCGCTTCGAGGCCCTCGAGCTGCCCGCGCACTCCGTCCACGGCAGCGGCCTCTCGGGCCAGCTCGAAGAGGGCCTTGGCATAGCGACGGGCGGCGGCGGTGTTGCGCACGCTCAGCTCCCCGCCCCGTGGCTGGACTGCTCGACCTTCGCGACGAACTCGTCGACCAGCCGCTCGTGGTCGCGCATCTCCACGCTCTGGCCGAGCAGCTCGCCGGCGAGCGTCACCGCCAGCTCCGCCGCCTCCTCGCGCAGTGCCTGGCGGGACCGGCGCAGCTCCTGATCGATGGCTGCCGCCGCCTCCCGGCGCATGCGCTCCGCCGAGGCGCGCGCGTCGGCCCGGATCCGCTCGCCCTCCGCCTCGGCCCGATGGATCACGCCGCTGCGCAGCTGCTGAATCTCCTGGTCGAGGTCCACGAGCTTGCGCTGCCAGTCGGCGAAGCGGCCCTCGACCTCCCGCCGCAGCGACTCGGCCTCCTCGAGCTCGGAGCGGATCGTGTCGCGGCGCTCGGTAAAGAAGGTGGCCAGGGGCTTGCGCGCGAAGTAGACGATCACCGCCAGCAGCACCGCCAGGTTGAAGGCCGTCCAGAGCAGGCTCGAGGCGTTGCCGTCGCCGCTGGCGGCCTGGGCGACCCCGGCCGCCGCCACCCCCCAGAGCCCCACGGCCAGCGCGCGAGCCCGGCTCACAGCGGCCTCCCGAGCACCTGGGCCGCCGCCTCGCGGGCCAGGCTCTCGGCCTGGGGTCGCAGCGAGGCGCGAGCGTCGTCCAGCGCCCGGCCCAGCTCGGCACGGGCCGCATCGATTCGGCGCTCGGTCTCCTCCCGCGCCGCCGCGGTCTCCTGGGCCGCACTGCCGCGCGCCTGCTCGAGCTTCTCCGTGCGCTCGCGGTCGGCCTCGGCCCGGGCCTTGGCGATCTCCCGCTGGTAGCGCTCCATCACCTCCTCGGCCTGGCGGGAGGTGCTCTCCGCGCGCCTCCGGGTACCGGCGATGCGCTCTTCGCGCTCGTCCAGCACCCGGAGGATGGGCCGGAACAGCAGGCCGTTCAGGGGGATCACCAGCAGGCCGAAGCCCACGACCAGCACCAGCAGCAGGCGCCAGTCGGGTATCAGCTCGATGCCGCCCTCGGCCGCCAGGGCCTCACCGGTCGCCGCCAGGACGAGTGCCCCCGCGAGGGTCAGGGCTCGCAGTGTGCGCAATCAGCTCTCCGGTCGACGGGGCGGCGCAGCCACCGACGCACCCCGGAAGCCTCGAGCGGAGGGGACGCCGGGCGGGGCCGTGCACCCGTGAGAAAAACGAGACCGGCGGACCGCTTGGACGATCCGCCGGCAGCCAGGCGGCGCGAGTGTTA
Source organism: uncultured Spirochaetales bacterium (assembly GCA_964649065.1). Classification (GTDB taxonomy): domain Bacteria; phylum Myxococcota_A; class UBA9160; order UBA9160; family SMWR01; genus CAZYOL01. The sequence goes on from CAZYOL010000283.1 coordinate 2,606, forward strand.
CACAGCCCGTCCTAGTTTCAAGGCGGCTCGGGCGCTCCCGTGCGGAGGCTGCCGTCGAGGTGAGCGCCGTCGGCGCAGCGCACCTTGGGAGCCGTCAGGGTGCCCGTGACCCGGGCGCCGGCGAGCAGCTCGATGCGCTGACGGGCCCGCACCTCCCCCGTCACCCGGCCCGCGATCACCACCTCCGAGGCGTCGATCGAGGCGTCGATGCGGGCCGCCTCGCCGATCCAGAGCTGGTCCGAGGCCACGATCTGGCCGCGGACGTCGCCGTCGATGCGGCCCGGGCCCCGCAGCACCACCAGGCCTTCGAAGCGCGAGCCGGGCCCCAGTGCCGGCGCCAGCGTCGGCTGGGGCGCGGCCTCGAGACCGGGCTCGGAGGCGGGCTCAGCCATCGCCGAGCATCAGCTCCGCGATGCGCTGCAGGTCCTCCGGGCCGAAGAACTCGACCTCGATGCGCCCGCGTTTCGCATCGCCCTGGAGGCGCACCCGGGTCTGGAAGCGCTGGCGGAGGGAGTCCGCCAGGCGCAGCAGCTCGGGGTCCGAGGGGCTCCGCGCGGATCGGGTCCCGGCCGGGCGCGCGGCCCCCCGGCTGCGGCCCAGCTCCTCGGCGGCGCGCACCGAGAGGCCGTCGCGCAGGATCCGATCCCGCAGGTGGCGACGGCGCTCGGGGCTGGCGACCTGCAGCAGGGCCTTGGCGTGGCCGACGCTCAGCCGCCCGGCCTCCACGTCTGCCTGCATCTCCCGCGAGAGGTCCAGCAGCCGCAGGTGATTGGCCACCGTCGAGCGATCCAGGCTCACGCGCCGGCCGACATCTTCCTGTGTCGACCCGCTCTCGGTCAGCCGACGGAAGGCGTGGGCCAGCTCCATGGGATTCAGGTCCCGCCGCTGCACGTTCTCGACGAGCGCGACTTCCAGCAGCGCGTCCTCGTCGACGTCGGCCACCACGGCGGGAATCGTGGCGCGGCCCGCGGCGCGGCTGGCCCGCCAGCGGCGCTCGCCCACCACCAGCTCGTAGCGCCCGCCGTCGCGGCGACGGACCACCACCGGCTGCAGCACGCCGTGCTGCCGGATCGAGTCCGCGAGCCGCTCGATCTCTTCCGGGTCGAACTCGCGGCGCGGCTGGTCCGGGTTCGGATCGATCGAGGCGACGGGCAGCTCGGCCGGACCGCCCGCCGCCGCGCCCGGCTGCGGGCCGGGCTCCCGGGCCGCTCCGGGAATCAGCGCATCCAGCCCGCGTCCCAGGGCGTTCTGGCGCTTCACGACACGCCTCCCGGCAGGGCCTGGCTCGCGTCGACGCGAGCCAGGATCTCGGCGGCGAGCTGCAGGTAGGCCACGGCGCCCTTGGAGCGGATGTCGTAGAGCAGGATCGGCTTGCCGTGACTGGGCGCCTCGGAGAGCCGGACGTTGCGGGGGATGGTGGTCTGGAAGACGCGCGCGCCGAAGTGCTCGCGCACGTTGCTCTCGACCTGGCGGGAGAGATTGTTCCGCTCGTCGGCCATGGTCAGCACGATGCCCTCGATCGTCAGCTCGGGATTCAGCTCGCGGCGTACCAGCTCGATGGTCTCCACGAGTCCGGCCAGGCCCTCGAGCGCGTAGTACTCGCATTGCAGCGGGATGATCACGGCGTCGGCGGCCGCCAAGGCATTCAGGGTCAGCAGCCCGAGCGAGGGTGGGCAGTCGATGACGACGATCTCGTGATCCTGGCCCGCGTCGCCGAGGGCCAGGGCCAGCCGCCGCTCGCGGCTCGCCGTGGCCACCAGCTCGACCTCGGCTCCGTACAGCTCGCGGCCGGAAGGCACGACCCGGAGGTAATCGAGCTGGGTCTCGAGCGCGACGTCCTTCATGACGCACCGACCGATCAATGCGTCATAGACGTGGCGCTCGCAGGGCCCGATGCCGAACGCGCTGCTGGCGTTGGCCTGGGGATCGATGTCGACCAGCAGGGTCGGCCGCTCGGAGGCCGCGAAGGAGGCGGCCAGGTTGACCGCCGTGGTGGTCTTGCCGACGCCGCCCTTCTGGTTCACCACGGCGAAGATCCGCCTGCGGCGCCCGGCGGCGGCCTGTCCCGTCATCACAGTCGTCACCAGCAGATCCTCCCGGCGCGCCAGTGGAGGAGCGCACAGGCGCAGCAGCAAGACCCCGGGGGGATGGGATGGGGAGGGTATACCTCAGCTGCGGCGGCCGATCCAGAGTCGCCGCTCCGGGCCGCCGAGTGGAACGCGATACTCGACCCAGCGACCCGTCTCGATGCCCTCCATCTCGGGAATTCGCGGAGATCGATCCGTGCCGGGGATCAGCACGAGGCCCCCCGTCTCGACCCAGGGCAGCAGCCAGCGAACCGCCCGGACGGGCGATGTCACCGCCTGGGCGATGGCCGCCGCGGCCGGACGCGGGTCCAGCTGCTCGGCGCGGCCCAGCCGCGGCTCCACGTTGGTCAGATCCAGCTCCCGCACCAGGGCGCGCTGGAAGTGGAAGCGCCGCAGCCGGGAGTCCACCAGCGTGACCTGGCAACGGGGGCGCAGGATGGCGAGAGGGATGCCGGGAAAGCCGGCGCCCGCGCCGAGGTCGACCAGGCTGGCGAGTTCTGGAAGCTTCGTCGACAGCGCCGCAGCGTCGACGACCAGGCGCAGCAGGATCGCGCGGGCGTCGCGATGGCCGGTCAGGTTGATCCGAGCCGCCCAGCGCTCGAGGAGGAGCGCAGCGCGGACGAGGCGGTCGCCGACGTCTGCGGGTGGCTGGAGGGCCAGCTCGGTGAGGGCGTCGTCGCGCAGCGCGCGCAGGGCGCGCTGCTCGCCGGGTGCGACCACCCCTCCGCCTCGCGCGCCTTCCACGTGGAACGGAGCCCGGGCGCCTG